>DASQKC010000155.1:0-26561 GCA_035630755.1 Actinomycetota bacterium | reverse complement strand
CGCGACGACGTGTCGCACATCTTCAAGGAGCTGTCGGCCGAGTTCGAGATCCCGCCCGGCTGGTTCCACAAGGAGACCCCGCGCCCCTGCGGCTAGGTCTCACGTCCGCTCGAACGGCACCGATGTGAAGAGGACGCGTTGCACGGCTTCCTCGGGGACCATGTCGGGCGGGTAGGGCTGAGTTGAGTTCGACACGAACGTGAAGGTCAGGCCGTCGGCGCCGACGGTCGCGTCGAGGACCGTGACCCCGTTCGGGTCGACGCTGAGCACGAGGTCGTTGCCTCGGATCTCGACATCGCCTTCCTTGACCACTTCACCGTCGGCCGAGATCGCGTAGGTCCCGTCCTCGATGGTGAGCGCTAGCTCGACCGGGAGGTTCCCGCCCAGGTCGTCGAGGAGCTGATCGGTCCAGGTGCCGAGCCCGTCGGCGGCGAGCGCTGCCTCGACGTCAGGCCCGGTGACACTGGCGGTCCACGTGCCATCGATGTCCATCGGGGCGGAGACGGTCGGCGTCGGTGTGCCTGCGGGGATCCGGTCGCTCGATCCGTCCAGCACCCGCTGCCCCACGACGGCGACGAGGATGACGACGGCCAGGGTCCCCGTCGCGATGGCGGCTCGCCGCACGATCTGGAGGCGACGGCCGCGGGTCAGGCTCCGGTCGAGGTGCCGATCCACGTCCGGCTCGACCGGCGAGGTGATGCGTTCGAGGCGCTCGCGCAGGCGCTGATCAGGCGTCGACATCGATCCACTCCTTCCCGAGGGTCTGGGCCAGGCGCTGCCGGGCCCTGTGGAGGTGGACCTTGGCGGTCGACTCGCTGCAGCCGAGCATCTGGGCGACCTCGGAGGTCGGCCGGTCCTCGAGGTAGAACAGGGCGATCGCGGCCCGCTGCTGCGGGGGGAGCGAGCGGAGCGCGTCGATCAGGCCGGGATCGATCGTGGCGGGCCCCGGGACGGTCCGCTCCTCCTGACGCTCGAGCACGTGGCGGATGCGGTCGCGCGAGAGCATCTTGACGGCGCGGCGGATCGCGACCCGCCGGACCCACGCGTCGGGGCGGTCGTACGCGGAGACCTTCGACCAGTGGACGAACAGCTGTGCGAAGGCGTCCTGCGCCGCATCCTCGGCGCGTTGGCGATCGTGGAGGATCAGGTACACGGTTCTGACCACGCCGGTGAACTCCGTTCGGAAGAACCAGCTGTACTCCTCGTGCTGCCGGTCCACGACGGTCTCCGGGTGTCAGGTGGGTTTCGGGTCAGGCTCGCACGAACGGGACGGCGGTGAACAGGGCCCGTTGGACCGCCTCCTCCGGAGCGACGCTGGGCGGGAACTGCTGCGTCGAGTTCGACACGAAGGCCAGCCTCATCGCATCGCCGTCCAGGCTGACGTCCAGCACCGTGACGCCGTTCGGGCGCACCTGCAGCTTGAGCTGCTCCCCGTCGACCTGGTAGCGGCCGTCCCGCACCACGTCGCCGTCGGGCGTCGTGACCTGGTAGTCGCCGTCCTTCAGCGTCAAGGTGAGCGGCTGTGCCAGATCGCCGGCCAGGCGGGCCACCCATCCGGAGAACTCGGCGCCGAGCGCGTCGTCGAGGCTCGGTCGGTCCACGTCCTGGCTGATCCAGGTCCCCGCGACGTCGAGCTCCGCCGCCGCCGGCGAGGCCGACGGTTGGGTCCGTGCGAGGTCGGTCGGCTGGCCGCCGCACGCAGCGGCGAGTAGGGCGACGGTCACGATGGCGCTGGCGATGATGCGTCTCACGGTGGGACCTCCTTGGTTCGGCGTCACACACGAACAGCCACCGGTGGTGCGGCAGGTTTACCGAGCCGCTATCCGGTGACGAGGTCCTGGATCTGCTTGATGTGCGGCCGCTCGTGGCGAGCCAGTCGTTGCGCGAAGGCATGGACGTCCTTCTCGAGTGGGGTGCCCGCGCCGGTCACGGTGGCGGCTCGTTCCCAGCCCCTCGGGCGCAGCTCTTCGAGGGTCGTCAGGAGCTTCGCTCGTTGTCGTGTGTAGGCGCGTAGGGATGTCCGGAACTCCGAGTTCCGGTACCTCATCGGTTCGATCCCCGAGTGCGCGTTGAAGGTCGCGATGGTCGGATGGTCTTCGGCGAGGATCGAGTCGATGGCGTCGCCCCAGGCGTCCGAGCACGAACGGAGATGAGCGAGGACCTCGACCGCCGACCACTCGCCGGCTTCGGGCGCGGTCGTCAGCTGCGCCGGGGTGATGCCTGCGGTGAGCTCGGCGAGACGGTCTGGCGTCTCGGACAGGATCGTCAGGATCCGTTCGACGGTGAGGTCGGCGGGCACGACGGCATCCTAGGCAGGGCCTCGTTGCGACGCGACGCCGGCCAGCGCAACGGTGACGCAAGAGCGTGAAGGTTGCGCTGCGACCTGTCCGGGGGACAGGATGCCCGGATGGTTCACGAGACGCGATACGCCGTCACGCGTGACGGGGTCCACATCGCGTACCAGATCGTCGGGGACGGCCCCGTCGATCTGGTGCTCTGCGTGTCGGGATTCGGTCTGGGACAGGTCTGGCAGGGCCGTCGTTCGGGCGCGTTCCTCGAGCGGCTCGCCTCGTTCAGCCGGCTGATCATCTTCGACTTCCGGGGGACCGGCTACTCCGATCACGTCGTCGACCCGGGCCAGCTCCTCACGATCGAGAGCAGGATGGAGGACGCCCGGGCCGTGATGGACGCCGCGGGCTCGGAGCGGGCTGTTCTGCTGGGTGTGGAACCCACCGGCTCGGCCGTCGCCCTCCTGTTCGCGACGACGCTCCCGGAGCGCACGGTGGGCGTCGCGCTGTACGCGTCGAGCGCGCGCGAACTCTGGGCCCCCGACTACCCGATCGGCCAGAACGCGGCCGAGTTCGATGCCGAGGTCGCCGACGTCGAGCGGCGATGGGGCACGACCGAGTTGGCACAGGAGTGGGTGACGTACCTGTTCCCGAGCAGGGCGTCCGATCCCCACGAGGCGGACGACCTCGCCGAGTCCATGCGCTCGATCGGCGGCCCGGGCGACGCCGTGATCTGGGCGAAGAGTCAGCGCGATCTGGACATCCGCGACCTGCTGCCGAACGTGCGCGTTCCCACCGTCGCGATCCACCGCACGGGCGATCGCGCGACCTCGGTCGAACACGGCCGCTACGTCGCGGAGCACATCCCCGGCGCCGAGTTCGCGGAACTCCCGGGCGACACGCACATGTGGGACGCGGGGGACGATTTCCCCGCCACCGTGGAGCGGTTCGTCTCGAGACTTCGACAGGATGAGGTGGAGCTGGATCGGTACCTGGCGACGGTCATGTTCACAGACATCGTGGATTCCACGGCGACGGCCACAGCATCGGACGATCGCGCGTGGCGCGCGCTGGTCGAGCGGCACCACCACCTGGTCCGGGGCGCTCTGGCCCGCTACCGGGGCACCGAGATGGACACGGCGGGGGACGGGTTCTTCGCCACCTTCGACGGCCCGGCGCGAGCCGTCCGGTGCGCGCTGGCGATCACGCAGGAGGTCGCCGACGACCTGTCGATCGAGATCCGGGCGGGCGTCCACACGGGCGAGGTGCAGACCCTGGACGGGAAGGCCGCCGGCATCGCGGTCACGCTCGGCGCCCGCATCGCCGCGCTGGCCGGGCCGTCCGAGGTCCTGGTGTCGCAGACCGTCCGCGACCTCGTCGCCGGCTCGGGCCTGTCTTTCGCGGAGGCCGGGGAGCGCGAGCTGAAGGGCATCCCGGGCACCTGGCGCGTGTACCGAGCCGGCGTCGACTGACGGACCTGGGACAGCCGACGATCACGCTGGACGCGTCGGGGCTCCGACGATCCGGGCGATCTGCGTCACGTGGGCCCGTTCGTGGATCGCGAGCCGGTCCGCGTATCGGTGGACCGTGAGCTCGAGCGGCTTGCCGGCGCCGGTGACCGTGGCGGCCCGCTCCCAGTCTTCGGAGGCGAGGGAGTCGAGGGTGCGCAGGAGCTCCGTGCGCTGGCGGGTGAAGGAATGGAACGACGGGGCGAACGCCTGCTCACGGTAGTCGGTCTCCTCGACCCAGGTCCGGGGGTTGATCGCGCGGATCGTGGGGTGGTCCCCCGCGAGGATCTCCTCGATCGCGCGACCCCACATGTCGCTGCACGAGCGCAGGTGGGCGAGGATCTCGACAGCCGACCACTCGTCACGGGCCGGTGGGGTGCGGAGCCGTCGCTCCGGCAGGCCGTCCGTCAGCTCGGCGAGGCGTACCGGGTGGGTGCGGAGGAGGTCCAGCAGCTCATCGACCGGCGGCAGCGGCTTCGGCATCGGGTGAGCTCTACGCCGGGCCTCCGACCCGCTCCCACAGGTCCCACCGGCCGACGACGCGCATCCCGGCGCGCTCGTAGACGCCGGTGGCCCCGGTCACGTTGTCGGCGTCCACGCTGACCATCACGGTGGTGATCCCGCGGTCCGCGAACCGCGCGAACGAGCGTCGCAGGAGCGCGGCCCCGATGCCGCGGCCGCGGTGGCTTCGGACCACGCCGAACCAGTCCACCGCGCCGCCGTCCTCGCCCGCGCTGCCGGCGGCGAGCCCGACCGGCGTGGCGCCGTCCCGCGCGACGAGCCACAGGCTGGGGTCGAAGCTCGGGCTCGCCAGCTCCTCGTCGATCCAGCGGTCGCGTGGCCCCGGGAGGTCGGCCCAATCGTCGGCGAACGCATCCGCGAGCACGGCGTGCGCTGCGGTGAGCCCGTCCTCGCCCATCTCGCCGATGGCGATCCCGTCCGGCGCCTCGCCCTGGTCGACGGGCGGCGCCAGGTCGACCTGCATGTGCCAGAAGTGATGGACGGGGCGGAGCCCTCGGGTGGTGGCCATCGCGGCGGCCGCCTCGTCGCCGGTCGTGACCGCGTGGCGGAACCGCATCGCTGGATGGCCCGCCGAGCGCTCTGTCGCGCGCGACTCGATCCGGTCGAACAGCGCGGCACCGATCCCGAGACCGTTCCGATCGGGGCGTACGAGGCCCCAGGACCCGATCGCGTCGTCCTCCTCCTGCCGCACCTGTCCGTAGGCGACCACCGCGCCGGTGAGGTCCGTGACGACCCAGGCGTCGGTCGCCAGGTCGAAGCCGGCGCGCGTCCACGTCTCGCGGATGAAGTGCGCGTCGAGCGCCGGCGCCTCGGGGCGGCGCTCGCGTTCGGCGACGAAGAGCGCGCCGATCGCCTCGGCGTCGCCGGCCGTCGGCGTGCGGAACGAGTACCCGTCGGGCAGTGCCATGGGACGCGAGGGTAGCCGCTGGTGGAGCGACCCCGCGCTAGCCGTAGCCGCCGCGTGAGGGCGACTCGCCGGGACCGCCGCCGGCGGCGGGCGTCCCCGCGGGCGTGGCAGCGAACCACACGCCGCCGACCGCCTGGCCGTTCGTGTCGCCGGCGGCGGCGTCGCCCGAGAACCGGTAGAGCGGGTGCCCGTCGTAGGTGACCTGGGTCGTCCCGTCGTCGCGCGTGGTGGTGCCGAGAATGCCGGTTGCGCCGTCGGCGGCGGTCGCGTCCCCGTTCGTCAGGACGGGGGGCCACGTGACCGCGCAGTCGCCGGCGCAGGTGCTGACCGCGCCGGTGTCTTGCTGGAACAGGTAGAGCGTGTGGCCGTCGCCGTCGACGAGGACCGTGCCGAGGTCGGAGTCGGCCGAGCCGATGACCGCGGCGCCCTCGGTGGGCGCCGACGTGGGGCCGTCACCGCCGTAAAGCCCGCCTCCTCCACCGCCACCGCCGGTGTCGTTGCACGCGGCGGCGACTATCGCCAGCGTGAGCGCAGCCGCCACCGTCGCGATCGAACGTCCCCAGCGCATCCGCTCCTCCTCCGCCTACGGTATGCCGGGACTACGGACGGGTCGAGCCGAAGGTTCGCCGCCGGCGACAGGTCGTGCGGCTACGCCGTCTCGTGCCGTCCCTTGATGGTGGTCCCGAACAGGGACTCCATCGTGTCGAGGAACGAGTTCGTGCCTACCTTCGCCTGCTCGTATTCCTCGGGCGACAGGTGGCCGCCCGACTGGGTGAGCGTCATCTCGGTCCGCTCCCCCTGGGGAGCGATCGTCACGGTGAAGTAGTCGTAGATGCCGTCGTACTCGCCGCTGTCGGTGAAGTCGATGACGAGGCGTTCGGGCTCGACGACCTCGCGGTAGATGCCGACCCAGTGGATCTCGCGGCCGTCGGGGACGACCATCGTGCCGCGCCACTTCCCCCCTGGCCGCACGTCGAGCTCGACGTCGACCATCTGCGTCGCGTCGGTCCCGAACCAGACGGCGAAGTGCTCGGGCTTCGTCCAGGCCTCCCACACCATGTCGGGCGTGGCGTCGAAGACGCGCGTGATCGTGTAGCCGACGACGTCGCTCATCAGTCGTGTCGCTCCTTCAGCGTGATCAGGAGGTCGTCCATCGCCTCCACGAAGGCCAGCGTGCCGATCTTCGCGTCCTCGTACTGCTCGTCGGTCATGTGACCGGTCTGGCGCAGCACCATCTCGGTCCGTCCGTCATCGAGCGGCGTGAGGGTCATGGTGAGGGTCTCGTACTCCTGGGAGCCCCCGTCGGCCATGTCGACGACGAGCCGTTCGGGCTCCACGACCTCCCGGTAGATGCCCCGCCAGGGGATCTCATCGCCTTCGTACAACATGCGGCCCGTCCACTCGCCGCCGGGACGGACGTCGAGCTCGACGTCCAGCATCGGGACCTCCGCCGTGCCGAACCAGACCGCGAAGTGCTCGGGGCGGGTCCAGGCCTGCCAGACGAGCTCGCGGGGAGCGTCGAAGGTGTGGGTGATCGTGTAGCCGCGTTCGGTGTCGGTCAACGGGGTCATCCCTCTCTCATGGTGCGCAGGTGGGCGTCGAGCCGGTCCAGGCGGGGCTCCCAGAACCGGCGGTAGGGGTCGAGCCAGCCGGTCGCGTCCTCGAGGGGCTCGGCCTGCAGCCGGCACGGCCGCCACTGAGCGGTCCGCGAGCGGACGACGAGGTCGGCGGCCTCCAGCACCTTCAGATGCTTCGAGACCGCTTGGAAGCTGATCGGGAAGGGTTCGGCCAGGTCGCCGACCGTGGCCTCGCCGTCGGCCAGCCGGCCGAGGATCGCGCGACGCGTCGGGTCACCGAGCGCGCGGAACGTGGCGGTGAGCTCGTCGACCGGCATGTCCTCGCCTCTTTCTCGTATTCAACCGATAGGTTGAACGCTACCCGGCCGGTCGCGGTGTCGTCAACCCGCTGCCTCAGCGGATACCGAGCTCGGCCAGGAGCGTCGCCGCGCGCGCGCCCGCCTCGTCCGCATCGGGCGCACCGAGCCGGACCAGGGCGAGCCGGGCCTGCGCCTCCTCCCAGGGATGCCGGTACGTGCGCCACCGGTCGGCCACGTCGAGGTACCGGCGTTGCGCCTCGGCCGGGTCGCCGAGCGCCTCCTCGATCACGGCGCGCGCGGCGTCGGCGTGGAGCTGCTCGCGCGGCGTGTAGACGACGTCGAGCGGCGCGACGTACCGACGGGCCACCTCCGGATCGCCGACGGCGACCGCGAGCCGCGCCATCAGCGGCGCCTCGCCCGCCCGGTACACCGAGACGGCGTCGGCGGTGAGCTCGTCCAGGCGGGCGATCGCGCGCAGGACGCCCTCGCGGTCGCCCTGCGCCGCGGCGTGCTCGGCCGCGTACGCGAACGCCGGCGCCTGCGACTGCAGCTCGTGGGTCCCCTCGGCGAGGGCGACGATCTTCTCGGGGTCCTCGGCCACGTCGAGGCCGATGCGGCGCAGCAGCACCGTGCTGCGATGCGCCCGGGCCAGCACGGCGAGCGACGCGTCGAGCTGGTCGGCGTCGGTCGACAGCAGGTCGTCGGTGAGGGCGAGCACGCGGTCCCAGTCGCCGAGCTCGATGCTGACGAGCGTCAGGTGCGTGCGCGACCAGCGCGCCTGGTTCGCCGAGCCGGCGCGGACCGACAGCTCCAGGCCCTCCTCGAAGATCGCGGCGCCCGCGGCCGGGCCCTCGAGCTGCCAGCGCCAGTCGCCGACGTAGGCGAGCGACGTGGTGACCTCCGCCGCCCCCGACGCGCGACGCGCGATCCCCAGCGCTTCCTCGAGGTCCTCGACGCCACCGGCCAGGTCACCGATCGAGCATCGCGCGTCGCCGCGCAGGTGCAGGCCCATGATCACGAGGTCGGCGTCGGCGGCCACCTCCCGGGCGACCGGGAGGCCGCGCTCGACCAGATCGAGCGACTCGGCGGAGCGGCCCGCGAACATCTCCTCCTCGGCCAGGAAGATGTACGCGGCGGCGAGCGGCCGCCCCGGCGGCAGCGGCTCGAGCATCGAGATCGCCTCGTGGTAGGAGGCGAGCGAGCCGGCCGAGTCGCCCATCGCGCCCAGCTGCGAACCGATCCGGACCTTGAGCATGCCCTCGGCCTGCCGGTCGTCGCGCGCACGGGCCGACACGAGCGCCCGGCGGTACCGGTCGAGCACCACGGGGCCCGGCAGCCGCCCGAGCCGTCGCCCGACGATCCCCGATCCCTGGAGGGCACGTTCGCCGATCTCACCTGTCGCCCCCAGGTCGAGGGCGCGTTCGAACATCGTGAACGCCGCGTCATCGTCCAGGCGGTACACCTGCTCGGCGCCCGTGACGAGCCAGCGGATCGCGGGGGGCCGCGCCTCGTCGGCGATCCCGGCGGCGCCCGCCGTGTCGGCCGCGTCGACGGCCGTGCCGAAGTGGTGCGCGAGCGAGGCGGCGAAGGCTCCGGCGCCCTCGCCGGCCTCGGCCTCGAGCCACGTCCCGGCGGCGAGGTGGCGGCGCGCCCGGTCCGCGCGGGTGGGACGGGCGTAGGCCTCGTCGCGGATGAGCGCGTGGGTGAAGCCGAACGCGGGCTGGCCGGCCAGGCGCGACGTCGCGAGCGGAGCCACGATCCCCCGGCCCACGAGCTCGTCGACGGCGGCGTCCACGTCGTGGTCTGGACCGAGCGCGGCGAGGGCGCCGGGCCAGAACGTCGAGCCCACGACCGCCGCGTCGATCGCGACCGCACGCGCGTCGGTCGGCAGGGCGTCGAGACGAGCCGCCACCACCGCGCGGATCGAGGTGGGGACGGCCTGATCGCCGGACCGCTCGCCGAGCGTGCGTCCGAACTCGATCGCGAACAGGGGGTTGCCCTCGGCCCGGTCCGCGATGCGGGCGGCCGCCTCCTCGTCCAGATCGCGCCAGGAGACGAGCCGGAGCAGCTCGCGGGTGGCCTCGGCGGGGAGCGGCGACAGCTCGAGCACCGCGCCGAGCGCCCCGCCGGGCTGCGTGAGCACCTCGGGCCGCGCGGCGGCGAGCATGAACAGCGGCGCGTCGCCGAACGCGTCCGGCAGGGCATCGAGCACCTGTCGCGCGGCGGGGTCGGCCCAGTGCAGGTCCTCCACGAGCAGGACGGTGATCGCCGCGCGGCCGCGGCCCATGACCCGGGCGAGCGCGTCGGCCACGTCCCCGGCCCCTTCGGGCGGCCCCGGCGTGTCCTCCGCGCCGAGCACCGTCCGCAGCCGCCGCCCGAGCGAGGCGCGGTCGTCATCGTCGGTGCCGACGCGTGCGACGGCCGCCCCGAGCCCGGCCTCGATCGCGCCGCGGCCGGCGCCACGGTCCACGCCGGCGGCGTCGGCCACGAGGTCCGCGAGCGGGCCGACCGTGGAGTCGTGGCCGCGGGGCTGGAACGCGATCCGGAACAGGACCTCGGGACCGCCCGCGTGGCGCCGGACGAACTCGCCGAGCAGACGGGTCTTGCCCAGCCCCGGTGGCGCGACGACGGTGAGCGCCTCGGCGTGGCCGTCGCGGACCCGAGCGAGCGCCTCGCCCAGACGGCGGAGGTGGTCGTCGCGCCCGAGCAGCGGGAGGTCCTCGGGCGGCGCTGAGCGGGCGCCCGTGATCAGCCAGCACCGGATGGGGTCCGCCTTCCCTTTCACGGCGACGGGCGCCATCGCCTCGCCGTCGAAGGACGTCCGGACGGCGTCCCACGTGCGCTCGCCCACGACGATCCCGCCGGGCGGCGCGAGCGCCTGCATCCGGCTGGCGGTGTTCACGACGTCGCCGGCGACGGCCTCGCCGATCTGCGGCCCGGCGCCGAAAGCGACGACCGCGTCGCCGGTCGCGACGGCCACGCGGATGCTCACCTCGGCGTCGATCGTCGCCCGGAGCGACTCGACCTGGTCCAGGAGCGCCAGCCCGGCTCGCACCGCGCGCGTCGGGTCGTCCTCGTGCGCCACGGGTGCGCCGAACACCCCCATCGCGGCGTCGCCGATGAACTTGTCCAGCGTGCCGCCGTGCGCCTCGATCGCGGCCTTCGCCGCGCGGTGGAACGGCACGAGCACGCGACGCACGTCCTCGGGGTCGGCGTTGTCGCTGCGCTGCGTGAACTCGACGAGGTCGGCGAACACGATCGTGACCTGCCGGACCTCCGTGGCCGCGGGCGTCGCGTCGAGCGCGGCCCCGCACGCCATGCAGAACCGGGCCGCCGCCGGGTTCTCGGTGCCGCAGGAGGGACAGGGGAGCGCCACGTGCCGAGTGTAGGGAACACGCCGCATGGCCCCTGGCCTATCGTGATCGCGTGGCGAAGGGTCCCGCGCTCGCGGTCGTCCGGGTGGCGCTCGCGGCGTTGATCGCCGCCGCGCTCGTGGCGCAGTTCCTCGATGTGCTGTCGCGCGACGTCTCCGTCGTCAGCTTCCTGAGCTTCTTCACCATCCAGTCGAACGTGTTCGGGATGGTCGTCCTGGCGTGGCTCGGCCTCCGCCACCCTCCGCCCGCCCACCGGATCGATCAGGTCCGCGGCGCCGCGGTCGTCTACCTGACCATCACCGGCGTCGTGTACGCCCTCCTCCTCTCCGACGACCCGGCGGCCGTGGAGACCACGCTCCCGTGGGTGAACACCGTGCTGCACCAGGTCGCACCGGTGCTGATCGTCGTCGACTGGCTCGTCGACCCGCCGTCGGCGCGGATCGCGGGCCGCGAGGCGGCGTGGTGGTTCGCCTATCCCATCGTGTGGATCGCGTACACGATGGTCCGCGGCGCGATCGTCGACTGGTACCCCTACCCCTTCCTCGATCCCCGGCGCGAGGGCTGGGCGAGCGTCGTCACCACCTCGGTCGCGATCACGGTCGGGTTCGGCATCGTGATCGCGCTCGTCGCGTGGATCGGCAACGTGCGGACACGACGCGTGGCCGCGCCGACCTGAGCGTTTCGCCGTCCCGGGCGGCGGGAACCACGTCGGCCCGCGACGGAAGGAGCGAGCACGATGTGCATGAGCTGCGGATGCGGCCAGCCGAACGAGGAGCACGGCAACCCCGCGAACATCACCTACGACGAGCTGCAGGCGGCGGCGCAGGCCGCCGGCATCGACGCCGAGACGGCGGCGGACAACATCCACGACCTCGCGAAGAAGATCCGCGACGAGGGTCTGACCGTCTAACGAACCGCCCGCGCCGAGCGCGGTCGCCTCACACGGGGAGGCCGCGCCGGCGCAGGTAATCGTGCCACAGGATGCGCGCCGCGACGGCCCGCCAGGGCCGCCACCGCTCGGCCCGCGCCCGCAACGCCGCGAACGTCGGCCGCTCGGGCAGGTCGAACACGTCGCGCGCCGACGTCGCCAGCGCGAGGTCGCCGTGCGGCCACACGTCGGGCCGCCCCAGGCACATCGTGAGGTAGATGTCGGCCGTCCACGGCCCGATCCCCCGGAGCGCGGTGAGCCGCGCCCGCACCACGTGGTCCGGCGCCGCGTCGAGCGCGCCGAGGTCGATCCCGCCGTCGAGGATCGTGGTGGCCAGGTCGCGCGCGTAGTCGCGCTTCTGGCGGCTGAACCCGACCGCGAGCATCTCGGCGTCATCCAACGCGAGCAGTCCCGTCGGATCGACCGCGCCGCCGAGCCGGAGCGTGAGGCGGTCGAAGGCGGCCTGCGCGCTGGCGAGCGAGACCTGCTGCTCGAGGATCAGGTGGATCAGGGCGGCGAAGCCCGGGTCGCGCGCCCATAACGGCGGCGGACCCCACCTGGTCAGTGAACCGGCCAGGGCAGGGTCCGCCGCCGCGAGCGCCGTCGCGGCCGCACGCAGGCTCCGTGTGGTCAACCGCCGCACACGGCCGACGCTACACCGGCGGGGCGGGAGCTCAGCCGGTGAGGAGCGACGTGTTGCGCGTCCCGTCCGGGTTCAGCAGGTACCAGAGCTTCTCGGCGCCCTGCCCGTTCACGGCCCCCGGCTCCGTGTCGCCCGCGAACCGGTAGAGCGGCTGCCCGCCGACCGCGAGCTGCACCGTGCCGTCCTCCAGCTCGCGCCGCACGAAGATCGCGCGGTCGATGCCGCCGGCGACGCTCAGCTTGCCGTCGATCAGGACGGGCGACCAGGTGGCGCGGCACGCATCCGTGCACGCGATCGCCGCCTCGTCGTCCAGCAGGTAGACGTACAGCGCCTCGCCCTCACCGTCGGTCAGGACCTCGCCGACCTCGGTGTCGGCGACCTCGATCGTGACCGGACCCGGCGGCACCGGCTCCTCGGTCGGGAGCGAGCTCGTGGTGGTGCCGGCCGAGCCCGCGGACGTCCCCTCCGAACAGGCGGAGGCGGCCACGAGGCTCAGGACGAGGACGAACAGCATCGACGTTCGACGCATACAGCGAACCCCCCTCTTCATCTTTTCTCTCCATACGGAGATATCTGGCGGCCGGGATTCGTTCGATACGGAGATATCTCGAGGGTATCGGGGCTGAACAACCCGACGAACGGCTGGCCACGGCGGGACCGACGGCCGATGGGCCGGCACGGGGACGGCCCCGTACGATCTGGGCCATGCGGCGTCGTTCCGATTCCGTGGCCGGCCCCGTGCTCCTGTTCGTGGCCCTGGGTCTGGTCGTCCTGTTGCTCGTGGGCATCACGGGCGTCCTCGTGCTGCGCAGGGTCGCGGAAGACCAGGCCCTCGACGAGGCGCGCCAGAGCATGTCCATCGTCACGCGGGCCATCGAGCGGGTGACGACCGACGAGCTGCTGGAGGGCGAGCAGGGGACGCCCGACTCGCAGACCGCGATCGAGGGCGCCGTCTTCGGCGCCGTCCTGCTGCCGGGATCGCCGTTCGTCCACGTGCGGCTCATCGGGGCAGACGGGACGATCCGCTACGCGGACGAGCTCGAACGCATCGGGACCACCGCCACGGTGGGCGGCGTCGGTCGCATGGTCCTCGACACGGGGACGATCGAGGTGGTCGAAGGGGGAGCCGCGTCGGCCGACGGCAGCCCGCTCACGCGCGTCTCGGCCCGGATCCACACCCCCGACGGTGTCCCGCTCCTGCTCCAGGTCGACCAGCAGCTCGGATCGGTTTCCTCCGAGGAGCAGGACATCCTCGGGACTTTCGCGCCGGTGCTCCTCGTCGCACTCCTGGCGCTCGCGATCCTCCTCTTCCCGCTCGCCTACGTGCTCGCTCGCCGCGTCCAACGCGCGGACCGTGACCGGGAACGACTGCTCCAGCGAGCGCTCGACTCGTCCGATCGCGAGCGGCGCCGGCTCGCCGGCGACCTCCACGACGGACCGGTGCAGGACCTGGCCGGTTTGTCGATGCAGCTGGCCGCGCAGGCCGAGCGGGTCGACGACCCGGAGGTCAGCGACTCGCTCTCGACGTCGGCGGACGCGGTGCGGGAGAGCGTGCGGCTCCTGCGCGCCGCGATCGTCGAGGTGTATCCGCCGAACCTGCGCCAGTCCGGGCTGGGGCCCGCGCTCTCCGACCTGACGGCGCGTCTGCGCACGGAGGGCCTCGAGGTGACCCTGCGCACCGACGCGACGTCGTACGGTCCCGAGGTCGATGAGCTGCTGTACCGCGCCTGCCAGGAGGGGCTGCGCAACGTCATCGCCCACGCGAGCGCCGCGCACGTCGACGTCCACGTGGGCGGCGCCGGACGGTCCGCGACGCTCACCGTGACCGACGACGGCGTCGGCGTCGCCAACGCCGTGATGAACGGCGACGATCACCTGGGGCTCAGGATCCTCGGGGAGCTCGTCGACGATGCCGGCGGGACGCTGTCGTTGCGGCCGGGGCCCGGCGGCGGTGCCGTCCTGCGGGTGGAGGTGCCCACGTGATCACCGTGGCGATCGCCGACGATCACCGCGTCGTGCGCGTGGGCCTCGAACAGCTCCTCGAGACCTTCGACGGCGTCCGCATCGCCGGCGCCGCCGCCGGTGGCGAGGAGGCCGTCGAGATCTGCGCCGCGACGACGCCCGATGTGCTGCTCCTCGACCTGTCGATGCCCGACCTCGACGGGGTCGAGGTGACCGCCCGGGTGCGGATCGCGTCGCCCTCGACGCGGGTCGTCGTGTTCACGTCCTTCTCCGACCGCGAACAGATCGTCGCCGCGCTCGACGCCGGCGCGATCGGGTACCTGTTGAAGGACGCCGAGCCCGCGGAGATCGAGGCCGCGATCCGCGCCGCGGCCCGTGGGGAGGCGCCCTTGGCCCCGAAGGCCGCCGCGGCGCTCCTCGAGGGGAGGTCGCGGCCGCAGACCACCGTCGACCTGACCACGCGTGAGCGAGAGGTCCTGGTCCTGGTCAACGAGGGCCTCGCGAACAAGCAGATCGCCCGGCGGCTGGGGATCAGCGAGAAGACCGTGAAAGGCCACCTCACGAACCTGTTCCAGCGGATCGGGGTGGCCGACCGGACGCAGGCGGCGCTGTGGGCCGAGCGCAACGGCATCGGGCGATGAGGGGACAGCGGTCCCGGGACCACCGTCGCGTTGCCCCGCAACGCCGGGGCGAGGACCATAGGGCCATGCGCCTCGCCCGTATGGTCGCCGTCTGTTCGCTGCTGGTCCTCACGCTCTGGCCGGTTCCTGCCAGTGCCGTCGACAAGGTGGTCGTACGCGGTGACTGCGTCGCCGGTCCCAGCACCTGGAAGCTCGTGACGCGACAGTTCGATGCGTCCACCCTTCTGATCCGCGTGGAGATCAACGGCGGGGTGGCAGGCCAGGAGTGGTCGATGTTCGTCACCGACAACGGCGACAAGGTCATCCGGAACGCGAAGACCTCGGGAACCGGGGGCTTCGTGCGCTGGGTTCGCAAGACCAACGACCGTGCCGGAGCGGACGACGTCGTGATGTCGGCCCTGAACCGGGACTCGGGTGAGACCTGCGGCGGGTCGCTCAGCTTCCAGCAGAACTGAGGGTCGCGCGACGGGTGTCCCGTTGCGACCCCGACCTCGTGATCGGAACGCTTCTCCGGAAGGCGCCGGACGCCCCGGCGCCGCGAAGGGGGTACCGATGATCGGGACGATCGCACGGATCCTCGTGGCCGGCGTGCTGATCCTGGTGGCGGTCGCCGGCCCCGCGTCCGCCCGGCAGACCAGCGTCGTCGCCCGGGGGACCTGCAGCGGCGAGAGCCACTGGCGACTCACGCTCGTGACCGACGGCGAGCGGATCGGAGCGGGCTACCGCGTCGACGCGCCGGTCCCGGGTGAGCTCTGGCGGGTCCGCATCGTGCACGACGGGTTCACGGTCTTCGGCGGCCGCCGGATCGCCACCGAGCCCGACGGCATCTTCGGGGTGCGGGTGGCGATGCGGAACCTGCGTGGCCCCGACGTGGTCCGGGCTCGCGCGCTCAACACCGAGACGGGCGAGGTCTGTCGCGGTCACGCCGTGATCTAGCACGACTCGACCTGCCCCTTGCGGGGCCGGGAACGCCGAGGGCGGGGCGGGAGGGTCGCCCCGCCCTCCGGCATCTCCGGTCCATGGCGGAGCCGCTGGGATACTGAGCCGGCATGAGCGAGGCCCCGACCCAGCCCGCGCCGCGGTCGGACCAGCGCGTCATCGTCGGCCAGACCGGGCAGAACGTCGTCGGCCTGTTGGTCGGCGCGCTCGCCACCTTCGGTGCCCAGCTCGTGATGTCGCGTCGTCTCGGCCCGCAGGCGTTCGGCATCGTCGTCGCCACCACGCAGTTCGCGTTCATCGCGGCGGCGTTCACCCGCTTCGGGATGGACGTGGCGAACGTCCGGCTCGTCTCGATCCTCGTGGGCCGCGGCGAGGGCGGACGGGCGCCCGGGCTCGTGCACCGGTCGGTCGGGATCGCCCTCGCGGTGTCGGCGCCGTTCGCCGCGGTCGTGTTCGTGGGGGCCCCGTGGCTCGCGGAGCGTTTCTCCGGGCTCCCGGAGTCCGCAACGCCCGCGTTCCGCTGGGCGGCCGTGGCGATCCCTGTGATCGCGCTGGCGTTCACGTTCCTGGGGGCCACGCGCGGGCTGAAGATCATGGTCTACACGCTGATCGGCCAATGGGTGGCCCAGCCCGTGGGCTGGATCGTGCTCACGCTGGGGTTCTGGGCGCTCGTGGCGGCGACGGCCGGGTCGGCCACGGCGGCGTTCGGCGCGTCGTGGGCGGTGGCGCTCGGGATCGGCGTGGCGGGGTGGTCCTACCAGCGGCGGCGGCTCCCCGCGCCGGCCGGCGACGGGGTCCCCGAGGAGCGAACCGGCGCGCTGCTGCGGTTCGGCGCGCTCCGCGCGCCGGCGACGCTGTTCAGCCAGCTCCTGTTCTTCACGGACTTCTACGTGATCTCGATCTTGTACGCCGACGACGGCGCCGAGGGCGCGGCGGCGGTCGGCGTCTACGGCGCGGTCCTGCGCGCCGCGCAGGCGCTGTTCCTGTTCCTCGCGAGCGTCTCGCTCACGTTCAGCCCGTTCGTGGCCGACCTGCACCACCGCGGCGAGCACGAACAGCTCGACAGGCTCTACAAACAGGTCACGCGGTGGGCGCTCGCCGCCACGATCCCCGTGCTCATGGTCCTCATCGTGCTGCCCGAGCAGGTGCTGCGGTTGTTCGGTCGCGGCTTCGAGACGGGCGCGCCGGCCCTGCGGATCGTCGCGCTCGGCATGATCGTGCCGGTGATCGTCGGCACCGTCGGGTTCATCCTGATCATGGCCGGGCGCACCGGCTGGGATCTGCTCGTCTACGTGGCGGCGTTCGCGATCGACGTCGCCGTGGCCCTCACCCTCGCCCGGCCCGAGGTCCTCGGGATCCGGGGCGCCGCGATCGCGCAGGCGTGCACGCTGACCTTCAGCGCGCTCGCCCGATTGTTCCTCGTGCGCCGGTTCCTCGGGATCTGGCCCTTCGACGGGTGGTACGTGCGGCTCGTGCCACCCGCCGTCGTCGGCGCGCTCGTCATGCTCGGGGTCGCGGCGCTGCTGCCGGCCACGGCGTTCCTGCCGATCATCGTGCTCGCGGGCGGCGCCGGCGTCCTCGCCTACGGGGTCGGCGTGGTGGCGTTCGCTGTGCCGCCGAACGAGCGCGCGGCGGTACGCAGGATCGCGGCGAAGGTGGGCGTGGGCCGATCCCGCTAGGCCCGGGCCTGCTCGCCCCGGTCGGCCGGCTCGGCCACGGCGTCGTCCGCCACCACCGGTTCGTCGGTCGTCCCCGACGCTGCACCGACGTCCGGGAGCTTGATCACGGAGATCGTCCCGTTGGCCCGTGCGGCCCGGAGCTCGCGGATCTCCTCGTAGATCGCGTCACGCTGCGCGGTCAGCGTGTCCACGGACGTTTGGAGCTCGGCCACCCGGGTGTCGAGCAGGCGCGAGACGGCGGAATCACCGGCGTCCCGCTGCATCCTGGTCGCGATCCGGGAGTCGAGCTCCGCGGCCATCCGGCGCTCGAGCCGGCGTCCGCGGATCATGAAGATCCCGGTCACCAAGGCGAGCGCGGCGGAGGCCGACAACACGCAGAGGATGAGGACCTTCTCCTCGGCCGTCGCGGCGGTGTAGATGAGACGGTCGAACGCGAACAGCTGCGTCGTGTCGACCGCGGCGCTCTGCAGCACCGTGGATGTCACGAAGGTCGCCCAGATGGCGGCCAGCAGGGTGAACGTGGTGGCGAAGATCATGGGGACGGATCATCCCTCCCCATAGGGCGTACGGTCAACCCGTCCTTCCGTAGGACCGATGGGCTAGGTGAGCTGCGGCAGGACCCGCCGGAGCGCCTCCAGCGCCTCGCCGGGCGTATCGGCCCTGATCAGGGGGTCGCGGTCCAGGTCGTCGCGGCCGAGTTCCCACGTCCCCATGCCGATGACGGGTTTGCCCATCTTCAGGGCCAGGGCGATCTCCGAGAGGGTCCCGAACTCCCCGCCGACCGCGATCACGGCGTCGGCGGAGCGGGCGACGATCGCGTTGCGGGCCTCGCCGAACCCGGTGCCGATGGCCACGCTGAGATGGCGCCCCGCGTCCTCGCGGTCATCGCCGGGCAGGATCCCCACCGACAGGCCCCCCGCTGCCTCGGCGCCGCGCGCCGCCGCGTTCATCACGCCGCCCAGCCCGCCGCACACGAGGACGCACCCGATCTCCCCGAGCAGCCGGCCCATCTCCTCGGCCGTCGCGAGCTCCCACTCGGTGGCGTTCGAGGCCCCGATGACGGCGACGTAGGGCTGGGTGCGGTCCACGGGAGGGCAGTATCCCAGGCGGCCCCGACCCTCCGGGAGGCGCGGGTCAGCCGGAGCCGAGCATCGCTCCCAGCAGCGCCGCCGCGCCGCGCTTGTCCAAGGGATCGTTGCCGTTGCCGCACTTCGGGCTGACGACGCAGGAGGGGCACCCCCGCCGACACGGGCATTCGCGCACGCGCTCGAGGGTGGCGCCGAGCCAGCGTTCGACCGCGTGGTAGCCGCGCTCGGCGATCCCCGCGCCACCGGGGTAGCCGTCGTAGACGAACACCGCGGTGAGACCCGTGTCCGGGTGCAGCGGGGTCGAGACGCCGCCGACGTCCCAGCGGTCGCACGTCGCGATGAGGGGGAGCAGGCCGATCGCCGCGTGCTCGGCCGCGTGGATCGCGCCGGAAATCGTGGGCGGTGCGAGGCCGGCGCGATCGAGCAGCCGGCCCGGGAGCGTCCACCACACCGCGCGGGTGGTGAGCGTCACCGGCGGCATCGTGAGCGGCTCCTCGCCGACGATCTCGCCGGTGGCGACCGACCGCCGCACGTACCCGACGACCTGGTCGGTCACGTGGACGTCGCCGAACCGGATCTCGGCGTCGCCGAGCGGGCGTTCGTCGAGCGCCCCGACGATCTCGATGTCGGTCACGTCGCGCGCCTGCGTGGTGTGGTCGGGGTCGGCCGGATCGACGAGCGCGACCCGACGACCCATGTCGAGCGCGTGGACGAGGTACTGCTCGCCCTGGTGCAGGTAGATCGCGCCCGGGTGCAGCGTGCCGAAGGCGCGGCGCTCGTCGGCGGTGCCGATCAGCTCGCCGGTGTCGCGGCGCACGATCCGGTAGACCGCGCCCGCGCCGGCGCGCACGTCGACGTCGTCGTGCGGCCGCCCGGCGCCGGTGTCGTGCACGAGCCCGGTGGCGCGCCGGGTGAGGATGCCCGCCTCGATGAGCACGGTCTCGGCGTCGGCGCCCGCCGCGCCGAAGAACCGCTCGGCCTCGCCGTCGGCGAGCGGTCGTTCGCGCGCGGCGCACCGCACGTGCGGGCCCACGACGTAGGGGTTCGTCGGGTCGATCACGACGTCTTCGGCCGGCCGATGGAACAGCGCGTCCGGGTGACCGACGAGGTACTGGTCGAGCGGGTCGTCCTGGGCCACGAGCACCGCGAGCGCGTCCTCGCGCCGCCGCCCGGCCCGCCCGGCCTGCTGCCACATCGAGGCGCGCGTGCCCGGGTAGCCGGTCAGGACGGCCGCGTCGAGCGAGCCGATGTCGATCCCGAGCTCGAGGGCGTTCGTGGCCGCCACCGCGACGAGCTCGCCGGCGGCGAGCTGCGCCTCGATCGCCCGCCGGTCCTCGGCCAGGTAGCCCGCGCGGTAGCTCTTGATCCGCCGGCGGAGCGCCGCGTCGTCGACCTCGCGACGCGTGAACTCGGCCAGGAGCTCGGCGCCGCGCCGCGACCGGACGAAGCCGATCGTGCGCACGCCCTCCTCGACGAGGTCGCCCATGATCCGCGCGGCCTCGGCGAGGGCGCTGCGCCGCGCGCCGGTCTCCTCGTCCACGATCGGCGGGTTCCACAACGCGAACGAGGTCCGGCCGCGGGGCGACGCGTCCTCGAGCACCTCGGTCACGTCGAGGCCGGTGAGTTCCCGCGCCAGCTCACCCGGGTTCCCGACCGTCGCGCTCGCGAGGCACCACCGCGGCGACCCGCCGTGGAGCTCGATGATGCGGCGGAGCCGGCGCAGCACCATCGCGACGTGCGTCCCGAACACGCCGCGCAGCACGTGCGCCTCGTCGATCACGACGATCGAGAGTCGGTGCCACAGGTCGGTCCAGCGCGCGTGGTCGGGCAGGAGCGACAGGTGGAGCATGTCGGGGTTCGTGAGGATCAGGTTCGCGTTGCGTCGGATCAACGGCCGCTCCTCCTTGGGCGTGTCGCCGTCGTAGGCGGCGGCCTTCACCTGCGGGAGCGTCAGCGCCCGGATCGACCGCAGCTGGTCGCGCGCCAGGGCCTTCGTGGGGAAGAGGGCGAGGGCGGTCGCCTTCGGGTCCGCGATCGCGTCCTCGGCGAACGCCGCCTGGTACACGAGCGACTTCCCGCTCGCCGTCCCCGTCGCGAGGATCACGTCACGGCCGGCGCGCAGGTGGTCGAGCGCGGCGCGCTGGTGCGGGTACAGACCCTCCACCCCCCGCAGGCGCAACCGCTCGACGAGCAGGTCCGGGACGCCCTCGGGGAACGGCGCGATCTGCGGGCGCCGGGCCGGGAGGTCCTCGACGTGCACGAGGGAGCCCTCGTCGTCACGGGCCAGCCGGTCGAGGAACGCGCGCGGGTCCACCGGGCGGGCCCCGGCGGCCTACTCGGCGTCGGCGAGCTGCGCCGCGCCGAGCTCGTCGTAGGACGCGCGGAAGCCGTCGTGCAGCAGCGGGCGGACCTCGGTCCGCTGTTGGAGCAGCTGCCAGGCGCCGAGCGCCAGGTACAGCACGCCGACCGCGATCCGCTCGACCCCGTGCAGGCTCTCGGGGACCACCGCGCCGAGGACGAACTGGAACCAGAACAAGCCGAACAGGACCCCTGCCTCGCGCAACGACATCCGCAGGTTGATCAGGACCGTGATCGCGAAGAACGACTGCGCCGCGGTCAGGAACAGCTCCTCGCGCTGGACGGCGTCGATCGGCAGGCCGTGGAGCGATCCGGACGAGATCGCGAACACGATCGGGAGCGTCCCCACGAGCAGCGTCCACTGGTTCACCTTCGAGGACACCAGCGTCCCGAGGCCCGCGTTCGTGTTCAGGCGCCACGCGAACAGGCCCGCGATGAGGAGCTCGGGGGCCTCGGACGCGAGCGGGGCGAGCCACTGGACGAGCAGGAACTCCGAGATGCCGACCTCCTCGCCGGTCGCCACCAGGGCCTCGGCGAACGCCTCGGCGCTCAGCAGGATCACGAGCGCCGCGAAGACCATCATCGCGATGTAGGTGCTGCGCCGCCCCGCGGTGGGGAGCGACCCCACGAGGCGCGCCGGACCCACCAGGTGCGGCTCCTCCGCCGGCGCGCGCGCCACGCGCAACGTGTAGAACACGAAGATCGAGACCAGGATCGCCGCGTCGATGAGCGTGATCGAATGCTTCAGCGGCAGCGTCAGCGAGTAGACGGTCGCGATCGTCAGGTACGAGAGCTCGATCGCGTGCTCGCGGTCCAGCTGCACGCCCGGCCAGCGGACCCCGCGCCGGATGTCGCCGCGCTTGCGGAGGCGGTACCAAGCGATGAACACGACCATCGTCCAGCCGATGCCGATGAGCAGCCTGTTCGCGCCGGTCATGTTCGCGAGCGCGAGGGAACACGGGGACTCCTCGCCGCCGCCGAGCGGCGGGCACGAGGTGTAGTTCGTCGACTGGTAGGACTCCCCGCCTTCCCAGGCGAACACGAAGTCGACGGCGTACTCGGGGAGCACCGCGATCAACGCGAGCACCGCCGTCGCGAGCCCGGCCGAGATGTCGAGCTGCGCGGCCTCGGCCGCCCACGACAGCAGGAACGCCGACCCGACGATCGAGATGCCGAACAGGAGCGCTTCGAGCGGGTGCGGCAGGTCGGGATGCGTGAACCGCAGGACGATGCCGGGGAGCGTGAGGGCGATCGCGATCCCCATCCCCACGAGCTGCCGCGCAGGGTGGACGTCGATGAGATCGTCGTGCTGCGTCGTCATCGGCGGGGAGCCTACCCGACGGGTCCGTCGTTCACGCCCGCGGCGCGGGTCGAGCTACAGGCCGGGTTGGGCGTCTGCCGGGATCGCCTTCTCCAGGATGAACCCGTCCTTGGCCATGTCGGCCCACAGCGCTTGGTTCTCGCTCGAGAGGTTGACCACGCTCGTCCCGTTCACCGTGGCCGTCGTGCCGGTGGCGACGAGGTTCGTGACGCGCGTGGGACGCAGCTGCGTGACCGCGAACGTGAGGTCGAGGACCTCGTGGATCGGCACCGTCGTGTCGGTCTGCTGCAGGCCCGAGCCGAGCCACTCGTACGTCGCGGCCTGGTCCTTGCCGAAATCGCCCCGGAACTGCTGCACGAACCCTTCTAGGATCAGCCCCTGGTTCCACGAGCGGTGGAAGTCGCCGCTGGGCAGGCCCTTGCGCTCGCGGGCGAAGCTGAGCGCGTCCGGGCCGTCCAGCACGATCTCGCCGGCGGGGTAGGACTTGTTCGAGCCCGAGAACGCGTACGGGTTCTGCACCGTCACGCCGTCGATCGACCGCACGAAGTTGCTGAACTCGGTGAACCCCGTGACCACCCAGTAGTCGATCGGGATCCCCGTGAGGGCCTCGACCGTCTCGACCTGGTTCTCGGGGCCGCCGGCCGACATCGCCGTGTTGACCTTGTTCGACCCGCCCGACGCGATCGGGACGTACGAGTCGCGCGGCAGCCCGTACAGGGTCGCGCGCTTCGCGGCGACGTTGATCCCGAGGATGTGCAGCGAGTCGGCCAGCCCTTCCTCGAGCGAGGTACCGGGGCGCGCGTCCGAGCCGATCAGCAGCAGGAAGATGGGGCGCTCGGGGTCGGTGATCGGCAGGTAGGAGCCGTTGGCCCGGCCGATCTGGAAGGTCGGGCGGGCGATCGCGGGCGCGGTGCCGCCGAGGGCGCCGGCCACGGTGCCGCCGACCCACGCGGTGAGCGCGAGGGCGCCGGCGATGATCTTCCGGGTGGTGGGGCTGCTGGTCACGATGCCTCCGTGGTGGCGCTGGCGCTCGGCGAGGCCGGGGCCTCGCCCTCGGTCTCGCGACGGGTCGCGTCGAACGAGATGATCCGCCAGTCGTCGTCGTCGAGGGCCAGGAAGTAGGACGCCGACTGCTCGATGTCGGTGAAGGTCCCGTCGGTGTGTTCGGCGAGCGCCGCGAACTCGACCTGCGCGATGACCTGGACCGGCTCGTCCCTGCCGTCGGTGAGGACGAAGATCGTGAGGGAGCTCTTCTCGGGGTCGACGAACTCGTACGTGTCGCCCGCTGCCTCGCCGAGCGTGAGCGCCTCGAGGTTCGCCTCGGCCTCGGCGGGTGCGTTGCCCGTCATGACCTCGTCGAAGACGTCGGCGTAGTCGCCGCCGTCCCACACGTCGGGGTCGATCCAGACCCCCTGGTAGAAGGAGGTGACGAGGTCCGTGACCTGGTCACCCACCGCCGTCACGTCGATGTCCTTCCCTTGCGTGTCGGTGGTCGGGTCGGCCGTAACCTTGACCTTGGCGAACGCGAGGTCCGGCGTCGCGGGGCCGTCGTCGCCGAGGATCGGCAGGCCGACGGCGCCGTCGCGGGTCAGCAGGTACGCGCCTACGCCGAGGACGGCGACCAGCACGACGCCGCCCACGATCATGCGGCGCCGGGCGATCTGCTGTCGCTTCGCCGCGCCGGCGTCCGATCGTGAGGGCGTGGCGGAGCCAGCCTCGCTCAGGGGTTTCTTGCCTTGGGAGACCAAAACGAGATGGAGGCTACCAGCCGTTCCCCGTGGGATCGGGAGGTTCGACGTTGCGAAGTCGTGGAGTCGAGGCGAGGTAGGATGCGCGCGGTGAGCCGGGAAGCCTGGTCGGCGCGGAGCCGACCATGAGCGACCACGACGACCACACCCTGCCCCCCTGGTCCCGATCGGACCGTCGCATCCCGCGCGGGGTCGTGCGGCCCCTGCAGGAGTTCCTCGCTACGGCCACCTCCAGCGCGCTGCTCCTGTTCGCCGCGGCCGCGTTCGCGCTCGTGTGGGCGAACCTCGGCGACTCCTACGAAGCGTTCTGGACGACGCCGCTCGTCGTGCGCGTGGGGGACGTCACGATCGGGACCGACCTGCGGTTCTGGCTGAACGACGGGCTGATGACCCTGTTCTTCCTCGTGGTGGGGATCGAGATCAAGCGGGAGCTCACGGTGGGCGAACTCCGGCGGCCCCGGGCGGCGGCCCTTCCGGCGCTCGCCGCGGTCGGCGGGATGGTCGCGCCGGCGCTGTTGTTCCTCGCGGTGGTTCGCGGCGGCGATGGGTCGCACGGGTGGGGGATCCCGATGGCGACCGACATCGCCCTGGCCCTGGGCGCCCTCGCGCTCGCCGCCTCGCGCGCCCCGTCGAGCCTGAAGCCGCTCCTGCTGACGCTCGCGATCGTCGACGACATCGGCGCGATCCTCGTCATCGCGGTCTTCTACTCCCACGGGATCGAGGTGCCCGGGCTGCTCGTCGCGGTTGCCATCGTGGCGGTGATCTTGGTGCTCGAACGTGGCCACGTTCGATTCCTGCCCGTCTACGTCGCCCTCGCCGTCGCCCTCTGGTACGCGACGTACCGCTCCGGCATCCACCCGACGATCGCCGGCGTCGTGCTCGGGGTCCTGATCCCCGCCCGGCCCTTCCAGCGTCCGGCAGCCGTGAGCGAGGAGGCGCGGCGCATCGCCGACGAGACCGATGACCATCCCCAGCCGCCCGATGCCGACGCTGGGTCATGGTTGCGCTTGGCGTGGCTGTCGCGAGAGGCGGTCTCCCCCATGGCACGTGTGGAGCACCTCCTGTGGCCGTGGACGAGCTTCCTGGTCGTGCCGTTGTTCGCGCTGGCCAACGCCGGCGTGCCGCTGACCCGTGCTGCGCTCACGGCCGCCGCATCCAGCGCGGTGGCGTGGGGGATCGTCGTCGGACTGGTCGTCGGCAAGCCGCTCGGGATCTGGCTCGCGGCGCGTGCGGCGACGGCCACCGGCCTGGGCGAGGCACCCTCGGACGTGGGCCCCCGCGACCTCTTGGGGCTGGGCGCGACGGCCGGGATCGGATTCACCGTGGCGCTGTTCATCGCCGAGCTGGCCTACGAGGGCCGTCCCGACCTCGTCGACGAGGCGGTGACGGCGATCCTGGTCGGATCGGTCGTCGCCGGTGTGCTCGGACAGGTCGTCCTGCGCGGCCGCCGCGCGCCGGCAGCCTGACCTCAGCCCTGACGGGCGGCGGGCCTCGTTCGGTATCCTTCGTCGGTTCCCGGCCGGGCCCCTGGCCGGGTCGGAGAGGGTTCCCTCACACGTTCACCGGGAGGTTCGATGGTGGGTTGGCTCGCCCAGGAGGGCTCGATCGACGCGGTCTTCGGATCGTTCGAGGAGACCGCCCTCTGGGCCATCTTCGCGATCTCGCTCGTCGCGCTGCTGTTCGCGTGGTACCTGGTCCGGGAGGTCCTGCGGGCCCCCGAGGGCACCGAGAAGATGAAGGAGATCGCGCGGGCGATCCAGGAGGGCGCCAGCGCCTATCTGTCCCGCCAGTTCCGAACGGTCGCCGTGTTCCTGGTGATCATCGGCATCGCGATCTTCTTCCTCCTCCCGGTTCCCGAGAACGCCCAGGCCTCCGAGGCGTCGATCCGGTTCGGCCGCTCGATCGCGTTCATGCTCGGCGCGGGCTTCTCCGCGATCACCGGGTACATCGGCATGTGGCTCGCCGTGCGGGCGAACGTCCGCACCGCGAACGCGGCGCGTGAGTCCGGGACCCGCCAGGCGATGCGCCTCGCGTTCCGCGCGGGCGGCGTCGCGGGCATGTTCACCGTCGGGCTGGGGCTCCTCGGCGCCGTCGTCATCCTGATCATCTACCACGGCGACGCGGCGAGCGTGCTCGTCGGCTTCGGGTTCGGCGGCGCGCTGCTCGCGATGTTCATGCGGGTCGGCGGCGGCATCTTCACGAAGGCGGCCGACGTGGGCGCCGACCTGGTTGGCAAGGTGGAGCAGGGGATCCCGGAGGACGACCCGCGCAACGCGGCCACGATCGCCGACAACGTGGGCGACAACGTCGGCGACTGCGCCGGCATGGCGGCCGACCTGTTCGAGTCCTCCGAGGTCACGCTCATCGCGTCGCTGATCCTCGGCGCGGCCGCGTTCGCCGGCTCCGAGCTGGGCGCGATCGCGGGCGTCATGTTCCCCCTGTTCGTCCGCGCCATCGGCGTCGTGACCTCGATCATCGGGATCCTCGTCGTGGCGCCGCGCTCGGAGGAGGAGCACGGGATGCGCGCGATCAACCGCGGCTTCTTCGTGTCGGCGTTCGTGTCGGCGGCGGCGGTGCTCTGGCTGTCGAACACGTACATGGACAGCATCAAGCCCGCGATCGCGGTGATCATCGGGCTCGTCCTCGCCTCGCTGATCCAGATCCTCACCCAGTACTTCACCGACACGAAGTTCCGCCCGGTCCAGGAGATCGCGGAGTCGACGGTGACCGGCCCGGCCACCACGATCCTGTCCGGGTTCTCGATCGGGCTCGAGTCCAC
>DASQKC010000154.1:0-3396 GCA_035630755.1 Actinomycetota bacterium | reverse complement strand
GACCCCGGCCGACGCCGCCGGGATGCTCCGCACCGCGATCGCCGACCCCGATCCCGTCCTGTTCCTCGAGCACAAGAAGTGCTACCGGCTCGTCAAAGGCGAGGTCCCCGACGAGCGGTACACCACGCCGATCGGCGAGGCGGCGATCGCGCGCGAGGGGTCGGACCTGTCGGTGATCAGCTACGGGTACGACCTGCACCGGTGCCTCGAGGCGGCCGCGCGGCTGGAGGCCGACGAGGGGATCTCGACCGAGGTGGTCGACGTCCGGACGCTCGCGCCCCTCGACACCGCGACGATCCTCGCCTCGGTCGCGAAGACCGCCAAGGCGTTGGTCGTGTACGAGGACAACCGCACGTACGGAGCGGGCGCCGAGATCGTGGCGACGATCGCCGAGCGGGCGATGTTCGACCTCGACGCGCCGATCGTGCGGATCGGCGGCCCCGACATCCCCGCGATGCCCTACGCCGCAGCGCTCGAGCACTTCTACATGGAGCCGGAGCCCGACCACATCTACCGGGCGATGCGCGACCTCGCAGCGTTCTGACGCCGGGTTCAGGGCCCGCGCGGGCCTCCCGATACCCAAGGGGACGTGAGCGCGCGCCGAGACCGAGTTCCGGGCGGGCGGCACGGCGCGGTCTGGGACCTCATGGTCGCCGGGTTCGTCGTGGCCGCCGTGTTCGTGGTGGGCCTGTCCCTCGGCGTGTTCGAACGGACGCTCGACGCGACGGCCGTGCAGCCGGCGATGGCCGAGATCCTCGGCCTCTCGTTCCTCCTGCTGGGTGCGGCCGCGTTCGTCGCCGCCCGCCGCGTGGGGCAGGCGCGGGCCGAACGCACGCTCCGCGACGCCGCCGAGGCCCGGTTCCAGACGATCGTCGAGCGGGTGCCGGCCATCTCCTACGTCTGGGACGGCGAGGTCGAACCCGGCGACGGTCCCGCGCGCTACATCAGCCCCCAGATCGAGGCGATGCTCGGCTACCGGGCCGAGGACTGGCTCGCCCATCCGGATCGGTGGGGGGCGGCCCTGCACCCCGACGACCTCCCGGCGACCCTGGCGACCTGGCGGCGGTCGATCGAGGACGGGGCCGGCTTCGAGGCCGAGTACCGGATCCGCGACGCGGGCGGGGCCTGGCGCTGGGTCCGCGACGAGGCCGCGCCCGTGCCCGGTGAGACCGGCTCCCTCTACCAGGGCGTCATCCTCGACATCACAGAGCGGCGCGAGTCCGAGGAGCGGATCCGCACGATGCTCCAGCGCCTGCCCGTGGTCGCCTTCACCACCGACTACGAGCCGGCAACGGGGATCGTGCACGACCGCTGGATCGCGCCCGGCATCGAGCGGCTCGTCGGCGTCGCGGACGACGCGTGGCTCGGCGAGCCCGACCCGTGGGTCGCGCGGATGCATCCCGGCGACCTCGACCGCGTGCTCGGCGCGTGGCGCGGGATGACCGCGACCGGCGGGACGTTCGCCGAGGAGTACCGGCTGCACCACGCCGACGGATCGTGGGTCTGGGTGCGCGAGGAGACCTCGGCCGTGCGGCGGGACGGCCGGCTGCGCTGCGACGGGGTCTTCATCGACATCTCCGCGCAGCGCGCGGCGGAGTCGGCGCACACCGACGCCGAGGAGCGGTTCCGCACGCTCGTCGAGCAGCTGCCGGCGGTCACCTACATCGAGGAGCCCGACACCGGCCGCAACCTCTACATCAGCCCGCAGATCGAGGCGATCTACGGGCTCCCACCCGGTGCCTGGCTCGATGACCCGCACCTGTGGGAGTCGCGGCTGCATCCCGAGGACCGGGATCGCGTCCTGGCCGAGAACCGCGACATCGCTCGGGACGAGTGGACCTCCGAGTACCGCAGCATCGATCGGGACGGACGGACGATCTGGCTCCACAACGCGGCCCGGCTCGTCCGCGACGCCGACGGTGCCCCGCGCTTCTGGCAGGGGCTCGTGTTCGACATCACCGATCGCAAGACGGCCGAGCAGCACCTGCGCGAGGCCGAGGAGCGCTACCGGCACCTCGTCGAGGAGATGCCGGTGGCCGTCTACACCGACGCCGTGGACGAGCTGAGCACGGCGGTCTACATCAGCCCCCGGTACGAGGACCTCACGGGGTACACCCCCCAGGAGCGGCTCGACGATCCGGCGCTGTGGGCCGCGATCTTGCACCCCGAGGATCGCGACCGCGTCCTGGCCGAGTCCGAGCGGACGAACGAGACGGGCGATGCCTTCGACGTGGAGTACCGGGTCGTCCGCAAGGACGGGCGCATCGCCTGGCTGCACGACCACGCCAGCCTCGTGAGGGGACCCGACGGGGTCCCGATCTGGCAGGGCGTCCTGCAGGACGTCACCGCCCAGCGCACCGCCGCCGACGCCCTGGCGCGCCGTGACGCGATCCTCGAGGCGACGGGGTTCGCCGCGGCGAGGTTCCTCGAGGCCGAGTCGTGGCTCGCGGTCTTGGACGAGGTCCTGGAACGGCTCGGGACCGCGGCCGGCGCGGCGCGCGCCTACGTCTACGCCACGACGGCGGTCGATGAGGACGTGGAGGTCGCGCCGCTCCGGTCCTGGGGCACCGAGCTGCGCGACGCCCCCGGGTTCGGCATGCGCGCCGCCGGGCTCGGACGCTGGATCGAGGAGCTCGGCGCCGGCCGCCCCGTCCACGGACCCGTCCCCGGGTTCCCGGAGGCCGAGCGGGCGATCTTCGATCGCTCCCCCGACGAGGTCGGCAGCATCCTCGTCGTCCCCATCACCGTCGACGGTGCCTGGTGGGGCTCCGTCGGTCTCGATGATCCCGACCCCATGCGGACCTGGCACGACGGCGAGATCGACGCGCTCGCCACCGCGGCGAACGCCCTCGGCGGCGCGATCGCGCGCGAGCAGGCCGCGCGCCGGTACCAGGCCCTCATCGAGCAGATCCCGGCCGTGACCTACATCGAGGACGCGGCGAGCGGTCAGGAGACCTACGTCAGCCCGCAGATCACCGCGATGCTCGGGTACACACCTGACGAATGGCGCGCCGAGGACATGTGGATGCACGCGGTCCACCCCGATGACCGCGACTGGGTCCTGGCCGAGGACGCTCGCGTGAGCGCTGCGGGCGAGGTCTTCCGCGCCGAGTATCGGCTGCTGACGAAGGACGGACAGACGCGATGGGTACGCGAGGAGGCCGTCCCGGTCGCCGACGACCGGACCGGGGCGATCGCCCTATGGCAGGGCGTCCGCTTCGACATCACCCAGGAGAAGGAGGCGGAGGAGCGGCTGCGCGCTGCCGAGGAGCGCTACCGGCTCGTCGTCGAGCAGCTGCCGGCGATCGCCTACGTCGACGAGCGACGCGACGTGGCCGGTTCGCGCACCTGGCCGTGCGTCTACGTCAGCCCCCAGGTCGAGACGATCCTCGGTTT
>DASQKC010000153.1:0-6085 GCA_035630755.1 Actinomycetota bacterium | reverse complement strand
GAACGACGGCACCGGCGGCGGGGACAACACCGGTGACGGAGACAACACGGGCGGTGGGACCAACACCGGCGACGGTGGGTCCCGGGGCGACACCACCTAAGGCCTCGCGCGCGGGGAGGCCGCCCTCTCGAGGGGCGGCCTCTCGCCTGTCCGAACGTCCTGCGAGGATGCTCCGATGACGGAACCAGGACGCTGCGCTTGGGCGCCGGTGGGCGATCCCCAGTACCTCGCGTACCACGACCAGGAGTGGGGCGTGCCCTCCCACGACGATCGGCACCTGTTCGAGATGCTCGTGCTGGAGGGCGCACAAGCCGGCCTCTCCTGGTCGACGATCCTCCATAAGCGCGAGGGCTACCGCCGCGCGTTCGCGGGCTTCGACGCCGCGAGGGTCGCCCGCTTCACCCCGGCGAAGGTCGATCGGCTCCTGCTCGACCCCGGCATCGTCCGCAACCGCTCGAAGGTGGAGTCGGCGGTCGCGTCGGCACGCGCCACGCTGGCGGTGCAACGCGAGTTCGGATCGCTCGACGCCTACCTCTGGGGGCTCGTCTACGGCGGGCCGATCGTGGGCACCTGGCGGGCGACGGGCCAGATCCCGGCGGAGACCGACGTGTCACGCGCGATGTCGAAGGACCTGAAACGCCGGGGCTTCCGCTTCGTGGGCCCGACCGTCTGCTACGCCTTCATGCAGGCCACGGGGATGGTCAACGACCATGTCACGACCTGTTTCCGGTACCGCGAGCTCACCTGAACGGTCGTCGTGCCGTTCTGACCACGGGTCATCCGGCCCTGGACCCTGGGCCAACTGCGGTGCGATGCTGTGCGAGCGATGCAAGCTGACCTCCAGTCATCACACCGACGGCGCTCCGCGCGGGCCGAGGCCAAGCGGGCCCTCATCGTGTCATGCGCGATGCGCCATTTCGCCGAGCACGGGTACCAGGGCGCCCGTATCGAGGACGTGGCCACCGAGCTGGGGATCGCGAAGGGCTCGATCTTCCAGCACTACGGCTCGAAGGCCGGGCTGTTCCTCGAGTGCTACCGGCACGCGGTCGCCGCGCTCCCCCGCTGGCTCGACGCGCCGGACGAGGTGCTGGACCGCGGGTTCTTCGAGGTCGTCCGGCACTGGCTCGAGCGCACCGAGCACCTCGCGAAGGAGGACTGGGTGCCGTACCGCGTCACGCTGATCGGCACGTACGGGACCGACCTCAGCCTGCGGCGCGAGATCAACCGGTACATGGTGAGCGAGGATCCGTACGGGACGCTCGAGTTCATCGAGTGGGGGCAGCAGCGCGGCGAGGTCCGCGACGACCTCGACCTGGAGACCGTCGTCTCGATGGTCGATTGGCTCACGTCATCGCTGCAGGACGCGATCGTGACCGAGGAGCTCGACCCCGGCCTGTTCCACCGCTGGGAGCACCAGCCCGAACGCCAGCGGATGCGACTCTCGCACTTCGAGATCCTGCTCGAGAGCGCGATCGGTGCCCGGCAGGACGCCACGGCCGCGGGTTAGCGTTTCCGCGGACCCCGCTTCATCGCCTGTCGCGCGTCGGCTTCAGTCACCCGGACCTTCCGGTAGTTGCGCAACGCGAACCGATCGCAGGTCGTCTCGGCCTGCGACGCGCGGCCCAGGCGCTCGCGCAGGTACCAGTGCATCCATTCGTGCAGGTAGAGGAACCGCAGGACCTCGTCGGGCGAGGTGATCGTGATGCCCTCGGTGAGCCAGATGAACCGCATGCCCTTGCCGGGTCGCCGCCGCGCGCCGTGCGCCACCACCTCGCCGAAAGGCAGGAAGGGCTCGGGCACCTGGAGCGTGATCGTCCGTTCCGTGAAGTCGGTCCAGGCCGACATGTGGGGCTTCGTCCGATAGCGCAACGGCTTCACGTGGATCGCGTAGTCGGTCGCGGGCAGCCCCTCGAGGGCGCGCTCGGCGTGCGCGGCATCGACCTCGGTGCTCGTGGACGTGACCTCCATGTCGCCCCGCAGCGTACGGGCGGGCCGCCGGTAGCATCCCGAGATGACCGAGCAGACCCGCGGGTACCGGGAGGGCGCGCGGGCGGTCGCGCCCCTCGCGATCGCCGTCGGCGCGTTCGGGATCTCGTTCGGTGTGCTCGCCAGGGCCGCCGGGATGGGCGTGCTCGCCCCGATCCTGATGTCGATGACCACCTTCGCGGGGTCGGCGCAGTTCGCCGCCGTTTCGGTGCTCGGGGCGGGCGGCGCGGCCGCCACCGCGGTGATCGCGGCGCTCCTGCTGAACGCCCGCTACCTGCCGCTCGGCATCACCATCGCGCCGTGGCTCGAGGGCGGCGTCTGGTCGCGCCTGCTCCACGCGCACCTCATGGTCGACGAGTCCTGGGCGGTCGCGGCCGAAGGCGAGGGACGGTGGAACCCGCGCGTCCTCCTGGCGGCCGGCGCCGGGATCTGGATCGCGTGGGTGGCCGGCACGGCCATCGGGGTCGCCAGCGGCGACCTGATCGGTGACCCGGCCGCGTTCGGGATGGACGCCGCCTTCCCCGCCCTGTTCCTGGCGCTGCTCGCCCCGATGCTGCGCGGCGGCAAGGTCCACGCGTTCCCCGGCGTACGGTTCGCCGGCCACCGGCCGATCCAGGCGGCCGTGCTCGGCGCGGCGATCGCGCTGGCGCTCACGCCGTTCACGCCCGAGGGCATCCCGATCGTCGCCGCGAGCCTCGCGTGCCTGCTCGGCCTCATCCCGCAACGCCGACGGGAGGTCGACACGTGACGAGCCTCGGGTGGGTCCTGCTGCTCACCGCCCTCGGGACGATCGCGCTCAAGGGCGCCGGACCCGTGCTCCTGCACGGCCGGGCCCTCCCGCAGCGCCTCGACGGCGTCGTCGCGCTCGCCGGCCCCGCGTTGCTCGGCGCGCTCGTCGCCGTGAACACGTTCACCGACGGGCAGGACCTCGTGGTCGACGAACGCGCGATCGGGCTGGCGGCGGCCGCGGTGGCCATCCGGTTCCACGCGCCGGCGCTCGCCGTGGTCGTGATCGCCGCCGTGGTCACCGCCGGCGCTCGCGCGCTCGTGGGCTAGACCCTCCTTCGGGACCTGCGGACGTGACCGCGAGGCAGTCTGCCGGTGCGCTTCCCGCACCGTCAAGGCGCGCGTGCGCGCTAGGCTGCGCGGCCATGACACGACTCCGCGACCTCGGCCTCTCGATCGGGCAGCTCCCCCCCGGTCCTCTGAACGCGATCACCGACGTCACCGGCGTGGGCGTCGGCATGACGACGCTCATCGCCGGCGACGGGCCGCTCGTGGTCGGCCAGGGCCCCATCCGCACCGGGGTCACCGTCGTCGTGCCGCACCCCGGCATCGTCGAGCACCCCGTGTTCGCCGGGACCCACACGCTGAACGGCAACGGCGAGATGACGGGCCTGGAGTGGATCCGCGAGTCGGGCCACCTGACGACGCCGATCGGCATCACGAACACGCACAGCGTCGGCGTGGTCCGCGACGCGCTCGTCGCGGCCGAGATCGCCGCGCGCGACGCACGCTCCTCGTACTGGGCGCTGCCGGTGGCCGCCGAGACGTACGACGGCGCCCTCAACGACATCAACGGGATGCACGTGCGACCCGAGCACGTCCAGGCCGCGCTCGACGTGGCGGCGGACGGTCCGGTGCCCGAAGGCGGCGTCGGCGGCGGGACCGGGATGATCTGCCACGAGTTCAAAGGCGGGACCGGCACCGCGTCGCGGGTCGTACCCGCCGGATGGACCGTCGGCGCCCTGGTGCAGGCCAACCACGGCGACCGCGAGCACCTGATGATCGACGGCGTCCCCGTCGGCCGGGAGCTCCCTCGATCCGCGATCCCCTCGGCCTGGGACGAGGAGGAGGCGGTCCTGCGCGCGGGCGCAGGGTCGATCATCGTGATCGTTGCGACGGACGCGCCGCTCCTGCCGCACCAGCTCGACCGGCTCGCGCAGCGCGCAGGCCTCGGGATCGCGCGCGCGGGCGGCGCCGGCGGTCATTCGAGCGGCGACATCTTTCTCGCCTTCTCCACCGGCAACGCCGAGCGTCTGCGCACCTACAAGCTCGAGGGCCCGAGCGAGGCGGTCGAGCTCACGATGCTCCCCGACGGCGGCATCACCGAGCTGTTCTGGGGCGTGATCGAGTCGACCGAGGAGGCGATCATCAACGCGATGATCGCGGCCGAGACGATTACCGGCCGCGATGGGATCACGGCGCACGCCCTACCCCACGATGACCTCCTCGCGATCATGACCCGGTACGGCCGCGGCCCCTCCTGAGCCCATCGGATCGCGACCGATGGCCGTTGCGCCAACGTGACCCCAGGGGCTAGCGTCGGCGGCAGGACACCTGGGAGGGAGGGCACGTGCGGCGAACGATGTCGGTCGGGGCGGTCGGATTCGAACCGACGACCTCGTGCTCCCAAAGCACGTGCGCTAACCAGGCTGCGCTACGCCCCGTCGACCCCGAGCGTACCGCCCCACGCGAACGAGAGGTGCGATGACGACCCCCCGCGACGGTGCGTCGCCGCCCGCCCTGGTGATCGGTTCGCTCGTCCTGGGCCTCGTCGTGTTCATCGGGTTCGTCCTGGTGCTCCTGCTGGCGTTCCGGCCACCGTCGGACCAGCTGACCGTCGCCGTCGGACCCGGACAGCCCGAGCAGTGCCCCACCGGCGGCGCGACGGCATGCTTCCGGTTCGACGTGACGAACACCGGATCGGCCGACGGCGTCGTGACGTGCGTGACGACCGCGGCGATCGGCACCGAGGCCGAGTTCGCCAACGGCGCGCAGAGCATCGGTGTCCGGCTGGAGGCCGGTGAGGTGAAAGGCGTGTACGCGCGTGTGATCCCCGCCGAGGGCGACGAGATCGTGTCGCCGACGCTCACCTGCACCCCCTAGCTACAGCTCAAAGACGCCTTCGCCCACCCGACGGACGCCGCCCGTCACGTCGATCGCCCACGTGTCCCCGGCGGGTTCCACGTCGACGTGCAGGAACGACGGCCGGCGGACCATCTCGCCCTGCGCGACGACGACACGCCCGGGCATCCCCGCCAACCCATGCGCCGCGAGATACGCCCCGAGCGGTCCCGCGGCGGATCCGGTCGCGGGGTCCTCGCCGATCTCGGACCCGCGATCGAACATCCGCGCCACCACGGCCCCGTCGCCGCGCACCGTGAACAGGTAGAGCGACTCGGCCTCGACGGCGGCGCACACGTCGGCCGTGCGATCACGGCGCACGGCGCGCCGCAGCGCGGCGTCGTCCCTCACGGGCACCATCACGTGCGGGAGCCCGGTCGTCGCGACCACGGCAGGGAGATCGGCGACCAGGTCGTCCGTCGTCAGGCCGGCCGCGTCGGCGATCCCCGCGCGGTCGGTCACCTCGGGACCGAACGCCGGGGGGAGCTGCCGCATCGTGGCCGACCCGGCGTCGAGATCGACCCGTACCGGCACCTCGCCCGCCGCCGACACCTGCACCACGTCGGTCCCCGTGCGTCCCCCGCTCGCGAGCACGAACGCGGTCCCGAGCGTCGGATGTCCCGCGAACGGGATCTCGGCGTCGGGCGTGAAGATCCGCACGTCGTAGCCGTCGGCCCGGCTCGCGGTGACGAACGTCGACTCTGAGAAGTTCATCTCGAGCGCGAGCGTCGCCATCTGCTCGGTCGTGAGCTCGGGCGGCGCATCGGGAACGACGCACAGCCGGTTCCCCTCGAACGGCCGCTCGGCGAACACGTCGACCATCACGAACGGGAGGCGCATCGCGCGATTCTACGGCCGCTCGAACGGTCACCCGCTGGACGGCACCCCGGCGACTAGACTGAGGGTGCGATCATCCGCGGGTGTAGCTCAATGGCAGAGTTCCAGCCTTCCAAGCTGGCTATGCGGGTTCGATTCCCGTCACCCGCTCTCCAGGATTCCGGCTGCCCTGACTGGTGGTGACACCCGGTCGCGCAGACGAGCAAACACCAGTGACCCGGCGGGCTTCGTGGCATAACGTGGCGCCGTCCACCACCTGGAGGAGGCCGCCGGATGGAACGGAGCGATCCGTCGTACAAGGGTCAGTCTGGCTACAACCCCGTGCTCCTCGGGATCTACGACGCGTGGGTGCTCA
>DASQKC010000152.1:0-10036 GCA_035630755.1 Actinomycetota bacterium | reverse complement strand
CGCCGGGGCGGGGTCCAGGTCGTCGAGGTGACGGTCGACGCCGAGGCCGGCCTCGCCCGGCGCGAAGAGATCGCGGCCGCGGCGGCGGCCGCCATCGCCGGTCGCTAGCGCATCGCGCCTAACCCCATCGGAGAGCCTCGAGGAACGAGACGAACTTGCGCTCGGTCTCGTCGAGCTCGGCGGCGGGCTCGCTCGCAGCCACGATCCCGGCGCCGGCGAACAGCGTCGCGCGGTCGCCCCGGAGCAACGCGCACCGCAGCGCGATCGCGAACTCGCCGTCGCCCTCGCCGTCGACCCAGCCCACCGGTCCGGCGTAGCCGCCGCGATCGAAAGGCTCCATCCGGGCGATCGAGTCGAGCGCGGGCGCCACGGGCCAGCCGCCGATCGCCGGCGTGGGGTGCAGGAGGACGGCGAGCTCCAGCGCCGAGGGCGCCGGCGCCCGCAACGTGCCCTCGAACCGCGTCGACAGATGCCACACGGTGGGCGTCGCCTGCAGGATCGGCTCGGGGTCCCACACCAGGTCGTCGCAGACGCCGCCGAGCGTGGCCGCCACCGCGTCGACCACGATCGCGTGTTCCTCGCGGTCCTTCGGCGACGCGAGGAGCCGATCCGCGTTCGCGTGGTCCTCGACCGGATCGCCGGCGCGTGGCGCCGTCCCCGCGAGCGGGTTCGACCGGACCGTGCGGCCGCGGCGGGCCACGAGCAGCTCGGGCGAGGCGCCGACGAGCGTGCCCTCGCCACCGGGCGCGGCGAACGTCCAGGCGTCGGGGTTCACCGCGCGCAGGCGGTGCGCGAGCGCCACCGGGTCGAGGGTCCGCCCCGCGTCCACCTCCAGCGTGCGCGCCAGGACGACCTTGCGCAGCTCGCCGGCGCGGATGTCGGCGACCGCCGCTCCGACGGCCGTCGCGTAGGCCTCCGGGGCCGGGTGCGGACGGCGCTGGAGTGGGGAGAACGCCGCGGCCGGGGCGCTGCGTCCGCGGACGCTCGTGAACGCGCTCGGAGGACCCGCCAGCCGCGTGACGCCCGGCTCCGTCCGACGGACGGTTCGGTCGGCGATCCACAGATCACCGCTCCCGTCGAACGGGAGGACCCCGGCGGCCACGGTGCCGGTGGGCGCCGCGCGGAGCGCGGCGCCCACCTCCCCCGCCGGGACCCAGCGACCGGCCGCGCCGGTCGCGACGCCCAGACCGGCTCGCTCCACGAGGACGCCGCCGGGCTCGTACGCGGCGAGCAGGTCGAAGGCCGGCGCGAGCGAAGCCGGCTCGCTCACGACCTGGTGCCCACGACGAGCTGGGTCAGACCCCCGGTCAGCTGGAGCCGGCGGACGTCGGGGAACCCGGCGACGCGGAGCATCCGGAGCAGATCCGTCGGCGAGGGCAGGTACGCCATCGAGCGGGGGAGGTAGGCGTACGCGTCGGCGTCCGACAGCAGACCGCCGATGAACGGCACCACGCGCTCGAAGTACAGCCCGTGCCCCGCCCGCAGCACGGGCTGGTCGGGACGGGAGGCGTCCAGCAGCGAGATGCGGCCGCCGGGCCGGACGACCCGCGCGAGCTCCTCGAAGAACGCGGGCAGGGACACCACGTTACGCAGGGCGAACCCGCACGTGACCCCGGCGGCCGCGCCGTCGCGCGCCGGCAGCCGCAGGACGTCGGCCTGCACGAGCGGCGCCGACGTCCGCGCGTTCGCGAGCATCCCGAGCGAGAAGTCGAACCCCACCGCCCGATGCCCCGCCGCCTGCAGGTCGCGGCACAGATCGCCGGTGCCGCAGGCCAGGTCGAACACGAGCGAGCCCGCCGGCAGCCGGAGCTCGCGGACGGTCCGCCGCCGCCACCCGACGTCCATCCCGAACGTCATCACGCGGTTCACCAGGTCGTACCGCGGACCGATCGCGTCGAACAGCCCACGCACCGTCCGGGCCTTCTCCTCGCCCTGCGGCAGATCGGCGCCCTGCCTCACGATCCCATCCGCTCCTCGGCCCGATCGAGCACGACGCGCTTGAAGTGGCCCGCGACGAGCGCGGTGACCGCCGCGAGCAGCTCGTGGAACGCCTCGACCGTCTGCGCCTCGGCCGCCGGGCCCTCGCCCGCCGTGTCGCGGATCGGGGTGCGGACGAATGTGTCGAACAGCTCCACCGATCGCTCGGCGAGCGTGCGCATCGCGACGTCCGTGTCGCGCGCCAGGGCGAGCAGCTCGCTGAGCGGGAGCCCGAACTCGAGGACGGTGAGCGCGGTCCGCATCAGCTCGATGTCCGCGACGGCGTAGCGGGACTCGCCGTCGGGTCCCGGTCGGCCGATGGTGATGCCCTCGCGCTCGACCGCTTGGATCAGCGACGCCGGCACGCCCGACGCGTCGGCGAAGGCATCGAGGGTGAGCTGCGCGGCGGTCGCGTCCCCGTCCCCCCGCTCGGCGGCGACGGCGGCGGCGAGGTCGGCATCGCCGGCGCCGTCGCCGTCCATCACCCGCGCGATCGCGGCGAGCGACAGGCCCTTGCCCTGCAGATCGCGGATCCGCCGGATCCGCTCCACGTGCCCCTCGCGGTAGACGGCCACGCGGCCCTCGCGCTCGGGCGGGGGCACGAGGCCACGCGATTGGTAGTAGCGGACGGTGTCCACCGAGACGTCGCACGCCGCCGCCACCTGCTCGACCCGGTACCTCATGAGTCGACACTCTACGAGTCCACGCTCGAACGGTGTGGGCGTCGGGCCGGCGTGAGCGCGGGGCTAGGATGCGCCGGTGAAGCACGCCTCCCGCGCGATCGCCCTGAGCGTCGTCATCGCCTGCACCCTGGGGACGATGGCCGTGGGCGTGGCCGCGAAGTCGCCGTGCGCGAGCGGCGACTGGAGCGGCGATCCCCAGTACCGCTACTGGTGCTACTCGGACATCGTCCCCCTCATCGCGACCGAGCAGCTGGAGGGCGCGCGCCTCCCCTTCCTGGACGCCTGCGCCCCCTCGACGCACAACTGCGACGAGTACCCCGTGCTGTCGATGTACGTGATGCGCGCGGCGGCATGGGTCGCGAACCTCGCGCCCGGCGACGGCCCGCGGTACGCGCCGTTCTTCTACGTGAACGCGGCGATCCTCGCGGCGGCCGCGGTCGCGATCGCGATCTGCCTGTGGGCGCTCATCGGCCGCCGAGCCCTCTGGTTCGCCCTGTCGCCGACCCTCCTGCTGACCGGGACGGTGAACTGGGATCTGGTGGCCGTGGCGCTCGCGACCGGCGCGCTCGTGGCGTACGCGGCCCGTCGCGAGGAGTGGTCGGGAGTGGCGATCGGGCTCGGCGCCGCGACGAAGTTCTACCCGGCGTTCCTCGTGATCCCGCTGTTCGTCCAGGGCCTGCGCGATCGCCAGCCCGACCGCTCCGTCCGCGTGTTGTGGTGGTCCGTGGGCGCCTGGCTGGCCGTGAACATCCCCTTCGTGATCGCCGCGCCGCGCGGGTGGATCGAGTTCTTCCGGTTCAACAGCGAGCGGGCCGCCGACTTCGACAGCCTCTGGTACATCGCGGCCGATCTCTGGCCTCGCGCCGCCCTCCCGATCCGCGTCGTGAACGTCGCGTCGATCGCTATGTTCGCCGTCGGCGTGGCGATCTGCTGGTGGGCGAAGGCGCGCGTGCCCGGCCGGCTGCAGCCGTGGACGCTCGCCTTCCCCCTCGTGGTGGTCTTCCTGCTCGTGAACAAGGTCTACTCGCCGCAGTACGGGCTGTGGCTGGTGCCGCTGTTCGCGCTCTGCGTGCCGAGCTTCCGCGTCTTCGCGCTGTTCCAGGTGGCCGATGTGGCGGTCTTCCTCACCAGGTTCCGCTTCTTCGGCGGCTACGTCGGGCAGCCGTGGGGCTGGCCCGCGTCGTGGTTCCGGATCGCGCTCCTCGTGCGGACCGCGGTGCTCGTGCTCGCGCTCGTCGTCTGGATCCGGAGCACCGACCAGCCGCTGCGCCTGCTGGCGCGCCGGACCGAGGGCGTCGCGGCGCGGGACACGGCGACGGCGCCGGAGGCCGCGCCGGCGTGACGTCCCCCCGCCTGCGCGACGGCGTGCGGGACGCGCTCGTCGTGTTCGTGATCATCCGCGTGCTCCTGTTCGCGATCTCGTCGTTCAGCGTGGAGCTCCTGCCGCTCCCGCCGAACCAGCCGACGAGCGTCCCGGGTTGGCCCGCGCCCGTGCCCACGTGGAGCTGGACGGCGCCGTTCACGGCGACCGAACGTCAGGACGCGCTGTGGTTCCTCCGCATCGCGACCGACGGCTACCGGACCGACGACAACTCCGCGGCGTTCTTCCCGCTGTACCCACTCGCGATCCGCGCCGTCACGGTCCTGCCCGGCGTCGGCCCGCTCGGCGCGGCGCTGCTCGTCTCCAACGCCGCCCTGTTCGGCGCGCTCGTCGTGCTGCACGCGCTCACCCGGCTCGAGCTGGGCGACGCCCACGCGCGGCGATCGCTGCTGCTCGTGGCCCTGTTCCCCACCGCGTGTTTCCTGCTGGCCCCCTACACGGAGTCGCTGTTCCTGCTCTTGTCGCTGCTGGCCTTCTGGTACGCCCGGCGCGACCGGTGGGCGCTCGCCGCGCTCGCGGGCGCCGGGGCGGCGCTCACCCGGAGCGTGGGGCTCATCCTGATCCTGGCGCTGTGGATCGAGGCCGTGCGCCAGTGGCGCCGCGAGGACCGGGCGCCGATCCCCCGGTTCGCCGCGGCCGCCGCGGTCGCGGTCGGCCCGCTCCTGTACTTCGCGTGGTGGGCGGCCGCGCACGGCGACGCCTTCGCACCGCTCGACGCGCAACGGAACTGGCGCCCTGACGGGACGGCGCCGCCGTGGGCCACGGTGTGGCGTGCGGTGGACCTGGCGTGGCGGCACGGCTCCTGGTGGGCGATGGATCTGCTCATCGTCACCCTCGCCGTGGCGGGGATCGTCCTCGTCGCGCGGCACGTGCGTCTCACCTACACCGCGTACGCCGTCGGGTCCCTGGTGCTCCCGCTGCTGCTCCCCTTCACGGGGCGGCCGCTGCTGTCGGTCCCCCGGTTCATGGCCGTCGTGTTCCCGCTCGCGTGGGGCTGGTCGCTGGCGGCCGGGCGGGATCGACCACCGGAGAGCGCCGTCGTGGGGGTGTTCGGGGCGCTGTACGGGGTCGTCGCCGTGCTGTTCATCGGGTGGTGGTACGTCTTCTGAGGGACAGGGCGGCGGTCGGGAAGCTCCCGACCGCCGACGGGGTTCCGGGTAGTATCCGGGACGACCATCGGCAGCCGGAGGGCAGTGGCAGGTGACGATCAGGGTCGCGATCGCGGACGACCACTCGCTGGTGCGGCAAGGCCTGCGTCGCTACCTCGACATGGCCGACGGCATCGACGTGGTCGGGGAAGCGGCGAACGGCAAGGAGCTCCTCGACCTCATCGGGGCCGAGGACCCGGACATCGCGCTCATCGACATCCGGATGCCCGAGATGGACGGCCTCGAGGCGGCGCGCGAGATCAGGGACCACCACCCGAAGGTCGGCGTGATCATGCTCACCGCCTACGACGACCGCCAGTTCGTGGTGGAGGCGGTCCGCAGCGGCGCGCGCGGCTACGTCCTTAAGGCGCGTGACGCCGAGCACCTGATCCAAACGGTGCGGCTGGTCGCGGGCGGCAACATGGTGATCGACCCGCAGCTCGTGGTGGCGCTCGCCGAGGAGCTCTCCACCGCGAAGGAGCGCGACCGCAAGGCCGAGACGCTCACGGCGCGGGAGATCGAGGTCCTGCAGCTGCTGGCCTTCGGGCACACGAACCGCGACATCGCCGAGCGTCTGTACATCTCGCCCGACACCGTGAAGACGCACCTCGAGCACATCTTCGAGAAGCTCGGCGCGTCGGACCGCACGGCGGCCGTGGCCGAGGCGCTGCGCCGACGCCTCATCGAGTGACCCCCGGCTCCTGCCGGAAGTCCACCGACCGCCATCACTGCGGGCTAGTTCATCCGGCCATCGGGTGACCCCCGGCTGGGTGATGGAGCGGACCGAACGCGTTCGCCATCATGGGTCTCGGATGGAACGTCGGGACGCCGCACGGACGGCTGGGGCCGTGGCGCTCGGCGTGTTCGCGATCATCGGGCTGGCCGTCGAGCTGTCGATCGATGCGAGCACGCGCGGGACGCTCTTGCTCTCAGGAGCTCTGCTCGTCATGTCCTACGGGGTCGGGGCGATCACGGTGGCCGTCGCCGGCCGGGACTGGCCCGAGCGTCGCGCGATCGCGGTCGCGCTCGGGCTGACGGCCCTCACCCTGATCGGGTACCTCGCGGTCGCCCTCACCCGCACGATGGGGACGAGCCGTCCGTCCTACCTCGACCTCGTCTTCCTCGCGGGGCTCGTCCCGCTCGCGTTCGCGGTCCGCGCCGAGTTCCGCGCCCACTTCGATGCGCGCGAACGCTGGGACGTCACGGCGGACGTGGCGCTCATGACCCTGGCGATCGCCGCGCTCGTCTACGTGATGGTGCGGCCGATGGGCGCCGCCTTCGAGGTGTCGGTGTCGGCCCTCGTGTTCGCCACGATCGCCGCCACGATCTTCGCCTGCTTCGCCGCGCTGGCGATGTGGGTGCCGACGGCGGGGCACCTGCTCCTGTTCCTCGCGTACGCGCCGCTCGTCCTCGGGCTCATCGGGTTCGGCCGGACGTGGGTGCAGGGCATGTTCGACGGCAACTCGCCGATCACCGACGTCGGATTGTTCATCACTCCGATAGCGCTCGGCGCGACCCTGATGCTCGTCCGGCACGAGCCGCGACGTGTGCGCCCGGCCGTCCGCTTCGGCCGGCCCCTGCTCTCGGTCGCGTCGATCATGGCCGCCGCCGGTGCGATGATCGTGATCTCGATCGTCGACGTCCGTCAGGGGATCGCGGGCGCGCAGGCCTCGCTCATCCTCGCGGCGCTCGGGGCCGCCCTCGTCGCCCGGGTGCTCGTCAACCAACGCAGCGCGAACGCCGACCACGCCGCGGCGGAGGCCGCGCTCGAGGAGCGGGGGTCCGCCCTCGCGCAGACCGATCGCGCCCTCGTGCGGCTCCGCGAGACGAACGAGACCCTGCGCCGCTCCGAGGAGCACCTGCGGCTCATCTTCGAGGCCGCCGTGGACGGGTTCGTCGAACTCGACGCCGACGGGACGATCCACCGGGCGAACGACGCGTTCTGCGCGATGGTCGGGCGCGACCGCACCGCGATCGAGGGCGCCCCGTGGGACGCGCTCGCCGCGGTCGTCCCGGGCACCGATCCCGCGTTCGGCGAGCTCCCGTCCGGCGGCACGGCCACCGTCAACCGGACCGACGGGCAGCCGCTCTACCTCGAGTCGCGGGTCTCGGAGGTCCGGACCACGCCGCCCCGCACCCTGCTGCTGATCCGCGACGTCACCGCCGCGAAGGTGGCCGACCAGACCATCCGATCGCTGTTCCAGTTCCTGCAGGATCGCGACGAGGACCGCACGCGCCTGCTCCGCCGGACCAACGCCGCGATCGAACAGGAGCGGAACAGGATCGCGCGCGACCTGCACGACGGCCCCGTCCAGGGCGTGTCCGCTGCGTCGCTCTCCCTGGAGGCCGCCCTGCTGATGCTGAACGCCGGCGACGTCGAAGGAGGCGTAGGCCTGCTCATCCGGATCCGCGAGGAGCTCGCGGGCGAGGCCGACGACCTCCGTCGCCTGATGGCCAACCTGCGGCCGCCGGTCCTCGAGGAGCGCGGGTTGATGCCGGCCCTGCGGGAGTCGCTCGCGCGGTTCGAGGCCGACACCGGGATCGGCACGGAGTTCACCGGCTCGGTCGCCGACGAGATCCCCGGCGACCTCGAGACCCTCGCGTACCGCGTGGTGCAGGAGGCGCTCACGAACGTGGGGCGTCACGCGGAAGCGTCCCGGGTGCTCGTGCACCTGGACGCCGACGGCGATCACGTGCGGATCGAGGTCGAGGACGACGGCCGCGGGTTCGACCCCGGCCAGACCCGCGACTACCTGCGGAGCGGCCGGGTCGGTCTCGCCTCGATGCGCGAACGCGTGGAGCTCGCGAGCGGGACCTTCGCGATCCGGTCGAACCCGGGCCGTGGGACCGCGGTCATGGCGACGATCCCGCTCGACGGCGCGCTCGCCGGCGCGAGCGCCTAGTCGCTCGGCGAGGGACCGCCGCTCGGATCCGGATCCTCGGTCGGGCTCGGTTCCTCGGTGGGTTCGGGCTCCGGGCTCGGCTCGGGGCTCGGCGAGAACGACGGCGACGGGACCGGGGAGGGCGCCGGGTTGTCGGGGCCGTCGGTCCCGAGGACATCGAACGAGGGCGTGGTGAACGTCAGCGGGTCGAGCCCGCTCATGGCGATGGCCATGTAGTCGCTGAAGATGTCGGCGGGGATCGTGCCCCCGTAGACGAGCGACTCCCCCTCGATGTTCTCGAGGGTGATCTCCCCCTCCGGGTAGCCGATCCAGACGCAGGTGGCGATCTGGACGGTGTACCCACAGAACCACGCGTCGACGTTGTCCTGCGACGACCCCGTCTTCCCGGCGACCTGGTACCCGGGAACCGCCGCACCCACGCCGGTCCCGCCGGTCACGACGCCCTGCAGGGCGTACGTGACCAGGTCGGCCACGTTCGCGTCGACCACCTGGTCGCCCTTGTTGCGGATCGACCGGTCCACCCGACCGCTCGGGGTCACGACCTCGTGCAGCGGGGTGGCGTAGTGCAGCTCGCCGTGGGCGGCGAGGGTCGCGAACGCGTTCGTCATCTCGAGCGGATTCACCGCGACCGAGCCGAGCGTGATCGAACAGAACGGATCGAGGTGGGACTGGATCCCCAGGGTCTCCGCCATGTCGGCGACGAGCCCCGGACCCAGCTCCGCGACCAGCTGCGCGAAGATCGTGTTGACCGAATGCGCGGTCGCACCCTCGAGCGTGTAGTTGCCGGACCCCTCGGCGTTCGTCGGGTGCCACAGCCCGTCGGGCTGCTCGGGGTCGGGACATCCCGGGATCGCCATCGTGTTCGGGCCGTACCAGAAGTCGTGCAGGAGGTCGTAGTTCTGCTGCATCGCAGCGGCCAGCGTGAACGGCTTGAACGCCGATCCGGCCTGGCGGCCGCAGCCTTCGCACGGGAACGTCGCGAGGTTCACCTTGCTGTTCTCCCAGTTGCGCCCGCCGACCATCGCGAGGATCTCGCCGGTCTCGACGTCGATCGACACGAGCGCCGCGGAGGGGTTGCCGGCCGTCCCGGGGAGGTTCGTGTTCACGGCCTGCTCGGCCGCGCGCTGCAGGTCGAGGTCGAGCGAGGTGGTGACCTCGAGCCCGCCCCCGTAGACCCGCGCGCTGCCGTACAGCTCGAAGAGCGAGCGGCGCACGTGGTCGACGAAGTACTCGGCGTCACCCGGCGCGTCGATCCGGTCCTTCGTCGTGTCCTCGAGCGTCCCGCAACAGTCCTTGTCCTTCAGGTTCTGGGCCCGGTCCTCGCCGAGGTAGCCGTAGAGCACCATCTGGTCCAGCGTGTAGTCCCGACGGAACCTGTTGTCGTCGGGTCGGTCGATCGGGTCGTAGAGCTCGGGCGCGTGCAGGACGCCCGCGAGCGTGGCCGACTGCAGGACCGTGAGCTCGGACGCCGAGACACCGAAGTACGTCCTGGCCGCCGCCTCGATCCCGTAGGCGCCGTGCCCGTAGTAGACCGTGTTGAGGTAGTGCTGGAGGATCTTGTCCTTGCCGAACTCCTGCTCGAGCTTCATCGCCAGGAGCATCTCGCGGACCTTGTTCGTGACGCTCCGCTCGGGCAGCACGTACTCCTGCAGCCCGGTCTCGGGGTCGGTCCGGTACTCACCCGCGTAGACGTTCTTCACGAGCTGCTGGGTGATCGTGGACGCGCCCTGGACCTCGTTGTCGGTGCCCCGCAGGTTGGTCCACGTCGCCCGGACGACCCCGCGCAGGTCGACGCCGGTGTGTTCGTAGAACTCGTGGTCCTCGGTGGCGATCACGGCGTCCTTGAGGTGCGGCGACATCTCCGCGAGCGGCACCAGGGTGCGGTCGACGGCGCCGTGGAGCGCGGCGAGCGGCCGTCCCTCGCGGTCGTACAGGTGCGTGGTC
>DASQKC010000151.1:0-6436 GCA_035630755.1 Actinomycetota bacterium | reverse complement strand
ACGTGACCGCGACCGAGGGCGGCTGGCGCACCTGGGTCGTCCGCGCGCCGGGCGGCGCCGACGGGGTGCCGTTCGCACGCGGTCGATCGGCGCCGCTCGAGCGCATGTTGATCCACGCGCCACCGCCGGTCCTCGACGCCGAGGTCTTCGAGAACGGCGAGCGGTTGGTCGCGCAGGGCACCGACCTGCGGGCCGACGAGGCCGCGGGGCCGATCGACCTGCTCACGGTCGACGGCGTGCGCGTCCTGCGTTCATCGGTTGAGCCCACCGACGAACTCGGCACGGTCGTGCTGCTCGCTGGCGGTGAGATCGGCACGCTCACATCGTGGGAGTGGTCCGAGGGTCGCGACCGATGGCGGTGGACGGTGCGGTTCGAAGGCGGCCGTGCGTGAGGCCGTTTCCCGCCGCGACCCGCCGGGTAGGCACGGGTCACGGATCCCTCGGGACCGTCGGACGGAAGGAGCGCACCATGGCAGCCCGCATGTGGACCACCGACCATCGCCCGGTCATCGCGTCCGGACGGTGGGCGTGGATCGATCGGCTCCCGACGGCGACGCGCGTGCCCGATCCGTCGCCGCCCGAGCCGCCCCCGCCCGCTCCGGAGCCGCCGACGCCGGAGCCGGCGCCCAGCCCGCCGCCGCCTATGGCCCGGGTCCGCCGCGCCGCCTAGCGCTCGACCAGCGCAGGGCGTGGGCGCGCGATCGACCGCGTCTCGCGCAGCGACGAGCGGCCGTCCTGCCACGACGTCAGCATCCGCTCGCCGGCCCGCCGCTCGGTCACCAGCATCGCCGCCGCGCCGAACAGCACGTCCTCGAGCAGGTCGGGGTCGTCGCGGACCAACGCGCCGGCCAGGTCGTGCGCGGCGATCGCCTCGTGCGCGGCGTCGGCCTCGACGTGCTCGTCGAAGAAACGGGTCGCACGCCCGTCGATCCCGAGCCGCCGCAATCCCTCCGCGTAGCGCCGGTTCGGCACGCAGGAGGTCATCTCGAACACGGCGAGATGCCCCACGAGCGCCCCCCGCAACCGGCGGTGCAGGCCGAACATCGAGATGAGGTTCGTCGTCGCCAGGGTCGTCCCCGGCAGACGGTCGAGCGGTGGCCCCGCCGCAGGGTCGAGGCCGAGCTCGGCCATCGTGTCGGCGAACAGCTGGCTGTGCATCCAGGCGGGATCGCCGCCGCCGTATTCGTCGGCCTGGATCTGCACGAGCGCCGCCTTCGCGGCGCCGTCCAGACGGGGGATCGCCCACGTGAAGGGGTCAGCCTCCATCAGGTGGTACGCCGACCGATGCAGGAGGAACTCGCGGTACTCGACGAGCGTCCCGTCGCGGGCGAGGTGCCCGGCCACGTCGGCGCCCAGGTCCGCGTCGCGGCCGATCATGTCGCGCAGCCGGCGGGCGAGCGGCCGGCCCGGGCGCGGGCCGGGGTCGAGCGCGGCGCCCTGGACGGCCGCACGGACCGAGATCTCGAACCGCGTCTCGAGCGCCGCCCGGCAGCGCAGCACCGGGATCGACCACTCCATCTCGTCGGGGACGCCCTCGATGCCGCCGTAGTGGAGCGCGTAGCACAGGTACAAGCTCAGCTGGAGGTCGTCGTCGGCGCGCGCGTCGGCGGGCAGGTCGGGGCATCCCAGGCGCGGTGATGCGCCCGCGAGCATGCCGATCAGGGCTTCGGAGAGGGGGCCTCGGGGCGCGGGGAGGGCGAGCATGCCGCTCGCTTCCCTCGCCGGGGACGGGCGAAACCTCAGCGCTCGATGACGATGCGGGAGGTCGCGTCGGTCAGCCCGACGATGTCGAGCACCCGCAGGACCGGGTCGCTCGGCGCGCGGAGGATCAGCGTCCCGCCCCCGATCCGTTCCGCCACACGGAGCACCGCCCTGAGGCCCGAGGAGTCGATGAAGGCCAGCCCGCCGAGGTCGAACACGACGTCCCCGTCGCCGTCGACGCCGACCGTGGCCTGGGCCACCTGGTCGGCGGCGGCCATGTCGAGCTCACCGGTGAGGACGAAGGTCCGTCCGTCGCCGCTCGGCTGGATGCGGAACGCGGGCGCGTCGGGTGTCGACACGCCCCGACCCTAACCCGCGGGTGCACCTCCCGCCACGCAGCGCCCCCGCGGCGATCACGCCGGATCCGCGCCCGCCGGTATCCGTCGCCGCCGGAGGGTCACCGAGGTGCCCGTCCGATCGTGCTGCACCTCGGTGGCGTCCATCAGCCGGCGCATCATCGACAGGCCGTGCCCTCGCAGCGGGTCGGGGGTCCGGTCGCGCCACGTGCCGTGGTCACGGACGAGGATCACGAGGGCGTCGCGCCCGACGCGACCGCGGACCTCGATGGCGCCGGTCCCGTTCGAGCCGTAGCCGTGCTCGATCGAGTTCGCGACCGCCTCGTTGACGGCCAGCACGACCGCGGTGGCGTCCACCTCCGGGATCCCCTGGACGGCGAGCCAGCTCGCCATCTCCATCCGCATCGACGCGAGCACCGTCGGATCGGCCGCGAGCGTCACCGAGAAGACCGACGAGGGGGAGCCGGCCCGTAGGCAGAGGAAGGCGACGTCGTCGGCGCGGTCCGCGTCGCCCAGGAGGCGTCGCGTCACGGCCTCGCTCAGCGCGTCGAGGTCGGCGTCGCCGTCGGTCTCGAGCACGCGGCGCAGCCGCGCGATCCCGTCGTCGAACGTCTCACCACGACGCTCCACCAAGCCGTCGGTGTACAGCAGGACGGTGGCCCCGGGCGGCAGGTCGACGCGCGCCTCGCGACGGCGTCCGCTGAACCCCGCGGCGAGCAAAGGGGAACGGCCCTCGTCCAAGATCATGACCGCGTCGCCGATCCTGGCGAGCGGCGGCGGATGGCCCGCGCAGGCGTAGCAGAACTCCCCGGTGATCTGGTCGAGCTCGCCGTAGACGACGGTGGCCAGCTCGGCGCCCGGCGTGCCCATCGCGAACCGGTCGAGGCTCTCGAGGGTGGCCGCCGGTCCGCGGCCCTCCATCGCGATGCCGCGCAGGGCGCTCCGGAGCTGCCCCATCGCCGCGGCCGCGTGCAGCCCACGCCCGACGACGTCGCCGATCGAGACCGCGAGGCAGCCGTTCGGCATCTCCGCCACGTCGAACCAGTCCCCGCCCACCTCGAGGTGCTCGGTGCCGGCCCAGTAGCGCGTGACCACCTCTGCGCCGAGCCAGGTCTGGAGGGGCTCCTTCGGCAGCAGGCTCTCCTGTAACACGATCGACGCCTCGCGTTCCTGCGAGAACCGCTGCGCGCGCGCCATCGCCTGCGCCGCCTCGCCCACGACCGTGGCCAGCTCGCCGACCTGCTCGGCCGCGAAGGTCTGCGGCTCCGCGTAGCTGAGGTGCCACGCGCCGATCGCGTCCCCCCGGACCAGGAACGGGAAGGTGGCCCACGCGCCTTCGCTGATGTTCGGGCCCGCGGGATCCAGGTGGGGGTACCGCCCGCGGATCTCCTCGGGCGTACGCAGGAGGGACGGGAGTCGTGAGCGGATCGCGTCGTTGCCCGGGAGCGAGGCGTCCACGGGGGTCACCGCGATGTCATCGATCACGGCGTCGGGCAGGCCCGCCGCCGAGATGACCTCCACCCCGTCACCGTCGCGGACCACCACGAGGCTCGCCATCGCCCCCAACGTCGCCGCGGCCGACGTCGTCAGCACGCCGGCCACGTCGTCGGTCGTGGCGCTGACGGCGAGCCCCGCGGCGACCCGCTGCAGCAGCTCCGCCTGGCGCGTCCGATGCCGCTCCGCTTCGTACAGGCGCGCGCGCTCCAGCGCCTGGGCCGCCTGCTCGCCGATCGTCCGGGCGAGCCGCCGCTCGGCCTTCGGGAGCGTGCGCTCCTTCGCGAAGAGGATCTGCATCGCGCCGAGGACGCGCCCCTCCAGGACGAAGGGGATCGTGATCGCGGAACGCGCGACGCCCTCGAACATCGCGGCCCCGTCCGGGTAGGCCCGCCGCCACTCCTCCTGGGTCGGCACCCAGACGAGCCTTCCGGTCCGGTACGCCTCGCAGAGCGAGACGCCGGCGTCGATCGCGAGCGATGGCATCCGTTCGTACGCCGATCCCTCGGCGACGCCGGAGAGGGCGAGCCGGTGGAGCTCGTCGCCGTCGCGGACGAACACCGCGCCGCCGGAGCCGCCGAGCGCCTCACCGGCGGCGTCGAGCGCGATCCGCGCCACCTCGTCGGTCCTGACCGCCATGTTGAGGGAGGTGGCGACGGACTGCAGCCGCGACAATCGGGAGAGAGCGCCCTCGAGCTCCCGCCCGGCCTCACGGGCGTTGCGGTACATCGCCGCTCGTTCCAGCGACTGGGCGCACTGACGCCCGATCGCCTCGAGCAGGCGGGCCTCCGGCTCGCCGAACCGGTCGACGATCCCGCTGCTCGCCACCATGACGCCGATCGCCTGCTCGGAGCCGATGATGGGCACCAGGATCCGCGACGAAAACGGCAGGCGGTCCAACAGCGGGACGAGGTCCGGGTACGTCGCGAGGATCTCCTCCGAGGAGCCGTAGCGGAGGGTCTGCCGCAGCAGGATCGCGTCGCCGGCCGGGGAGACGCCCGGCGTGAGGGAGGTCGGCAGCAACGGGACGAGCTCGGGTGGATACGGTCCGGTATCCCAGCCGATCTCGCCGGTCGTCGGGTCCACGAGCCCGACGAGGCAGGCGTCCGCGCCGACGGCGTCCATCGCCGCGGTGGCGGCGACCCGGCGCACGTCCTCCATCGTGACGGCCTCGGCTAACGCGGCGGAGATCCGCAACAGCACGCGGGTCTCTGCCGCCGCGCGCTCGCGGTCGTCGGCGAGCATCGCCCGGTCGAGCGTCCGGGCGATGAGGTCGGCCACCGCCTCGAAGAACGCCACGGTCTCCTCGTCGAACATCCGCACGTCGTCGAACGCCGCGTACAGGACGCCGAGCGGCCGGTCACGGCCCAAGAGCGGGAGCGCCGCCCGGGCCTCGTAAGGCATGAGCTGCCCGGCCATCGATGGGAACGCCTCCACGACGGCGGCGACGTCGGGGAAGAACAGGGCCCGCTGCTCGGCGAAGCTCCGCGCCGGCGGCGTGGCGGCGTCGAGCGGGACGCTGCGCCAATCGGCGCGTTTCGGGTCGAAGCCCCGCTGCCGGATGAGCGCGATCCCCGTCCCGTCAGCGGTCGGGAGACCGAGCGCGCCGTGGGGCGCCTCGAGTGCGCGGAGCGCGTGCACGAGGACGGCGTCGGCGACCTCGGCCGCCGTCCGCGAGCCGGCGAGGGCGCGCCCCAGCGTCTCCAGCCGTTCGATCCGGCGGCGTCGCTCGTGCTCACGCGTCACGTCGAGGGCGGCGCCCGCGAACGACCGGGGGTCGTCCGGGTCCATCGGGCGCCCCTGGTCGTAGACGGTCACGTAGGAGCCATCCCCACGTCGGAGTCGGTACTCGGACGCGAACGGCTCGCCGGCCGCCAGGGCGGCGAGGCACGTCGCCTCGAACGAGGTCCGGTCGTCGGGGTGCACGCTGTCGCTCCACCCCGAGCCGAGCGCCTCGGACGGGTCGCGACCGAGCAGCGTGGTCCACGCCTCGCTCACGTAGGTGCACCGCTTGTCGGGCTCCCAGCGCCACAGGATGGCCGGTGCGCTCGTCACGAGGGCGTCCAGTTGCGCCTCGGCCTCGGGTCCGCCCCGGTGCAGGGTCCGCAAGCGGCCGGCCGCGCCGGGATCGGCCCTCCGCCGGCCCGGGTCCTCGATCGTGCGGTCGTCGGTCGTCACGCGCGGCCTCCCTGGATCACGGAGCCCATCCTCGCGCCGGTCGCCCGGCACGGCAACGCGGGTGTACCCGACCCGGGGTGCGGGTAGAGCTCACCTCGAGGGGCCTCGTCCGAGGCCCGGGACCCACGTCCGAGGAGGGATCGTCATGACCGGTACCGCCGAACGGCTCCAATTGACGGGCATGCGCCTGCGCGAGCAGCGCGCCGAGATGCGCGCCGGGCGCGCCGACCGTCGGACGGAGCGGCTGAAGCACCGCGTCGACGTCCTGCAGAACGAACTCGACCGGGAGCGTGAGGCACGCGAGGAACTCGTCGACCTCGTCCGGCACGAGGGCCTCGACGGTTCGTCGTCGCGACGTGGGGGGACGATCGCCATGCTCGCCGTCGGCGGCGTCGCCTACCTGCTGGGAGCGAAGGCCGGGCGCGCGCGCTACGAGCAGATCGCGTCCTGGATGCGTGGCGCGCGCGAGCGCGGGGAGCGTGCGATGGCGGAGCAGACGTCCTCGTCCACGTCCTGACCCGGCGCGGTCACGCGCCGTCGGGGGTGAGGACCTCGCCGTCCCCCAGGCGGGGACCGGGGTCGTCCTCCACGATGAACGCGATCTTGCAGTCCACCTTGTAGATCGCGATTTCGCCGTCCTCGCCGACCGAGGCGCTGCTCGCCACGACGTCGACGCCGCGGATGTGGCGGATCGTCCGTGAGGCGGT
>DASQKC010000150.1:0-5440 GCA_035630755.1 Actinomycetota bacterium | reverse complement strand
GGCAAAGACAAGGACCACCAGGGCCGGGCTGCCCTCGACGCGAAGGGCGAGCCTGCCGAGCGGCTGGCCTGCATGACGTTCGAGGACCCGCGGACCGTCGTGATGGGCAAGGAGCCCATCTGGCACGACGGCCGGGTGGTGTCGTACGTCACGAGCGCGGGGTACGGGTACACGGTCGGACGCGGCATCGTCTACGGCTACCTGCCGGCGGCGCTCGCGGCCGAGGGCACACCCGTCGAGGTCGAGTACTTCGGCGAGCGCCACGCGGCCCGGGTGAGCGCCGAGCCGCTGTTCGATCCCAAGGGCGAACGACTGAGGGGCTGAGGGACATGAGCGACGAAGAGATCGTGCTGTCGGAGCTGGCGGACGCCGACCTCGTGAAGCAGATGCACGACGACCTGTACGACGGGCTGGCCGACGAGATCCACGAGGGAACGGTCATCTTGCTCGATCGCGGGTGGGGCGCGGACAAGGTCCTCAACGATGCCCTCGTCGAAGGCATGCGGATCGTCGGCATCGACTTCCGCGACGGCATCCTGTTCGTCCCCGAGGTCCTGCTCGCGGCGAACGCGATGAAGAAGGGCATGGAGGTGCTCCGCCCGCTGCTGGCCGAGACCGGCGCCGAGCGCATGGGCACGGTCGTGATCGGCACGGTGAAGGGCGACATCCACGACATCGGGAAGAACCTCGTCGCGATGATGCTGGAGGGCGCCGGGTTCGACGTGTTCGATCTGGGCATCAACAACCCCGCGGAGAACTACATCGCCGCGATCGAGGAACACCGGCCCGACATCGTCGGGATGAGCGCGCTGCTCACGACCACGATGCCCTACATGAAGGTCGTGATCGAGGAACTGGAGGCGAAGGGTTTGCGCGACAAGGTGATCGTGCTCGTGGGCGGCGCGCCGCTCAATGAGGAGTTCGGCAAGGCCGTCGGGGCGGACGCGTACTGCCGCGACGCGGCCGTGGCGGCCGAGACCGCGCAGGCGCTGGTGCTCGCCCGGCGGGCCGCGGCGAAGGTGGGCTGACCGGTGGCCGAGCTCACGGTGATCCGCTGGCGCGACATCCCGATGCAGATCGTGGCGCGTGGGGACGGGGACGCCGCGGCGCGCCGGTTGCTGCCCGACCGGTTCCAGGAGGCGGTCGACGCGGCGGCGATGGTGGCCGGGCTGATCGGCTCGGACGACTACACCGAGCAGATGGTCATGGACCGGCGCCCGTGTGGCGACGACATCGAGGCAGAGGCCCAGGCCGAGGTGGACCGGCTCGAGGCCGAGTGGACCGAGGACGTGATGAAGGTCGCGATCCGTGCGGGCGGCGTCCAGGGCGGGGACGACGTCGCAGGCCAGGCCGACACCGTCCGGCCCGCCGGGGACTGACGTGGTCGACACCGTCGTCTCGTCGGCGACCCGCGAGGTCGTGATCGGATCGGGCCGGCCGTTCGTCGTCATCGGTGAGCGGATCAACCCGACGGGACGAACGAAGCTCGCGGCGGAGATGGTGGTCCGGGACTTCACGACCGTGATCGCCGACACCCACGCGCAGGTGGCGGCGGGCGCGCACATGCTCGACGTGAACGCCGGCATCCCGCTCGCCGACGAGCCCGCGATCTTGGCCGAGACGATCCGCCTCGTGCAGACCCTCACCGACGTGCCGCTGTCGATCGACTCGTCGATCGTGGCGGCGCTCGAAGCGGGCCTCGCCGCGTACGACGGGAAGGCGCTCGTGAACTCGGTCACGGGCGAGGAGGAGCGGCTCGAGCAGGTCCTGCCGCTCGTCGCGAAGCACGGCGCGGCGGTCGTGGCCATCTCGAACGACGAGACCGGGATCAGCGAGGACCCCGACGTGCGCTTCGGCGTGGCGAAGCTGATCGTCGAGCGGGCGGCCGATCACGGCATCGCGGCCGCCGACGTCGTGGTCGACCCGCTCGTGATGCCGGTCGGCGCGATGGGCACGGCGGGCCGGCAGGTGTTCCGGCTCGTGCGCCGGCTGCACGACGAGCTCGGCGTGAACACGACGTGCGGCGCGTCGAACATCTCGTTCGGCCTGCCGAACCGCAACGGGATCAACGGGGCGTTCTTGGCGATGGCGATCGCGAGCGGGATGACGAGCGCGATCACCTCACCGCTGCACGAGGAGGTGCGGCAGGCGGTGATGGCCGCCGACGTCCTGATGGGGACCGACGCCCACGCGGCGGGCTGGATCGCCCGGTACCGCGAGGGGGGCGGCGACGGCGCGGCGGTGGCCCGCGGCGGGCGGCGGGGCGGCCGCGCGGCGCGGCGCACGCCCGACGCCGACGCCCCGACGTCGTGACCGGCCCCGAGGCGCTCGTCGTCTTCACCCCGTCGGGCCGCCGCGGGCGGTTCCCCGAGGGGACCTCGCTGCTCGACGCCGCGCGGTCGCTCGGGGTGGACCTCGACTCGGTGTGCGGCGGGCGGGGGATCTGCGGTCGCTGCCAGGTGGTGCCGATGGCCGGCGAGTTCCCGAAGCACCAGATCGTCTCGGCGCCCGACCACCTGATCGCGTTCACCGAGGCGGAGCAGCGGTACCGCGCGCGCGACGGCCTGGACGCCGACCGCCGACTCGGGTGCCACGCCCTGATCACGGGCGACCTCGTCGTCGACGTCCCGCCGGAGTCCCAGCTGCATCGTCAGGTGGTGCGCAAGGAGGCAGACGCGCACCCCATCGAGGTCGACCCGGCCGTGCGCCTGTACTACGTCGAGGTCCGCGAGCCCGACCTCGCCGACCCGAGCGGGGACCTGCAGCGGCTGCGCGAGGCGCTCGGCGCGCAGTGGGACCTCGAGGATCTCGGGTTCGACCCGGTGATCCTGCCCGGCCTCGAGCGCGCGCTCCGCGACGGCGCGTGGGCCGTGACGGTCACGGTCCACGACGGCGACACGATCACCGGCGTCCGTCCCGGGTTCCACGACGTCGCGCTCGGCGTGGCGTTCGACGTGGGCTCCACCACCGTGGCCGGGCACCTGTGCGACCTCCACACCGGCGACGTGGTGGCGTCGGCCGGTGCGATGAACCCGCAGATCAGGTTCGGTGAGGACCTGATGAGCCGGGTGTCCTACGTGATGCTCCATCCCGGTGCGGCGGCCGACCTGACGTCGGCGGTGCGGGGATGCATCGACGACATGATCGGCGACCTCTGCGCAGACGCCGACGCCTCGCGCGATGACGTCCTGGAGCTGACGATCGTCGGGAACCCGATCATGCATCACCTGGTGTTCGGGCTCGATCCCACCGAGCTCGGCGGCGCACCGTTCGCGCTGACGACCGACGAAGCGCTGCGCGTCCCGGCACGGGACCTCGACCTGCACGCGGCGTCCGGCGCCCGAGTCTACGCGTTGCCGCTGATCGCCGGGCACGTCGGCGCCGACACGGCCGGGGTCATCCTCTCCGAGGCGCCGCACGACCAGGCGACCGCGAACCTCATCGTCGACGTGGGCACGAACGCCGAGATCGTGCTCGGGAACCGCGACCGGCTGCTCGCCGCCTCGAGCCCGACCGGCCCAGCGTTCGAAGGCGCGCAGCTCAGCTGCGGTCAGCGCGCCGCCCCCGGCGCGATCGAGCGGGTGCGCATCGATCGGGACACGCTCGAACCGCGGTACACGGTCGTCGGCGACGAGCGATGGTCGGACGATGCGGCGGCTCCCACGCCGACCGGCGTCTGCGGGTCGGGGATCATCGAGCTCGTCGCGGAGCTGTTCCTGGCCGGCGTGATCACGCCCGAGGGCGTGATCGACGGGTCGCTCGCCGCGCGCACCCCGCGGATCGTCCCCGACGAGCGCACGTTCTCGTACGTGATCAGGGAGTCGGTGCCGCGCCTGACGCTCACGCAGAACGACGTGCGCCAGATCCAGCTGGCGAAAGGGGCGCTCTACGCCGGGTGCCGGTTGCTGATGGACGCGTACGGCGTCGAAACGGTCGACCGGATCCGGCTCGCCGGCGCGTTCGGGGCCCACATCGACCCGACGTACGCGATGGTGCTCGGCCTGGTCCCCGACTGCGATCCCGATCAAGTGACGAGCGCCGGGAACGCGGCGGGCACGGGGGCCCGGATCGCCCTGCTGAACCGCGCCGCTCGCGCCGAGATCGAGGGCGTCGTCCGGCGGGTCGAGAAGCTCGAGACCGCCGTCGAGCCCCGGTTCCAGGAGCACTTCGTGGGGGCGATGGGGATCCCCCACGCCACCGACCCCTTCCCGCGGCTCGCCCAGGTCGTCGACCTGCCCGCGCGCCCGGCCGCCGAGGCCGGCGCGAGCGGACGCCGGCGCCGCCGCGGGACCCGAGAGAGGAGCACCCCATGAGCGACACCGACGCCGAACCGGCGCGAGGCCGACGCAGCGGCGGCCGTGCCGGACGTGCCGCCGCGCGCCTGGCGCACGTGGCCGAGAAGGTCCCGTTCATCACGCGCACCCTCACCCCGGTCGAGGTCCTGTCCGAGGAGGGGCTCGCCACGATCGAGCACAACGCGGACACGATCCTCGAGACCGTCGGGATCGAGTTCCGCGAGGCGCCCGACGCCATCGCCCTCCTGCGCGACGCGGGCTGCGACGTCGAGGGGGAGCGCGTCCGCTTCCCGCGCGGGCTCGCCCGGCAGCTCGTCCGGGCGACCGCGCCGCGGGAGTTCGACCAGGTCGCCCGCAACCCGGCGAACACCGTCCACCTCGGCGGTGCGGCGACGGTGCTCGCCCCCGCGTACGGGTCGCCGTTCGTCCGCGACCTCGACGGCGGCCGCCGCTACGGCACGATCGAGGACTTCCGGAACTTCGTGAAGCTCGCGTACGCGACGCCGTACCTGCACCACTCGGGCGGCACCGTCTGCGAGCCGGTCGACCTGCCCGTGAACAAGCGGCACTACGACATGGTCTACGCGCACCTGCGCTACTCGGACAAGGCGTTCATGGGCTCGGTGACCCACCCGCTCCGGGCGCAGGACACCGTCGAGATGGCGCGGATCTGGTTCGGCGCCGACGCGCTCGAGGTACAGCCGCACGTCCTGAGCCTGATCAACGCGAACTCGCCGCTCGTGTGGGACACGATCATGCTCGGCGCGGCCAAGGCGTACGCCGAGGCGAACCAGGCCGTGATCATGACCCCGTTCATCCTGGCCGGCGCGATGTCGCCGGCCACAGCGGCGGGCGCGGCGACGCAGACCCTGGCCGAGGCGATGGCGGGCATGGCGTACGTGCAGCTCGTCCGGCCCGGCGCGCCGGTCGTGTTCGGTTCGTTCGCGTCCTCGATGTCGATGCAGTCGGGCGCGCCCACGTTCGGGACGCCCGAGCCGGCGCTCGTGTTGTACGCGCTCGCCACGTGCGCCCGGCGCCTGGGGGTCCCGTTCCGCAGCGGCGGCTCGCTCACCGCGAGCAAGGTCCCCGACGCCCAGGCGGCGTACGAGAGCGCGAACACGCTGCAGCCGACGATCTTGGCCGGG
>DASQKC010000149.1:0-11522 GCA_035630755.1 Actinomycetota bacterium | reverse complement strand
GTGGGCGTCGGCGCAGAGCGCGGTGCTGCCCGATCGCGCCACGCTCGAGCGCCAGGTCGAGACGGCGACCGCCCGGTTCGGCGATGGCGAGATCCCGCGGCCGCCGTACTGGGGCGGGTACCTCGTGGTGCCCGACACGATCGAGTTCTGGCAGGGCCGGGCGTTCCGCCTGCACGACCGGTTCCGCTACACGCGGGACGCCGGCGAGCCGAGCGGCTGGCGGGTGGAGCGGCTCTCCCCCTAGCCGGCGCACGGTGGTCGGCTAGCATCGGCCGCCATGGACATCGACACGCTCCGCGACCGGATCCACGCCGACATGCCCCGGGTGATCGACGAGCTGTCGCGCCTCGTCGCGATCCCCTCGGTTGCCCACGACGGGTACGAGCCGGCGCGCGTCCGCGAGAGCGCGGCGCTGACCCGTGACCTGCTGGCCGAGGCGGGGGCCGACGCCCGCCTCCTCGAGATGACCGACGGTCCGCCCGCGGTGTTCGCGGAGCGCCCGGCCGGGGGCGACGGACCGAGCGTCCTGCTCTACGCGCACCACGACGTGCAGCCCGCGGCGACGCCCGGGGACTGGGCCACCGACCCGTTCGCGCCCGAGGTGCGCGACGGCCGTCTGTACGGACGCGGCGCGGCCGACGACAAGAGCGGCATCGTGACCCACGCGGCGGCGCTCCGCGCGCTGGCCGGCGAGGAGCTGGCCTGCACGGTGAAGGTCGTCGTCGAAGGCGAGGAGGAGTACTCGACCGAACATCTGCCCGAGCTCGTCCAGGGCAACGCGGAGCTGCTGCGCGCCGACGTGGCCTTGATCGCCGACGGCGGCAACTACCGGACCGGCTACCCGACCGTCGGCACGAGCGTGCGGGGCGCCCACCAGCTCGACGTCCGCGTCGACGTCCTGCCGAGCGCGCAGCACTCCGGATCGTTCGGCGGGCCGCTTCCCGATGCCGCGATGAGCCTGGCCCGCATGATCGCCTCGCTGCACGACGACGCGGGGAACGTCGCGGTCGGGGGCCTGCGCTCGTTCACGTGGGAGGGGACGCCGGTCGAGGAGGCGGACTTCCGCGCCGAGTCCGGCGTCTTCCCCGAGGTCCAGCTGATCGGCTCGGGGACGCTCGCGGACCGCACGCTCGCGCAGCCGTCGATCAACGTGCTGGCCTTCGACGCGCCGCGGATGCACGAGGTGGCGAACCAGATCGTCCCGACCGCCAGCGCCGCGATCGGCGTGCGCCTCGCCCCCGGTGAGGACGGCCCCGCGGCGGTCGCGAAGGTCGCCGACCACCTGCGCGCGGCCGCGCCCTGGGGCGTCCGCGTCACCATCCGTGGTGACGCCGAGGCGCCCGGGAAGGGCCACCTCGTCGACACCACGACCGAGGCCTACCGCGTGGCCGAGGGCGCCTTGCGCGACGCGTTCGACCACGAGGTGGCCGCGATGGGATCGGGGGGATCGATCCCGCTCGTGGCGATGCTCGCCGACACCTTCCCGGGGATCGCGGTGCTGATCACGGGGGCCGGCGACGACCGCTCGAACTACCACTCGATCGACGAGAGCGTCGACCTGGCCGATCTGGAGCGGATGATCGTGTTCGAGGCCGTGTTCCTGACCCGCCTCGGCGCAACCCGCTGAGGCTGCTACGTTGGATCGGATGAGCGATCCGACCGATCAGGCCCCGCCGCACGTGCTCCAGGCCGTCCCCGTCGACGAGGCGCCGGCCACCGGTGGCGAGAACGAGACGATCACGGAGCCGGCCAAGCTCCTGCGCATCGCGAGCATGGTCCGCGAACTCCTCGAGGAGACCCGCCAGACCTCGCTCGACGAGCCCGGTCGGGCGCGCCTGGCGGCGATCTACACCCGCGCGGTGGGCGAGCTGAACGAGGTCCTGTCCCCCGACCTACGGGAGGAGCTCGTGCAGCTGGCGCCGCCCGTGGAGGGCCTGCCGTCCGAGTCCGAGCTCCGCGTCGTGCAAGCCCAGCTGGTCGGGTGGCTCGAGGGGCTGTTCCACGGCATCCAGGCGGCGATGTTCTCCCAGCAGGCGGCCGCGCGCGCCCAGTTCGAGGAGCTCCGCCGCCGCGGCCTGATGGCTCAGAACCCGCCACCGGGCGAGCCCGGATCCGAGGTGCCTGCCCCCGAGCGAGGCTCGGGCCAGTACCTCTAGCTCAGCCCATCGGCGCGCCCGAAGCGGGCGCCGCGGCGGTCCGTGCCGTCGGTCGAGCGACCGTGTCGCCGCCGCCGGCCAGCCGCTGCGCGAAGTAGACGGGGATCATCGACAGCACGATCACGATGAGCGCGACCGCGTTCGCAGCCGGTCGGTTCTTCGGCAACCGGATCGTGTTGTAGATCCACTTCGGCAACGTGAGCTCAGCGCCCGAGAGGAAATTCGTGACGATGATCTCGTCGAACGACAGCGCGAACGCAAGGAGCGCGCCGGCGATGAGCGCCGTCGAGATCGACGGAAGGGTGACGTGCCGGAACGTCTGCCATCCGTCGGCGCCCAGGTCCATCGACGCCTCGACGATCGACCCCGACGTCCGCCGGAGACGCGCGATGACGTTGTTGAACACCACGACGACGCAGAACGTCGCGTGCCCGATCATGATCGTCCACAGCGAGAAAGTGACGTGGGTCGTGTTCATCGCCGACCGCAGGGCCATCGCGGTGATGATGCCCGGCAGCGCGATGGGCAGCACGAGCGCGAACGAGATGGTCTCGCGGCCGAAGAACCGGTAGCGGTGGACGGCGAACGCCGCGAGCGACCCAAGCACGACGGCGACGGCCGCGGCGACGAGACCGATCTTGATCGAGTTCGAAAGACCTTCCCGCACCCCAGGGGCGTTCCACGCCACCCCGAACCACCTCGTCGTGAATCCGGTCGGCGGCCACGCCTGCGCCACGCTCTCGTTGAAAGCGTAGATCAGGACGACGGCGAGCGGGAGGTACAGGAAGAACAGCGTGAACGCCGCTCCGAGTCGAACGACCAGTTTCGCGCCACGCCCTTCCATCTCAGAGAGCCTCGAAAGCGCCGATACGCTTCGCCAGCGCGAGGTAGATGGCCATGATCGCGACCGGGACCAGCGCGAACGCCGCCGCCAGCGGCAGGTTGTTCGCCACACCCACGTTGTCGTAGATCACGTTGCCGATGAACTTCGTGTTGCCCACGATCGACGGGGCGATGTAGTCACCGAGCGTCAGCGAGAACGAGAAGATCGATCCCGCGACCACGCCGGGGATCGCCATCGGCCACACCACGTGGCGGAACGTCTTCCAGCCACGCGCGCCGAGGTCGCCGGCCGCCTCGAGATACGACTCTGGGATGCGCTCGAGCGACGCGTAGATCGGCAGGATGACGAACGGCAACCACAGGTAGGTGAACGTCAGCCAGATCGCCCATTCCGACGCGCCGATGTTCGCTTCGGGGATCCTGAGGAGGCCGAGGAACGAGTCGAGGATGCCGTGCGGGGCCGTGATCGTCTGCCAGGCGAACGCCTTCACCAGGTAGCTCGACCACAGCGGCAGGACGACCGCCACGAGGAGCAGGGCACGGACCCGAGGCGTGGCGATGCGAGCGGCGTAGTAGGCGAGCGGGAACGCGAGGACGATGTCCGCGATGGTCACCAACGCCGCGATCCTGACGGTGCGGATCGAGATGGTCCGGTAGACGGAGGTGCTCCAGAGCGTGTCGAAGTTCCGCAGCCCCCAGTCCTGGACGATCTTCCCGGTCAGGACGTCGACACGCCAGAAGGCGTTGAGGAACAGCAGGACCAGCGCGCCGAGGTAGATCACCCCGATCCACAGCAGGGGGATCCCGAGCGTGGCGCCGAGCCTGGTGCGCGGATGCGCGTTGAGGAACGACGAGCTTCGGCGGAACGGCCCTCGAGCCGTTCCGGAGGCGACCTTCGTCGTGGTGTCAGCCATGGACTCGGGGCGGGGCGGTTGGGGAGCCTGCCCGAGGGCAGGCTCCCCCAGCTACGCGATGGCTACGCGCCGCGGATCTCCGTCCACTTCTGCGTCCATACCGAGTAGTCGGTGGGTGCCTGTGGTGTGCGCCACAGCCACAAGGACTCGAGGAACGCCTCGTCCCCGCAGTACCCGTACCGGACGGTGTCGACCGCGTCGCCGAAGTCGAACTGCTCGTCGAGCGAATCACGGAGGATCGGGCACGCCGCCGTGTTGCTCGCCGCGGCGCCGTAGTACTCGGCGGTCTGGGCCTGCACGTCAGCTCCCAGCGAGTAATCCATCCATTCGAGCATGCAGTTCGGGTGCGGCGCGCTCGAGGACATCATCCACGTGTCGGCCCACCCGGTCATGCCTTCGGACGGCTCGACAGCGAGCACCGCGGGGTTATCGGCCTCGGCGTAGCTGAGGTTCACGGGCCACCCCGTGCCGGCCACCATGCTCCCGTCGACGAAACCGTCGATCGCGGTCACGTACGACGCCCAGTACTTGTTGATCAGTGTGGATTGCCCCTTCAGGAGCTCGACCGCCGCGTCCAGCTGCTCCTCGGTGAGCGAATACGGGTCCGTGATCCCGAGGTCGGGCTGGTGGGTCATCAGGTACACGGCGGCGTCGGCGATGTAGATCGGGAAGTCGTACGCGGTGACCGAGCCCGCGTAGGGGTTCGGTGCCCCGTTCAACTCGGTCTCGAACGCGACGTCCCAACTCGTCGGTGCCGGGTCCACGACGTCGCTGTTGTACATGAGGAAGTTGGGCCCGTACATCCATGGCACGCCGTAGACGTTGCCGTCCACGACGTACTGGGACGTCTCGGTCCCCGTCATCGGGTCGAGGGGCGGGATGATGTCGGTGAAGTCGAACAGCGCAGGGTCGATCGCCGACACGGCACCCGACGCGATCAGCCGGTTCGACGAGTCACCCGATGCCGACACGCCGTCCCACTGGCCGGCCTGGCTCGTCATGAGGTTGTACATCTCGTCGGAGCTGTCCGCGTACTTCACGCTGACCTCGCAGCCCGTGCTGTCCTCGAACGGCGTGATCCAGTCGTAGTTCTCGTAGCCCTCGGTCGTGCCGTCCTCGGTGTAGCCGACCCACGCGATCAGGTTCAGCTCGCCCTCGGTCGGCCCGATCGACGAGACCGCCGACGCCGACGATCCGTCGCCGCCCGGGGAGGTGCCGTCGTCGCTGCACGCCGCCCCGATCAAGGCGAGCACGCCGAACGCGGCCACCCACTTGGGAACCCTCTTCATCTACCCCTCCTCCTGCTCCATGGATCCTTCATCGGCCCCGGCCGGGGCCTCGACGCGCCGGTTGCTGCTCCGGCGCCACGTGAGCCTCACCGCGTTGCCCCGCACCTGCAGGGCCTCCATCGAGCTCGTGGTGAGGTTCTGCTGCAGTACGACGAGGGCCCCGCCCCCGTCCAGCGCCACGATGTAGCGCGTGACGGCGCCCAGGTACACGACCTCCTGGACGTGCCCCGTCACGCCGCACTCGTCGTCGGCGACGGGCGTCTGCACGTCGCCCATCGAGATCTTCTCCGGGCGGACCGTGATCGCGTCCGGACTCCCGGTGATCCCCCGCGCGATGTCGCCCTCGAGGACGTTCGAGACGCCGACGAAGCCGGCGACGAACCCCGTCGCCGGCCGCTCGTACACCTCCGCCGGCGTGCCGACCTGTTCGATCGTGCCGTGGCTGAAGACCGCCAGGCGGTCGCTCATCGTGAGCGCTTCATCCTGATCGTGCGTCACGTAGATGAAGGTCAGTCCCACCTCCTGCTGGATCTCCTTCAGCTCGATCTGCATCGCCTGTCGCAGCTTCAGGTCCAGGGCGCCGAGCGGCTCGTCGAGCAGGAGCACCTTCGGGCGCAGCACGAGGGAACGGGCGAGGGCTACCCGCTGCCGCTGCCCGCCCGACAGCTGCAGGGGCTTGCGATCCCCGAACTCGGCGAGCCGCACCATGTCGAGGGCCTCGCCCGCCAGCCGTGCGCGTTCGGCCTTCGGGACCTTGCGGATCATCAGGCCGTACGCGACGTTCTCGGCCACCGTCATGTGGGGGAACAGCGCGTAGTCCTGGAAGACCGTGTTGACGTCCCGGTCGTACGGCGCCATCGACGACACGTCCTGGCCGTCGAGCCAGATCCTGCCCTCGGTCGGCTGCTCGAACCCCGCGATCATCCGCAGGCAGGTCGTCTTGCCCGACCCGGACGGACCCAGCATCGAGAAGAACTCCCCGGCCATCACCTCGAGATCGACGCCGTCGACGGCCGTGACATCGCCGAACCGCTTGACCACGCCGTCGAGCCGCACGGCGACCTCGTCGTGCATCGATATCGGTGCAGCGCTGGTAGCGATCGGACGACCCCCCTCCACCGGAACCCCGCGGCGGAACCCGCACATCTTGACCGGACCCGCGGTGGGCCGCAACACAGGTCGCGTCAGCCGGCGGTGCCCTCGGCCAGGCGGCCCACGACCCGCGGCCCCTCGTAGATGAGCGCCGTGTAGATCTGGACCGTCGCGGCCCCGGCCTCCAGGCAGGCTCGCGCGTCCGCCGCCGTCATGACGCCGCCGCACGCGTGGACCGGCAACCCGGTCGCGGCGCCGACCTCCCGGACCATCGCGGGGGTCCGCGACGTGAGCGGGCCGCCCGAGAGGCCGCCACGACCCGTCGGCATCCGCGCGTCCTCGACGGGGAGCGTGTTGGCGCAGGTCAGCCCCGCGGCGCCGCCGTCGCGGGCGGCGCGCGCCATCGCCAGGACCCCGTCGCGGGCGCCATCGTCGCGGTAGGGCGGGAGCTTCACGATCACGGGACGGTCCGTGATCCGCGCCGCGGCCTCGGTGATCACGCCCACGTGATCGGCCCGGTGCTGCCAGCCGGCGTTGGGGCTGCTCGCGTTCAGTTCGATCGCGTCGGCGTACGGCGCGACGAGGTCGAGCGCGCGCAGGACGTCCTCGAGCGCCTCGTCGGCCAGGCTCACCCACCGCGAGGTCGTCCGGGTGGTCCTCGCCAAGGCCCGGGCGACCTCGGCCGCGCCGGGGTTCGGCAGCCCCATCGCGTTGACGAGGGCCCGATCCGCGCGGGTCCGCGCGATCCGCGGCCGCGGGTTCCCGGCGCGCGGCGCGAGGGTGACCGTGCCGCCCACGACGTAGCCGAACCCCAGCCGCCCCAGGGGCGCCATCCGCGCACACGCCTTGTCGAAACCGCCGGCGAGGCCGATCCGGTTCGCGAGGGGCAGGCCGTGCACATCCACGGACGAGGTCCCCCCGGCGGCGCCCCCGACCCAGCGCCACGGGGCGGGGAGCCCCAGCAGGGTCAGCGCCAGGTGGTGGGCGCGTTCGGGGTCGAGGGCGAAGAACGCCCGCTTGCCGATCGACCACGCCCACCCCATCGGGCACCGATTATCCTCGCCGCCGTGGACGACGACCTCGTCGCGCGCATGGTGGCGGTCTCCGAGCTGCACGGCGAGTTCGTGCTGTCCTCCGGCGCGACCTCGACCGTGTACTTCGACAAGTTCCGGTTCCTCACCCGCCCCGACCTGCTCCGCGACGTGGCCGCGGCCGTCGCCGCGCGGCTGGCCCCGGGGACGGCGCTCATCGGCGCCCCCGAGGGGGCGGCGATGCTGCTCGCGGCGGCGGTCGCGCTCGCGACCGAGCTCCCCGTCGCGGTCGTCCGTAGGGAGCCGAAGCCCTACGGCACGCGGGAGCGGATCGAGGGGGTGGTCGAGCCCGGCGCGGTGACGACCCTGCTCGAGGACGTCAGCACCACCGGGCACCAGGTGCGTGCGGCCGCCGAGGCGCTCGCTGACGCGGGGGCGGACGTCCGGAGGATCGTGCTCGCGATCGATCGGGGTGGCGCCGACCACCTGCGCGCGGCGGGGTACGAGGTCGACGCGGTGGCGGTGCTGCGGCCGACGATGTAGCTCAGGCTGCGGTGCAGCGCCAGATCCGCAGCTGCCACAGCACGCGGCTGCCGCGCTGGCGGAAGCTCACGATCCCGTCCTTGACCGCCTTCGCGACGGCCTTCGACTTCGCCACGAGCTCGGGGAGCGGGAACTCACGCTCGAGCACCGGCTCCATGCGATCGCCGAACACCTCGCGCGCCGCCGCGAGGATCGCGGACTCGTTCTGGATCGTGCCGGTCGGCAGGTAGAGGCGGCCGCCGGGCGACAGCACGCTGCCGATCGAGCGCAGGAACTTCGACGGGAGCTCCGCGCCGGTCGGTCCCCCGGACGGGACGTCCTCGAACCACCCGGACGCCTGCGCGATGCCGTCGGGGATTCCCGAGACGTCGCCGATCAGGACCGACGCCTGGACGTCGCGGACCGGGTCGAGCAGGTCCCCCTGACGGAACTCGCAGACGTCCTCGAGGCCGAGGGCCTCCGCGTTGCGCCGCGCGGCCTCGACGGCGGGCGCCGACAGATCGACGCCGTACACCTTCCGCGCCCCGAGCCGGGCCGCCACGAAGGCCAGGACCCCGCTGCCGCAGCCGACGTCGATGACCGTGTCGTCGGGTTCGATCTCGAGGGCGTCCGCGAGGGTCCGGCTGGTGGTCGTGGGACTGAAGACCCCGCGGCCCACCGTGAGCCCGAACGGACCCGTGCGTCCACGCCACTCGATCGTGCTGGTCGCCTCGCTCATCGGCCTCCGATGGTGGGGGTTGGGCCTCGCCCGGTCAAGCGAGTGTTATCCAGGCTACACGGGGGGTGGGTCGAACGTCGCATCCTCGCCGGGCACGAGCGTGCCCTCCCGCACGGCCGCCACGTGCGCACGCATCCGGGCCACGACCTCGCCGACGGGGACGCCACGGTGCCCCTCCGGGTAGGCGTCCAGGCGTCCGATCGCCCGCTCGAGCAGCGTCGTCGTGCCATGTGCGTTGCCGCGCAGGAGGTGGACGTATCCGGCCCCCATCTGCGAGAGCCCCTTGAAGAACTCCTCGTCGCCGGTGCCGCGCGACTGCTTCCAGGCCGTCTCCCAGGCCTCGTGCGCGCCGAAGCACTGGCGCTCGGCGAGGAAGCGACGCCCGAGCTCGTGGTTCTCCTCGGGCGTGTTGGCGTCGAAGTCCGGCAGGTGCAGCTGCGTCGGCAGATCCCAGTCGAGCGGCCGCCCCAGGCGGTCGCGCGGCCGCTCGGGCTTCTGGCGGGCCTCGCTCGGCACCCCCGTCTTGCCGGTCGCTTCCTCAGGCACGTCAGCCCCCGATCCCGTCGGGCTCGGCGAGCTCGACCAACGCGTCGACGAGCGCGTCGTACGCGCGATCGCCGAGGCGACGTTTCGTCCGTTGGTCCACCGACAGCACCGCGCGGCGGCATTCCGCGGCGGCGGAGCGGCCCCGCGTCGTCAGGCGCACGAGCTTCGCGCGCGTGTCCGACGGGTCGGCGATGCGACGCACGTACCCGCGCGCCTCGAGGTCGTCGACGATCGCCATCATCGCCTGCTTCGTGACGCGCGCCTCTTCGGCGAGGTCGACGAGCCGCGATCCCGATCGACGGTCGATCCCGAGGAACAGCGACGTGTGCGCGGGCCGGAACTCCGGGTAACCACGCTCGGCCATGTCGGCGTCCAGATCGTGCGCCAGCTCGCGACGCGCCTCCAGCAACAGACGTGCCAGGTCCGTCATGCGTCGAGGATGACAGAGCGTGCGTGCGACGGTCAACGTCGTTGACCATCACCGCGCGTGCGACGGTACGCTCGGACACGTGTTGATCCGCGTCGCGCGTCCCGACGAATACGACGAGATCGGCCGCGTCACGATGCGCGCGTACGCCGAGTTCTTCGACGCGGCCGCGATCGACGAGGACACGTCGTACCTGCGCCGGATCGGCGACGTCGCCGGCCGCGCCGATCGCACGACGATCCTCGTCGCGGTCGACGAGGGCGCGATCATCGGGTCGCTCACGCTCGAGCTCGACGGTCGCGTCGGCGGCAGCGACCGCGAGCACCCCCCGCTCGCCCGCGGTGAGGCGCACATCCGGATGCTCGGCGTGGACCCGGCGGCGCGGGCGCGCGGCGCCGGCAGGGCGCTCATGCTCGACGCCGAGGCGCGCGCCCGCGCCGCCGGCAAGTCCGAGATGACGCTGCACACCACCAGCCTGATGACGGCCGCCCAGGCCATGTACCTGGCCCTGGGCTACGAACGGACCCCCGACGAGGTCATGCCCGACGGGTTCGTCCTGCTGGGCTTCCGCAGGGACCTCTAGGGCTCGGCGAGCTGGTCGCGGAACTGCTGCTCGTACAGCTCGGCGTACAGGCCGTCGGTCGCCAGGAGCTCGTCGTGGGTGCCGCGCTCGACGATCCGGCCGCGATCGAGCACGAAGATCACGTCGGCCTGGAGGATCGTCGAGAGGCGGTGGGCGATCGCGATCGTCGTCCGCCCGTGCATCAGCGGCTCGAGCGCGGCCTGGACCAGGCGCTCCGAGGTCGTGTCGAGCGAGGACGTGGCCTCGTCGAGGATCAGGATCGTGGGGTCCTTGAGGACCACGCGGGCGATCGCGAGCCGCTGCTTCTCACCGCCCGACAGCTTGTAGCCCCGCTCCCCCACGACCGTGTCGTAGCCCTCGGGGAGCTCGGCGATCCTGTCGTGGATGTTGGCCGCCCGGGCGGCCGCCTCCATCCGTTCCGGGCTCGCCTCGGGATCGCCGTACATGAGGTTGCGGCGGATCGTGTCGTGGAACAGGTACGTCTCCTGCGTGACCATGCCGATCGTGTCGGCGAGGGACGCACCGGTCACGCCGCGCACGTCGTGGCCGTCGATGCGGATCGCACCCCCGTCGACGTCGTAGAACCGCGGCACGAGGTACGTGACGGTCGTCTTGCCCGCGCCCGAGGGCCCGACGAGCGCGGCGAGCTGCCCTGGTTCGATCCGCATCGAGACGTCGTCGAGCGTCCACTCGCGCGGGGCGGGCATGCCGTCGGCGACGACCTCCGGTGAGATCGGCGTCGCGGGATCCTCGGGCGACTCGTACCGGAACCGGACGTGGTCGAGCTCGACCGCGCCCCGCGCGGGGGTCGGCAACGGCGCCGCGTCGGGCGCGTCCGCGATCTCGTGATCCATGTCGAGGTACTCGAAGATCCGATCGAAGAGCGCGAGCGAGGAGTGGACGTCGGTCGAGACCTGGAGCATCGAGCCGATCGGGAAGAACAGCCGCGACTGCAACGTGGTGAAGGCGACGATGTCACCCGACGTGATCGTGGGGGCGCCGTCGCGGTTCATCACGACCCCGGCCACGAGATAGACGAGCGCGGGTGTGATGGCGAAGAACGTCCCCACGACCGCGAAGAACGAACGCCCGATCATGGTCTGACGGATCTGCAAGCCCGTCAGCCGGACGTTCTCGGTGCGGAAGCGGGCGATCTCGTGCTCCTGGCGGCCGAACGCCTTCGAGAGCAGGATGCCGCTCACCGACAGCGTCTCCTCGGTCACGGCGGTCATGTCCGCGTACGTCTTCTGCGTGCTCGCCGCGACCTCACGACGGGCCTTGCCGACCTTCACCGTCAGCCACAGGAACAGGGGGGTCATCGCGAGCGACAGGATCGTGAGGGGGACCGAGAGCCACGCCATCGCGACCACCGTGCTGATG
>DASQKC010000148.1:0-32389 GCA_035630755.1 Actinomycetota bacterium | reverse complement strand
CGAGATCGCGGAGGACGTCGCCGTCCACCTGGGTCTGGCCGGCGTGCAGGTCGTGAGCGGCGGGGCGTTGGGCATCGACGCCGTCGCCCACCGCGGTGCGCTCGACGTCGGCGGTCGGTCGATCGCCGTGCTCGGCTGCGGGATCGATCAGGCGTACCCACGGACGAACCGCGAACTGCTGGCTCGGATCGCGACGACCGGCTCGCTCGTCAGCGAGTACCCGCCGGGCATCCCCGCCGAGCCGCACCGCTTCCCGGCCAGGAACCGCCTGATCGCGGCCCTCTCGCGGGCGGTGGTCATCGTCGAGGGCACGGAGCGCAGCGGGACGCGACTCACGGCGAACCACGCCCTGAACCTGGGGATCGACGTCTACGCCGTGCCGGGCTCGCCGGCCAGCCCGCTGGCGCGGACCCCGCTCGAGCTGCTCCGCGACGGCGCACGGATCATCCGCGGCGGCGAGGACCTGCTCGGCGACCTCGAGCTGGCCGGCCTCGTCCGGCCGCGGGCGGCGCGGGCACCCGGCCAGGACCTCCCCGCCCACGAACGTCGGGTGCTGGACGCCCTGGACCGGCCGCTCCTGCCCGATGCGGTGGCGCGCCGGGTGTCCATGACCATCCCGGAGACCTTCGCCACCTTGGTGGAACTCGAGATGCGCGGTATGGTCCGGGGGGTCGGGGGACGGTTCGAGCGGACCTTCGGCGGAGGGCTCCCGGGGCCGGCCGTCCGGACCGGGTGATTGCACGCGCCGTGGGGCGCTGGGAGGATACGCCCGACCCCATCACCCGGCTTCCCCAGGACCCGAGAGGACCCACATCCGTTGGACGCGCTTCCCCCGTCCGAGGTCGAGCATCTGGACGCCTTCGCGGATCACCTGCGCCGCGAACGGCGGCTCTCACCGCACACCGTCGCCGCCTACCGGCGCGACGTCGGCCAGCTGGCCGTGTTCCTCCACCGCGGGTCGAGCTCGCTCGGGGCCGCCACGTACCCCCTCCTGCGGCGGTACCTCGCCCAGCAGCACACGATGGGCGCCGCGCGCGCCTCGATCGCCCGCCGCGTCGCGGCGATCCACACCTTCTACCGCTGGTCGCTCGCCGAGGGTCGCGTCGCCGCCGATCCGTCCGCGCTCCTGGGCCGCCCCAAGGTCACGAACCGCCTCCCGACGGTCCTCCGGCCCCGCGACGCCGTCTCGCTCGTCGAGGCGCCCGCGCCGCCCGGCGACGAGGACGACGCCGTCGACCGGGCCCTGGCCCTGCGCGACCGCGCGGTGCTCGAGGTCCTCTACGGCTCCGGCATCCGGGTCGGGGAACTGGTGGGTCTCACGATCGATCGCGTCGACCGGACCCGTCGCCGGGTGATGGTCTGGGGCAAGGGCGCCAAGGAGCGGGAGGTGCCGCTCACCGTGCCGGCCGTCGATGCGCTCGACGCCTGGCTGGCGGACGGCCGTCCGGTCCTGGCCCGCGACGGCGAGGTCGCCCTGTTCGTGAACCGCCGGGGGAGCGCGCTCGGCGAGCGCGACGCCCGCCGGGCGGTCGGGCGGCTGGCCGACGCCACCCTGCCGGGGCGCCGCGTGACGCCGCACACCCTGCGGCATTCCTACGCCACGCACCTGCTGGAGGGCGGTGCCGACATCCGCGCCGTGCAGGAGCTGCTGGGCCACGCGTCGCTCGCCACCACGCAGCGATACACGCACGTGTCGCGCGGCCGCCTGTTCGACGCCTACGAGCGAGCGCACCCGAGGGCCTGATGCCGACCGAGCCCGCCGCCCGAACGAGCGCGAAGAAGGCCGCGGCGAAGCCGCGGACGAAGACCGCGCCGCGCGCGCCCGCTGCGACGACGGTCACGGTGCCGCCGCACGTCGACGACGAGCTCGGGGCCCGATGGCACGCCTTCAAGGCCGACGGGGACCCTGCGGCCCGCGAGCAGCTGATCCTGCATTACGCGCCCCTGGTGAAGTACGTGGCGAGCCGGGTGGCCACCGGCCTGCCCGCGAGCGTGGAACAGTCCGACCTGGTCTCCTACGGGATGTTCGGGCTCATGGACGCCCTCAACAAGTTCGAGCCCGGGCGCGGTAACAAGTTCGAGACGTACGCGATCCCCCGCATCAAGGGGGCGATCATCGACGAGCTCCGCGCGATGGACTGGGTGCCGCGGTCGGTCCGGTTCAAACAGCGCGAGATCGAGAAGGCGCTCGCGGACCTGGAGTCGATGCTGAAGCGGCAGCCGACCGAGCGGGAGCTGGCCGAACGCCTCGGGATGTCGCTCTCCGAGCTCCACGACGTCGTCACGCAGATCTCGTTCGTCTCCGTGCTGGCCCTCGACGAGACGGTCTCCGTCGGCGCCGACCGCGGCGAGCAGGTCTCGCTCATCGAGACTCTCGCCGACAAGGGGTTCGAGCCCGGCTCCGGTGTCGAATCGCAGGAGACGCGCGGGCTCCTCGCCGCGGCGATCAACGCGCTCTCCGAGCGCGAGAAGATCGTCGTGACCCTCTATTACTTCGAGGGCCTCACGCTCAACGAGATCGGCGAGATCCTCGGGGTCACGGAGTCGCGCGTGTGCCAGATCCACACCAAGGCCGTCGGCGTGCTCCGCGGTCAGATGACCGAGTTCGACTGACCCGCCCCCGGCGGGTGACCCCGGTCACCGTCCGCGCGGCGGGGCCCCGGTAGCATCGCGCCATGGTCCTCGCGCTCGTCGTGATCGCCGCCCTCTCGACGCCGGCCGTCGTCCCCGCGTCGGCGCCCATGTCGGCGGTCCTCGCCGCTGCGGAGGCTACCTGGACGTGGCCCGTCGTGGGCCCGATCGTCGTCGCGTTCGATCCGCCCGATTCACCCTACGGGACCGGGCACCGGGGGATCGACGTCGCCGCAGCCCTCGGCACCGAGGTGCTCGCGCCGGCCGACGGCGTCGTCACGTTCGCCGGGCCGGTCGGCGGACGGCTGTTCGTCACCGTCGATCACGGCGGTGGGGTGCTCAGCACCTCATCGTTCCTCTCGAACGTCACGGTGCGCCGGGGCGACGTGGTGTCGGCCGGCCAGGTCGTGGGCAGCTCGGGCTCGGGCCACACGGGGAGCCCCGTGCCGGTCCTGCACTTCAGCGTTCGGATCGACGACGTGTACGTCGATCCGATGTCGTACCTGCCGATGCCCGATCCGTCGGCGTGGCTCCGCTTGGCGCCGGTCTGACGCGCGGCGGGTAGGATGCCCGCCCGTGAAGCGCCCCGCTCGCGCCGCCCTGGTCATCGTCGTCATGCTCGCCGCGGCCGTCGTCGCCGCCCCGGCGCTCGCGCAGGCGACCGATTGGTCCCAGTTCCAAGGCGGCGCGGCCCATCCGGGGATCGCCGCCGGGCCACAGCCCGGCTTGGCCGAGGCGTGGACCTTCGAAGGTGAGGCCGGCGGACCCGGCGAGCGGTTCGGCCTGTCCGCGCCCGTGATCGCGGGCGGCCTCGCGATCGCGGTGGGCGCCGAAGAGGTCGTCGCCGTGCGGATGCAGGACGGGAGCGCGGCGTGGACGGCGCCCAAGGGCCTCGGTCCGTCGGTCCCCGGGGCGGTCGCGAGTGGCGACGACCCCACGTTCCTGTACACGGAAGGATGGGGCGACGGGCCGCCGGCGCCCGCCGGTCAGGCCTCGCCCACGGCAAGCCCCAGCCCGACCGCGACCCCCAGCCCGACCGCGACCCCCAGCCCCGACGCGGGTGACGCCGCCTCCGGGCCGTCGCGCCTCGTCGCGGTCGGGATCGACGACCAGGAGCAACGCTGGAAGGTCGACCTGCCCGACGTCAGCCGTTCGGGCGTGACCCTGCTCGGCGATCTCGCGGTCGTCGGGTCCAACGACGGCACCGTCACCGCCGTCGACGTGGGTTCCGGCGACACGGCGTGGTCGACCGACGTCGGCGGCGCCGTCGACGTGGCGCCGGCCGCCGAGGGCGATCTCGTGGTGGTGACGACGCGGGCGACCGTGGACGCCACGACCGCGCTCGTCGGGCTCGAGGTCGCCGACGGTGGTGAGCGGTGGCGGTTCGCCCCCGACACGGGGGCGCCGTTCGCCGGCCCGCCCACGATCGCGGACGGTTCCGTCTACGCCGGGTTCGCCGACCGCACGGTGTACGCCGTGCAGACCGGCGACGGCTCGGCGCGATGGAGCGCCCGGCTGAACGGATCGGCGCCCGTGTCGCCCCTCGTCGCCACCCCGTCGGCGGTGCTCGCCGTGGACGTCGGCACGTTCGGGAGCCAGGTCTACGCGCTCGATCCGGCGAACGGGCGCCGGCTGTGGGACCACCCGATGGGCGTCCCCGTCTTCCGCGCCGCGCCGATCGTCGTCGGGGACGCGGTCGTGACGGGCGGGATCGACGGCCGGCTCCGCGCGTTCGACCTCGCGGGCGGCGACCTGATCTGGTTCAGCCCGCTCGGGGGGCCGATCCGGGCGCTCGCCTCCGACGGCGAGACCCTCGTCGCCGTGGGGGCCAAGCCCGTGTCGGTCGTCGGGTACCGCCACGATGCGGCGGCCGGGCTGGTGGCGATCGAGAGCCCCACGGCCGCCGACCCGGGCGGCCTGGCGCTCTGGTGGGCGGTGGCCACCATCGTGGTCGGGCTGGCGGCCTTCGGACTCGGCCGACTCCTGACCCGGCGCACGCCCCTGCCGATGTCGTTCCCCGACGACGAGCCGCTCCCCGATGAGGAGGAGGACGCGTGAGCCAGGGACCGAAGAAGCGCTCCTCGAACACGGGGAAGGGCTACCGCGCGCCGGCGCCGACGCGAGACGAGCCTCGGCGCGGGCTCCTGGGGTCGTTCCTGCAGCCGCGGCCGGCCGTCGCGTCCCCGATGCCGAAGGGGTGGCTAAGCTACGTCCGAGGGCTCGGCGTCGCGTTCTCCTCGCCGATCCTCCTCGGGCTGGTCCCCGCGGTGGTGCTCGTGGAGTGGCTCGTCCTCCTCGCGATCGGCTCGCAGGGCCCGTTCACCTTCCTCGCCGGGGCGTTCCAATGGCCCGGGCCGGGCACGTTCGTGGACACGCTCGTGAGCGCGGCCGTGGCTCCCTCGGCCGGCGGCGCGCTCGCCGCGGTCTTCGTGCTGCTGCTCGTCCGGTCGGCCCTGCTCGCGTTCGTGACGACGGTCGCGGTCGAGCGTCTGCGGACCGGGTCATCGTCCACGTGGGCCCTGCGCCGCGCGCTCCACGTGCTCCCGGTGATGATCACGGCGAACATGATGGGTCTCGCGCTCTACCTGATCGGGTCGATCCTCGGCCAGGTCCTGCAACAGATCGGGATCGGGTTCCTGCTGTTCGTGGGCGGCATCGCGGCCACCGTGTACCTCACCGCCTACGCCCCGGCCATCGCCGCCGACGAGGAACACCGGATGCCCGCGGCGATGCAACGCGGCATCCGGACCTCGCGGATGCCCGCCTCGGGCACGTTGATGGTCGCGGTGGCCTACACGATCGCGATGTTCGCGATCGACCTCGCCTACCTGCCGAGCGCGGGACTGCGGGTCACCCCCTCGGTCACGCAATGGGCGGGTGTGATCGCGATCGGCTACCTCAACGTCGCCGTGGCCGCGATGTTCGCCTTCCGCTACCTCTCGGTCGCGTCCGTCGTGCCCGAGCCCGCGCCGCCGCAGCGCCGTCGGTAGCCCGCGAACCCGCTGGTAGACTGCCCGACGCCGGTGCAGGACGCGCCGAGCACGCACCTCCGGGGACCGATCGCCGGGGTCCCGCCGCTGGCGGGCCGGCTCGGGTGGATCCGGGGGGAGGACACAACCGAGGAAGGAGCAGCTCGTGCCTGTCGTCACCAGGCGGGAGCTCCTCGAAGCCGGTCTGCACTTCGGCCACCAGACCCGCCGGTGGAACCCGAAGATGAACCGGTACCTGTTCGGGGAGCGTTCCGGGATCTACATCATCGACCTCGAGCAGTCCCTCGAGGGGCTCGAGGAGTCGTACGCGTTCGTCCAGCAGCTGGGCCGCCGCCGCGGCGTCGTGCTGTTCGTCGGGACGAAGAAGCAGGCCCAGGAGGTCGTCCAGGATCACGCGATCCGCGTGGGTATGCCGTACGTCAACAACCGTTGGCTCGGCGGCATGCTGACGAACTTCGCCACGATGCGCACGCGCTTGCTGCGCCTGCGCGAGCTCGGTGAGATGGAGGAGTCCGGCGCGATGGATCGGCTGCTCAAGAAGGAGGCGATCCGCCTGCGCCACGAGCGCGAGAAGCTCGAGCGCAACCTCGGCGGCATCGCGACCCTCGAGCGCCTGCCGGACGCCGTCTTCGTGGTCGACACGAAGAAGGAACACATCGCCGTCACGGAGGCCCGCAGGCTCGGCATCCCCGTGATCGCGATCGTCGACACCAACTGCGATCCCGACGAGGTCGACTACGTGATCCCCGGCAACGATGACGCGATCCGCGCCGTCAGCCTGGTCACCCGCGTGCTCGCCGACGCCCTCGCCGAGGGCTACGGCATGGCCAAGGAGGAGGCCGTCGAGCGCGTGACCGCGCCGACGCCCCGCGCCGCCTCGGGACCGCGGCCCCAGGCCGCACCGGCGGCCGTCGACGAGACGCCGTCGGCCGAGGAGGCCGCCGTGATCGCGGCGAGCACCGTCTTCGAGCCCGATGCGCCGGAGGCGGCGACGGGCGAGGAGCCCGAGATCGCGCTCGAGACCGAGCCCGCCGCCGACGCGGCGACGCCGATGACCGAGGCCGCCGACGTTCCGACCGAGACCACCGCGACGACCGAGACCGCAGCGGCGGCCGACACCGCTGCGACGACCGAGACCACCGAAGCGAGCTGAACCGACATGGCAGAGATCACCGCAGCGATGGTGAAGGAGCTCCGCGACGCGACCGCCGCGGGGATGATGGACTGCAAGGCCGCCCTGACCGAGGCGGACGGCGACATGGAGCGCGCCAAGGAGATCCTCCGTGAGAAGGGTCTCGCGAGCGTGGCGAAGCGGGCCGGCCGCAGCGCCGACCAGGGCGTCATCGGCTCCTACGTGCACTTCAACAAGACCGTGGCCGCGCTCGTCGAGGTCAACTGCGAGACCGACTTCGTGGCGAACACGGACGAGTTCCAGCAGCTCGCGGCGGACCTGGCGCTGCACGTGGCGAGCCCCGCGGCCCCGCGCTGGCTCACGCGCGACGACATCCCGCAGGAGACGCTCGACGACGAGCGTCGGATCGCGGAGGCGCAGGCGCGCGAGACCGGCAAACCCGACCCCGTCGTCGAGAAGATCGTCGAGGGCAAGCTCGAGTCCTTCGTGCGCGACCACGTCCTGCTCGACCAGCCGTACGTGAAGGACGACGCGAAGACGATCCAGCAGTACCTCGACGAGGTGAGCGCCAAGACCGGTGAGAAGGTCATCGTGACGCGCTTCGTCCGGTACAAGCTCGGCGAGGCGGCCGAGTAAGTAAGCTGCTGGCCGACGGCCCCGCGGGCCGGCGAGGGAGGAACGGACCGATCGCATGGGCGACACGGCGGCGCGACCCAGCCACCACCGGGTCCTGCTGAAGCTCTCGGGCGAGGCGTTCGCCGCCGAGGGCGGCAGCGGCATCAGCGCCGACGCCACGTCGCTCGTCGCGCGCCAGCTCGCCGAGGTCGTCGATCTCGGGATCCAGCCGGCGGTCGTCGTCGGAGGCGGGAACATCTGGCGCGGCCGCCAGGCGCCCGGGATCGAGCGCAACCGCGCCGACTACATGGGCATGCTCGCGACCGTGATGAACGCGCTCGCGCTGCAGGATGCGCTGGAGAAGATCCACGTCCCCACGCGCGTGCAGACCGCGATCGCGATGAGCCAGATCGCCGAGCCCTTCGTCCCGCTGAGGGCGATCCGTCACCTCGAGAAGGGGCGGGTCGTCATCTTCGCAGCGGGGCTGGGCGTCCCGTACTTCTCGACCGACACGTGCGCGGCCCAACGCGCCCTCGAGATCGATGCGGACGCGCTGCTGAAGGGCACGAAGGTGGACGGTGTCTACACGGCCGACCCCCACGTGGACTCGACCGCGACCCGGTTCGACACGCTCGAGTACGGGGACTTCCTCCGCGAGGGGTACCGCGTGATGGACGCGACGGCCGTGTCGCTCTGCATGGAGAACAAGCTGCCGATCATCGTGTTCGACCTGCGCCAGGAGGGGAACATCCGCCGGGTGGTCATGGGCGAGCCCATCGGCACCGTCGTCCACGGAGGGAGCGCATGACCACGGCCTCGACGATGCAGGAGGCGGCCCACAAGATGGAACAGGCGGTCGCCCACCTGAAGGAGGAGCTCGGCAGCATCCGGACCGGCCGCGCCACCCCCGCGGTGCTCAGCCGCGTCACGGTCGAGTACTACGGCACGCCGGTCCCGCTGAACCAGCTGGCGAGCACCAGCGTGCCCGAACCGCGGTTGCTGCAGGTCCAGCCGTTCGACAAGACCGCGCTCGGCGCGATCGAGAAGGCGATCCAATCGAGCGACCTCGGCATCACGCCGAGCAACGACGGGAACGTGATCCGCTTGGCCTTCCCGCCGCTCACCGAGGAGCGCCGGCGTGAGCTGGTCAAGCAGGTGCACGCGCGGGCCGAGGAGGGCCGGATCGCGGTGCGGAACGTCCGCCGCCACGCGAAGGACGAGATGGAGAAGCTTGAGAAGGAAGGTTCCATCTCCCAAGATGACCTCGTGCGGGCCGAGAAGGAGCTCCAGAAGCTCACGGACGCCCACGTGGCCGGGATCGACCAGATCCAAGGCCACAAGGAACAGGAACTGATGGAGGTCTAGGCGATGCCGGACGAGCGCGACGGCGACGAGCTCTTCGAGGACCTCGACAAGTTCTTCGCCCCCATCCGCGACGTCGACTGGGACGACGACGACGAGCCGCAGGGCCGCCAGCCCTCGGAGGAGCACGTCGAGGTGCAGACGACGACCGCCGAGGGCCCCTCGGATGCCCCGGCGACGCTCCCTCCCATCGACCCGGCGCCCGAGCCCGCGGACGAGGACTTCGAGATCGCCCCGATCACCGTCGACGACGAGCTCGATGCGGGGTCCGCGCCGGCGGAGGACGCGCCCGCCGCGCCGGCGGCGGACCTCGCCTCGCTCTTCGAGGACGACGATCAGGTCGCGGACGCCCCCGTGGAGGAGGTCGTCGAGGTCTCGTTCGATGACGCGCCGAGCGAGGACGACCTCGAGGCGGCCGCGCAGCATTTCGCCGCCGACCCCACGACGTACGAGACCGCGCCGATCGAGATCGTGGAGGACGAGGGGTCCGACCTGCTCGCCGACCTCGGCGCCGACGATGTCGAGGAGGACATCCTCGCCGATCTCCACGATCCGCAGGAGCCGCCGCGGACCGTCGTGGTGGGCGCCGAGGGCACGACGGGACCCTCGTGGCAGGACGTCGCCGCGGTCGAGGTCGGTGCCGAGGTCGACCGCCGCGGGGGCGCCGGGGACCGCGACGTCCCCGCCGCCTTCCTGACCGGGCTGATCCTGGCGATCGTCGCGGTCGGGTCGCTCCTGATCGGCGAGACGGCCTTCGCGGTCGTCGCCGTGCTGGCGATCCTGGTGGCCCAGGGCGAGCTGTTCGGCGTGATGGTTCACCACCATCACCAGCCCGCCACCGCGGTGGGCCTGGTGGGCGGGGCCCTCATGATGATCGGCGCCGCCGTGCAGGGGGAGGCCGCGATCCCGGCGATGTTCGCGCTCGGGGTCATCGCGACGTTCGTGTGGTTCATGGCCGTCCCCGCCGCCGTCCGCAACCAGGTGCTCGAGAACCTCGGTCTGACCGTCCTCAACATGGCGTGGATCCCGCTGCTCGGGGCCTACCTCGTGGCGATGCTCGATCTGCCCGACGGATCGGCCCTCGTGATCGCCGCGATCGGGCTGACCTTCGTCTTCGACACGGCCGCGTTCCTGATCGGGTCGGTCTGGGGCGGCTCCTTCTTCCAGCGGGCGCTGGCGCCGAACGTGAGCCCGAAGAAGTCCATCGAGGGCCTCATCGGTGCCACGCTGGTCACCGTCGTCCTGAGCGTCGCGCTCGTGCCCTCGTTCATCACGGTGCTCAACGACGACCGGCTCGGGGCGCTGCTCCTGGCCGTCGTGATCTCCATCGCCGCCACGCTGGGCGACCTGGCCGAGTCGCTGGTCAAACGCGATCTGGGCGTCAAGGACATGGGCAGCGTGCTGCCCGGACACGGCGGCGTCCTCGACCGGATCGACTCCCTCCTGTTCGTGGCGCCGGCGGCGTACCTGCTGCTCCGTGTGATCCTGTAACGACCGGCTCCCATCTGCGGCGTTGGCCCCGGGTCGGGGTACCCTGTGCGCCATGAGACCGCTGACGATCCTCGGGTCGACGGGGTCCATCGGGACCCAGGCGTTGGACGTGGTGCGCCACCACGCCGACCGGTTCAAGGTCGTCGGCCTGTCGGCCGCTGGCGCGAACCAGGATCTCCTCGTCGGTCAGGTGCGCGAGTTCCTCCCGCCGTTCGTGGCGATCGCCGACGAGGACGCCGCCCGCGACGTCGGCGCGAAGCTCGGCGCCGTGAAGGGCGTGGAGCTCATCGTCGGCCCCGACGCCACCGAGACGCTCGCCCGCGAGACCGAGAGCGACTTCGTCGTGAACGCGCTCGTGGGCTCGGCCGGGCTCGGGCCCACGCTCGCCGCCCTGCAGGCCGGCAAGACCCTGGCGCTCGCCAACAAGGAATCCCTCGTCGTCGGCGGCGAGCTCGTGATGGACCTCGTCAAGGGCGAGCCCGAGCGACTGCTGCCCGTGGATTCCGAGCACGCCGCGCTCGCGATGGCGATGCGCCACGAGCGGCGTGAGGACCTCAAGCGCGTGGTGATCACGGGCTCCGGCGGTCCGTTCCGGGGATGGACGCGCGCCGAGCTAGCGCGGGCGTCGGTGAAGGAGGCCCTCCAGCACCCCGTGTGGACGATGGGCCCGAAGATCACGATCGACTCGGCCACGCTGATGAACAAGGGCCTCGAGGTGATCGAGGCGCACTACCTGTTCGACCTCGAGTACTCCCAGATCCACGTCCTCATCCACCCCGAGGGGGTCGTGCACGCGATGGCGGAGTTCCGCGACGGGTCGCTCCGGGCCGAGATGGCGACCGCCGACATGCGGCTGCCGATCCAACTCGCGCTGGCATGGCCCGAGCGTCTCCCGAGCGGTGTCGAGCCCGTCCCGCTGACGGAGCGCCCGCTGACGTTCGAGCCGATCGACCGCGAGGCGTTCCCCGCCGTCGACCTCGCCTACCGGGTCGGGGGTCTCGGCATGACGTTCCCGGCCGTCATGAACGCCGCGAACGAGGTGGCCGTCATGGCGTTCCTCGAGGGCAAGATCCCGCTCACCCGGATCGTCGAAACCGTCCAGACGGTCGTGGACGAACACGAGCCGGCCTCGGTCGTGTCGGTCGTCAACATCGAGCGGGCCGACGGGTGGGCGCGCCAGCGCGCCGCCGAGATCGCCGAGGAGCGCTAGCCCGTGGGGTTCGTCGGCACCATCGTGGTGTTCTTCCTCGGCATCCTCCTCATCGTGATGATCCACGAGTTCGGGCACTACCTGCCGGCGCGGAGGTTCGGGTTCCGCGTCCTCGAGTACTTCGTCGGGTTCGGGCCCAAGCTCTGGTCGTTCCACCGGGGTGAGATCGAGTACGGCGTGAAGGCGATCCCGGCGGGCGGCTACGTGAAGATCGCGGGGATGAACCCGCTGATCGACGACGTCCCGCCGGGTGACGAGGACCGGGCGTACTACGCGAAGCCGGTGTGGCAGCGCGCCGTCGTGATCGCGTGCGGCCCGCTGTCGCATTTCGTGGTGGCCGCGCTCCTGTTCGCGATCCTCTTCTACGCGGTGGGGGAGCCCGACCCGGCCGCCCCATGGCAGCTGTCGTCCGTGGCCACCCAGATCGGCGAGGACCCCTCGCCCGCCGCGGCGGCGGGGCTCCTGCCCGGCGACGTGCTCGTGCGGATCGGCGACGTGGAGACACCGAGCAGCGAGGAGATCACCGCGCTCTTCTCCGGATCGGTCGACCGGCCGATCGACGTCACGATCGAGCGCGGCGACGAGACCCTCGAGCTGGAGGTCACCCCTACGCGGGTGGATGAGGGCGACCAGGTGTTCGGGCGGATCGGCGTCACGGTGTCGCCGACGAAGCGCGTGAGCCCCGGGGTGGTGGCCGCCCTCGTGCAAGGCGTCGACGAGGTGCGCGCCCTCACCGTCCAGTCGTTCCAGCAGATCGGCCGGATCTTCGGACCGCAGGGGATCGTGCGGACCGGCGCGCTGCTGTTCACCGACGAGCCGCGCGCCCAGACCGACTCCGTGTCGGTCGTCGGGATCGGGCAGACCGTGGGGACGCTCGGCGAGCAGGGCGCCTGGGCCGACGTGCTCTTCACGTTCGCCTACGTCGTGCTGTTCATCGGGATCATCAACCTGATCCCGCTGCCGCCGTTGGACGGCGGGCACCTCGCGGTGCTGCTGATCGAGAGGGTCCGCGGTCGTCCCGTCGATATGCGCAAGCTCATCCCCGTGTCGGTGTCGGTGCTCGCCTTCCTCGTGTTGTTCACCCTCGCGAACGTGACCCTCGACGTCACGAAACCCGTCCCTGGTCCCTGACCTGCGGGTTCGCGCGTCCGTGCGTCACGAAGTCTCCACACCCGCGCCATCGGCCGCCGACCCCGCGCCGGGTAGCATCCCGCCATGACCGAACAGACGATCCTCGTCGTCGACGACGAGGAGGCGATCGCCGAGGCGGTCCGGGCGCGGCTCTCCTCCGAGGGGTACCGCGTCCTCGTGGCCGGGGACGGACCGCGTGCGATCGAGGTTCACGCCGCGGAGCACCCCGACCTCGTGGTGCTCGATCTGATGCTCCCGGGGATGGACGGGCTCGAGGTCTGCAAGGCGATCCAGCACGATCGATGGACCCCGGTGCTGATGCTCACGGCCAAGACCGAGGAGGCCGACAAGGTCGCCGGGTTCGCCGTCGGGGCCGACGATTACCTCACGAAGCCGTTCAGCCTGCGCGAGCTGGTCGTGCGGGTGAAGGCGATCCTGCGTCGCGTCGAGCGCATCCAGGGCGTCACGCCGGCCGAGGACGGCCCGATCGATCGCAACGGGCTGATGATCGATCCGCAGCGCCGCATCGTCACGGTCGACGACGAGGAGATCGGCCTCACGCCCCTCGAGTTCGAGATCCTGCTCGTCCTGGCGCGCGAACCCGGGGTCGTCCTCGCCCGGGACCAGCTGATGGACCGGGTGTGGGGGTACCGGGACTACGCGGGGGGGCGGGTGGTCGACTCCCACGTGGCCAGGATCCGTCGCAAGCTCGGCGAAGACGGCAACGAGCCGCGTTTCATCCGCACCGTCCACGGTGTCGGGTACGCCTTCAAGGAGTGACCCATGGCGATGCGGCCGCTCGAGAAGCTGCCGACCATCCGCGCGAAGCTCGGATCGGTCATCGTGCTCGCGGTCGTCGTCACCCTGCTCATCTCCTACCTCATCATCGGGTTCGCGTTGCGGGACTCGCCCAGCAAGACCGAGGCCATCCGTCTGCTCGGCATCGCGCGCACCTTCGTCGAGGACCCCGAGTCCGGCGTCCCCGGCGAGACGATGGTCGTCCTCCGCAGCCCGCTCGGCGTCGAGCGGGTGCTGGGAGCCGACCTCGGCGTGGAGGCGCCCGTGTTCGACGACCAGGTCCCGCACTGGGGGGTCGTGGGACGGGTCAGCTACGCGGCCCTGCCCGATGACGCCGGCGGATGGGTCGTCGCGCTGCGGAACTCCCCGTCACGCGGGAGCCTGGGACGGATCTCGGCGACCCTCGGTTTCCTCCAGAGCGTGTGGTGGCAGTTCCTGCTGGCCGGCACCGTCGCCGGCGCCATCGCCCTGCTGATGGCGCGCTTCGTCGCGCGGGGGATGACGCAGCCGCTGCGCGACATGGCCGCGGCCGCCCAGCGGATGGAGACCGGTGACTACTCGAACCGGGTCGCGGCGCGGAGCATGGACGAGGTCGGCCAGCTCGCCCACGCGTTCAACCGGATGAGCGCCGAGCTCGAGACGATCGAGCTCAGCCGCCGCGAGCTCGTGGCGAACGTCTCGCACGAGTTGAAGACGCCGATCGCCGCGATCCGCGCGCACCTCGAGAACCTGCTCGACGGCGTCGAGGAGCCCGACCGCGCGACGCTGGAGGTGATGCTGCAGCAGAGCGAGCGTCTCGGCCGACTCGTGGAGCAGCTCCTCGACCTGTCGAAGCTCCAGTCGGGGGAGGTCCCGCTGCAGCGCGAGCTGGTGCCGCTGGACGCGCTCGTGGCCCGCGTGATCTCCGAGATCGAGGTCCGCGGCGAGGAGCACGGCGCGATCGAGCGCGACTTCGACGAGGACCTGCCGCCGGTCGACGCCGACCCCGAGCGGGTCCACCAGGTGCTGTACAACCTCGTCGACAACGCCGTGCGCGCCACGCCGGGGGGCGGCACCATCACGATCGAGGCGCACCGGGTGAACGGTGCGGTCCACGTGAGCGTGGCCGACACCGGCATCGGCATCGATCCCGAGGACCTGCCGCGCGTCTTCGAGCGGTTCTACCGCGTCGACCCGGCCCGCGCCCGCCAGGACGGCGGGACCGGCATCGGGCTGGCCATCGCCCGGTCGGTCGTCGAGGCCCACGGCGGCCAGATCCAGGCCACGAGCGAACCCGGCCGGGGCAGCGTCTTCTCGTTCGATCTTCCCGTGGCGACCGACCCCGTAGGAGGGACCGAGTGAAGTCCGCGACCACCACCGTGACCATCGCCGCGTCCGAGCGGTACGCCTACCTCGACCTGACCGAGGACCTCGAGCGGGCGATCAAGGACGCCGGGGTGACCGACGGCGCGGTCATCGCCTTCTGCGAGCACACCACGTGCGCCCTGCTCATCAACGAGTGGGAAGACGGTGCGCTGGCTGACTTCCGCCGCCGCGTCACGGGGATGATCCCCGACGCCGACGTGTACTACGAACACGACGACTTCGCGATCCGCACCCAGAACATGCACGAGGACGAGCGCGCGAACGGCCACGCTCACGTGAAGGCGATGCTGCTGTCGGCCACCTCTCACGCGATCCCGGTCGTTGCGGGGGCGCCCGGGCTCGGCACCTGGCAGCGCCTCATCTTCTTCGAGATGGATGAGCCGAAGGACCGGCGCATCACGTTCCACGTGTTCGGCAGCTGAGAGACTGGGAGCGGATGGCACGACGGATCACCCGCCAGCTGCACGTCGGCCGCATCGCGGTCGGCGGCGATGCGCCCGTCAGCGTCCAGTCGATGACGACGACGAAGACGGCCGACATCAACGCCACCCTGCAGCAGATCGCCACCCTCGTCGCCGCGGGCGTCGACATCGTCCGCGTGGCCGTCCCGCACTGGGAGGACGCCGAGGCACTGGTCGCGATCGCCGCGAAGTCCACCGTGCCGGTCGTGGCCGACATCCACTTCCAGTGGAAGTACGCGATGGCCGCGCTCGAGGCGGGCGTCCAGGGATTGCGGATCAACCCCGGCAACATCCGGTACCAGGACAAGGTCCGGCTGATCGCTCGCGAGGCGAAGGACCGCGGCGTCCCCATCCGGATCGGCGTCAACGCGGGGTCCCTCGAGAAGGACCTCCTGGAGAAGTACGGCTCGCCCACGCCCGAGGCGCTCGTCGAGTCCGCCCTCGACGAGGCGAGGATCCTCGAGGACGAGGACTTCACCGACATCAAGATCTCCGTGAAGCACTCGAACCCCCGCGTGATGATCGAGTCGTACCGCCAGCTCGCCGAGAAGTGCGACTACCCGCTGCACCTGGGCGTCACGGAGGCCGGACCGATGCCGATCGGCGGGGTGAAGAGCGCCGTGGGCATCGGGGCGCTCCTGGCCGAGGGCATCGGCGACACCATCCGCGTCTCCCTCACCGACGACCCGGTCGAGGAGGTCAAGGTGGGCAACGCGATCCTGCAGTCGCTCGGCCTGCGCCGCCGCGGCCTCGACCTGGTGGCGTGCCCCTCCTGCGGCCGGGCCGAGGTCGACGTGCTCGCGTTGACGAGGCAGGTGAACGCGGCGATCGAGCGGGAGAAGTTCCCGGTGCCGATGCGCGTGGCGGTGATGGGGTGCGTCGTGAACGGTCCCGGGGAGGCGCGGGAGGCCGACGTCGGCATCGCCAGCGGTGCGGGGCTCGGGTTCATCGTCGTCAAAGGCGAGGTCGTGGCGAAGGTGCCCGAGGCCGAGCTCGTCGACCGGCTGCTGGTGGAGGCCCGCCGGGTGGCCGCGGACAAGCTCGCCGCCGGCGAGACCGACTAGCCGGCCGCCGCCGTCGCCGCCGAGCGGCGCAGCTCGAGTTCCTGTCGGACGCACGTGAGGAGCCAGCCGCCGACCGCGAGCACGCACAGCACGTTCCGCGCGAGGAGCCCGTACTTCTCCGTCACGTTCGTGAGGGGGGAGCGCGTGAGGTACGACGCGTGGATCATGCCGGTGATCGCGACCGCCGTGATCGCGAGGACGGCCATGCGGCGCGCGTCCCGGTCGTCCGCGGCGAACGCGAGGGCGGCCCACGGCGTCAGCCACGCGACGTACTGGGTGGAGAACAGCGGGGAGCCGACCAGGAGCGCGAGGACGGCCGCGAGCGAAGCGCTCCCCGAGAGCGTGCGGTCCTCCCGGTGGGCACGGCGCCAGATCAGGATCAGGCCGGCGAGGAGGATCAGGAGCAGCACGCCCTTCGCCCACGAGGGCGCGTCGCCGATCCGCGCCGCGCCCGCCTGCGGGTAGATCTGGCCCCCGGTCACGATCCACACGAGGTTCCCCACGGTGCTCTCGATCGCCCACCCGGTCGCCCCGCGGAAGGAGATCACCTGGAACGGCGCCTTCGGGCCCGAGATCGCCACCCAGGCGAGCCCGGCGACGCCGAGGATGAGGGCGCCGACCATCGCGCGGCGCGCCCGGCGCAGGACGAGGACCGGCAGCAGGACGACCGGCCAGAGCTTCGCGAGGATCGCCAGTCCGAAGGCCACCCCCGCGCGCGGGTCGTCGCCGCGACGGAGGAGGATCGCCATCGCCCAGACGGCGAACGCGATCGGGACGTAGTCGAACCGCTGGTAACCGAAGGCCAGGAGGGGCGTGCCGATCAGCAGGTACAGCAGCGCGTCGCGCCGGCGCCACCCCCAGGCGATGCCGACCGCCGCGGCGAGGTCGGCGACCAGGGCGAGCACCGCGTACCGGACGACGGTCACATCCAGCGTCGGACCGACGACCCCGTGCAGGACGAGCGTCTCGAGCGGCATGTACTCGACGGGGAAGTCCCGGTAGGGGGTGGCGGGGGACGTGACGATCCGCTGGGCGCGCTGCGCGTCGGGATCCTGCACGTCGTGCCGGATGATGTCGGTGGCGAGCAGGCCCACGGTCAGCACGCGCAGGCCCACGAGCACCACGAGCATCGCCATCGGCGCGCGGTCGAGGAGGTCGCCCGTCCTGGTTCGGACGCGCGCGGGCGGCGGGTCGGCGTGGGCCACGGCGCTCAACCGTAGCGGGCTCCGGTGCCGATGACGACCAGGTGACCGCGCGACCCCGTCCCCTCGCGGCCTCCGTGGCCCTCGCGCTCTGCCTGGTCCTGGCGCCCGCGACGAGCGCGGTCGAGCCCGGAAGCGGCTGCGAGGTGTTCCCCGCCGACAACGCGTGGCACCTGGACGTCCGCGGGCTCCCCGTGCACCCCCGCGCCCAGGATTGGAAGCGCACGTCCCACGCCGGGGGGACTTCACTGCATCCGGACTTCGGCCCGCCGTCGTACGGGATCCCCTACGACGTCGTCGGCGCCGGCCACGATCTCGAGACGTTCCAGTTCACCTACGCCGGCGAGAGCGACGCCGGTCCGTACCCGTTCGGGCCCGACGTCCGGATCGAAGGCGGCTCGGACGCGCACGCGATCATGATCGACGAGAGCGATTGCAGCCTGTACGAGCTGTTCGCCGTCAACCGCGCTCAGCTCCGGGCCGGGAGCGGCGCGATCTTCGCGCTCGAGGGGCCCGACGCGAACGACCTGCGTCCCGCCGGGTGGACGAGCGCCGACGCGGCCGGCCTGTCGATCTTCGCGGGGCTACTGCGGCCCGACGAGGTCGAGGCCGGGCTCGTGGACCACGCGATCCGCATGACGGTCGCCTGCACGGCCGACCGCTACCTGTGGCCGGCGCGGCACTCGACCTCGACCGGCCGGCCCACGTGCCCCCCGATGGGCGCTCGCTTCCGGCTGCGGAGCAACTTCCCGATGCAGGGGTTCGACGCCGACGCCAGGGTGATCCTGCGCGCGTTCAAGACGTACGGCCTCATCGTGGCGGACAACGGATCGGACTGGTTCTTCCAGGGCACCGTCGACGACGCGTGGACGAACTCCCTGCTCGACCAGCTGAAGCAGATCCCGGCCGGCGCGTTCCAGGCCGTGGACGCGCGGCGATGCCGGGTCACGAGCGGGTCGGCGGCGTTCGCCTACGGCGCTGGCTGCCCCGCGCCCTAGCCGGTCAGGGCGAGGAAGTTCTCGACGATCCTCGGGCCCTCGGGGGTCAGGATGCTCTCGGGGTGGAACTGCACGCCGAACCGGGGGAGCTCACGATGCTGGGCCCCCATCACGAGGCCGTCCTCGGTCCATGCCGTGAGCTCGAGGTCGGCGGGGAGGTCGTCGCGCTCGACCACGAGCGAGTGGTAGCGACCCGCCTCGAACGGGACGCCGACGCCCGCCAGGATGCCCCGGCCCTCGTGGAACACGAGCGACGCCTTGCCGTGCACGGGGGTGGCGCGATCCACCGTGCCCCCGGCCTCGAGACCCAGCGCTTGGTGCCCCAGGCAGACGCCCAGGAGCGGGGTCTCGTCGGGCAGCAGGTCGAGCACGGCGGTGAAGCACCCGGCGTCGCGCGGATGGCCCGGCCCCGGGGAGAGGATCACGCCGTCGGGGCCGCTCGCCACCAGATCCGCGGCGGAGCGTTCGTCCGACCGCACGACGGTGGTCGGATGACCGAGGGACTCGACGAGCTGCACGAGGTTGTAGGTGAACGAGTCGTAGTGGTCGATGACGAGGATCATCGGGTCGGCTCCATCGTCGGCGCGATCGCGGGGAGCAACGCCGCCGCCTTGGCCGTGGTCTCGCGGAGCTCGGTCTCGGGGTCGGAGTCGTAGACGACACCGGCGCCGGCCTGGACCGTGGCCACGCCCCCGACGATCTGGGCGGTGCGGATCGTGAGGCAGAAGTCGAGGTCGCCCGCGAACGTCAGGTACCCGACGGCGCCCGCGTAGGCGCCGCGGGCGGTCGGTTCGTGGTCGGCGATCAGCTCCATCGCGCGGCGCTTCGGCGCCCCGGTCACGGTGCCCGCCGGGAACGTGACCGCGAGGGCGTCCAACGGATGGACGTCCTCGCGCAGGTCACCCTCGACGGTCGAGACGATGTGCATCACCTTGGAGAACCGCTCCACGAGCATGAGCTCGGTCGGGACGACCGAGCCGGGCGCGCAGACCCGCCCGAGGTCGTTGCGGGCGAGATCCACCAGCATCGCGTGTTCGGCCCGCTCCTTCGGGTCGGCGAGCAGCTCGTGCTCGAGCAGGCGGTCGCTGACCTCGGTGGCGCCCCGGGGGCGCGTGCCGGCGATCGGGCGGGTCGAGACCCGGCGGCCTTCGACACGGACGAGCGGTTCGGGCGACGATCCCGCGAGCTCCAGCTCGCCGGCCCGCAGGAAGAACATGTACGGCGCGGGGTTCGTGACCCGCAGCCGCCGGTAGATCGGGAAGGCCCCGTCGGCGGCGGGGAAGGCCAGGCGGCGCGACGGCACGCCTTGGAAGATGTCGCCCGCGAGGATGTGCTCCTGGAACGTCGCGACCATCCCTCGGTAGTGCTCGTCGGGCATGTTGGGTTCGCCCGGCGCGCCGGTCGCGGCGTCGTCCATCTGCAGCAACGGCAGCGGCGGGGCGCCCGCGACCGCCTCGGCGAGCCTGTGCAGCGCGGCCACGGCGTCGTCGTAGCCTTCCGCGGGTGCGTGCGCGACGAGGACGAGGCGTTGCCGCCAGTGATCGAACACCACGGCGCGGTCGATCACGAGCAACGTGATCGGGGGGCACGGCGCATCGTCGCGGTGGGGGACCGGGTGGCCGTCGAGGAGCGAGGCCGCCTCGTACGCGAGGCACCCCATGAGCCCCCCGGTGAGCGGCGGGAGGTCGGGCGTGCGCGGGGCGCGGAGCGCGTGCGCGAACGCCGTCAGCGACGCCCGCGCGTCCCCGTCGCCGGGCGCGGCGGGCAGCGGTCGCCGCACGTCGTCGAGCCGGACGCCGTCCGCGTCCACCACGACGACGGCGGCCGGGTCGCCGGCCACGAACGAGTACCGCCCCCACCGCTCGGAGCGTTCGACCGACTCGAGCAGGATCCCCGGCCCCTCACCCGCCACCGCGCCGTAGAGCGCGACCGGGGTCGCGACGTCGGCGAGCAGCTCGGTCCACACGGGCACGAGTGGCCAGGCGGCCGCGAGGTCGTCGAACGCCGCGCGGGTGGGTCGTTCCTGCAGGTCCATCTCGCCTCCGGACGTAGCGAAGCCCCGGACCTGGGTCCGGGGCTCGTGGGCGGATCGTCGGCTCGCCGGGTCAGGTCCGCGGCGACGCCGGGCTCCACGAGCCCTCGCGCCACCACCAGGTCCGGCCGTACGTCCGCATCCGGCGGCGATGGTGGCACGGCGCCGCGCGTCGCGTCAACGGGGGCCTCGTCTATACTGACGCTCGTACAGGTCACTGGTGCACGAGCCGGAGGTGGGCGCGAGCCCACCTTTTGTATCGAGGGGGTTGGTCGATCCGATGGACGTCGAGGCGCTGATCCGGCCCGTCGTCGAGGACGCCGGCTTCGAGCTCGCGGAGGTCGATCACCGCGGCGGGGGCCGCGGACGGACGGTCCTGCGCGTCACGATCGACCGCGACGGCGGGGTCGACCTGGAGGCCGTCGCCGAGGTCGCGGCGCGGATCTCCCGGCGGCTCGACCTCGAGGATCTCGGTACGGGCCGCTACGAGCTGGAGGTCAGCTCGCCGGGCATCGAGCGGCCGCTGAAGACCCCCGCGCAGTACCGCCGGGCACGGGGTGAGCAGGTGAAGGTGAAGATCACCGAGGAGGGCTCGGGCGCGCAGGTGCTCGTCGGCACCCTCGTCGGAGCCGACGACGAGTCCATCACCGTCGACGTGGACGGCGCCTCGGTGCGCGTGCCGCTGTCCGACGTGGCCTCGGCGCGCACGGTCGCGGACTGGGCCGCCGAGTTGAAGGGGACGGCACGATGAACACCGCAGAGATGATCGCCGCCTCCCGCGAGCTGGCGCGGGAGAAAGGCATCCCGTTCGAGATCATCCTCGAGGGGCTGCAGGAGGCCATGGCCTCGGCGTACAAAGCGCACTGGAAGCAGGAGAACCCCACGGCGGACGACGACTTCGTGGGCTTCCGGGCCGAGATTGACGCCGACTCCGGCGAGATGCGCATGTTCAAGCAGGACCTCGAGGAGGTCGACGCCGAGGACGGCGAGTCCCTCGTGATGGAGGTCCGCGGCGAAGCAGAGGTCGAGGTCACCGACGACTTCATGGGTCGGATCGGCGCCCAGACGGCGAAGCAGGTGATCTTCCAGAAGCTCCGCGACGCGGAGCGGGAGATGACGTACGAGGAGTTCGCCGGACGTGAAGGCGACGTCGTCACGGGCATCGTCCAGCAGTCGGAGCGCCGCTACACGCTCCTCGACCTGGGCAAGGTCGAGGCGTTGCTGCCGCAGGCCGAACAGGTCCCCTCCGAGCCCTACCGCAGCGGCGAGCGCCTGAAGGCCTTCATCACCGAGGTGCGTCGCGGCGTGAAGGGCCCGCAGATCGTCGTCTCACGCACGCACCCGGGTCTGCTAAAGAAGCTGTTCGAGTTCGAGGTCCCCGAGATCGAGGACGGCGTGGTCGAGATCCGTGGCGTGGCTCGCGAGCCGGGGCACCGCTCGAAGATCGCGGTGTGGTCGAACGAGCCCGCGGTCGACCCCGTGGGCGCCTGCGTCGGTCCGAAGGGGTCGCGCGTCCGCAACGTGGTCACCGAGCTGCGCGGCGAGAAGATCGACGTGGTCCCCTGGTCGGACAACCCGAGCGAGCTCGTGGCGAACGCGCTGCAGCCGGCGAAGGTGAAGGAGGTCATCACCGACCCGGACACCCAGACGGCGCAGGTCGTGGTCCCCGACTACCAGCTCTCGCTGGCGATCGGGAAGGAAGGGCAGAACGCCCGGCTGGCGGCGCGGCTGACCGGGTGGCGGATCGACATCAAGTCCGAGACGCAGGCCGCCGCCCCGCCCGAGACCGCGCCGGTGCCTGACGCGGCCCCCGAGCCCGCGCCCGTCCCCCCGTCCGAGCCGGTCCCCGAGCCCGAGCCGGTCCCCGAGCCCGAGCCGGCCCAGGCGGCCGAGGCCGCGGCGGTCGAACCAGCGCCGTCCGCCGACGCCGACGCGGAGGCCCCAGCGGAGGGCTAGGTGGCGGCCGGCCCCACACGGACCTGCGTGGGGTGCCGGGCCTCGGCGCACAAGGGCGCGCTCGTGCGCGTGGTCCGGACGGCGACGGGGGGCAGGGTCGATCCCACCGGCGCCGCACCCGGCCGGGGGGCGTACGTGCACCGCTCGGCGGCGTGCCTGGATCGGGCGCTGGCGCGGAACACGCTGGCCAGAGCGTTGCGGGCGGATCTGGCCGAAGATGAAGTCGGTAGGCTACGGATGATGATCGAAGGAGACGCGTGAGGGTCCACGAACTGGCCAAGGAATTGGGCGTCACCAGCAAGGAACTGTTGGCGGCGCTCGGGCAGATGGGGGCGGAGGGCAAGTCCGCCTCCTCGAGCGTTCCCGACGACCTCGTCCCGCGCCTGCGGGCGTCGGGCGGCAAGGCCACGGCGAAGCCGGCCAAGCCCCGCGAGGTGCTCGAGCCACCGCCCACGCCGCGCAAGCGCAAGCCCGCCGCGAAGCCGGCCGCCGCCAAGCCGGCCGCCCCGGCTCCGGCCGCGGCGCCCGCCGCCGCTCCGGTCGCGGCGCCGGCGAAACCGGCGCCGAAGCGGCTCGAGCGCAAGCCGGAGCCGGTCGCCGCGGCCCCAGGCCTGCAGGTGGTGGTCGGCGCCACCCCGCAGACGCTCGCCGAGAAGCTCGACCGCTCGCCCGCCGAGATCGTGAAGGTGCTGTTCATGGCCGGCGAGATGGTCACCGCCACGACCTCGCTCTCCTCGGACGCGATCAAGCTGGTCGCCACCGAGTTCGGGACCGACGTCGCGATCGTCGACATCGCGGACGACCTGAAGGCAGAGGACGTCGTCGACGACATCGACGAGGCGGCGCTCGCGCCGCGTGCGCCCGTCGTCACGATCATGGGTCACGTGGACCACGGGAAGACCAGGCTCCTGGACGCGATCCGGTCCACCGACGTCGTCGCGGGCGAGTTCGGCGGCATCACCCAGCACATCGGCGCGTACCAGGCGCACGTGGGTGAGCGCGAGATCACGTTCATCGACACGCCCGGGCACGAAGCCTTCACCGCGATGCGCGCCAGGGGGGCGAGCGTCACGGACATCGCCGTGCTCGTGGTGGCGGCCGACGACGGCGTGATGCCGCAGACGCTCGAGGCGCTCGACCACGCGAAGGCGGCGCAGGTCCCGATCGTGGTCGCCGTGAACAAGGTCGACAAGGACGAGGCCGACCCCAACCGGGTCCGCACGCAGATGGTCGAACACGGGATCGTTCCCTCGGAGTGGGGCGGTGACTTCGAGTTCGTCGACGTGTCCGCGAAGACGAACCAGAACCTCGAGGGGCTCCTCGACACCATCCTCGTCGTCGCCGACCTGCAGGAGCTGCAGGGCGATCCGACCGGCCACGCGCGCGGGACGGTGCTCGAGGCGCACCTCGACAAGGGCCGCGGTCCCGTCGCCACGGTGCTCGTGCAGAAGGGCACGCTCGACGTGGGCGACGCCCTCGTCGCCGGGACCGCGTTCGCACGGATCCGGGCCATGCTCGACGAGAACGGCGTGGCCGTCCACGTGGCCGGTCCGTCCAAGCCGGTGCAGATCCTCGGGTGGAACCAGGTCCCCAGCGCGGGCGACGACTTCCGCGAGGTCCAGGACGAACGTGAGGCGCGCCACATCGCCGAGGAGCGGGAGGCACGTGCGCGGGCCGCCGAGCTCGTCACGAGCCGGCGCCGCACCCTCGAGGACCTCATGCGGCAGGTCGAGCGATCCGAGGTGGTCGACCTCGTGATCATCGTGAAGGCCGACGTGCAGGGCTCGCTGCAGGCGCTCACCGACTCGCTGCTGAAGCTGCCGCAGGAGGAGGTCAGGGTCCAGATCGTGCGGGGCGCCGTCGGCGGTATCACCCAGGACGACGTCACCCTCGCGATGGCCTCGGACGCGATCATCGTGGGGTTCAACGTCCGGCCCGACGCCACGACGCGCGAGCTCGCCGAGAAGGAAGGCGTCGACGTCCGGCTCTACCGCGTGATCTACGACGCCATCGACGACATCAAGGCCGCCCTGTCGGGCCTGCTGAAGCCCGAGGAGCGCGAACGGGTCGCCGGCGAAGCCGAGGTCCGCCAGACGTTCCGCGTCCCCCGGCTGGGCGTGATCGCGGGCTCGTACGTCCGCTCGGGCACGATCAAGCGCAACGCCCTCGCGCGGCTGATCCGCGACGGCGTCGTGGTGTACGACGGGAGGATCGCCTCCCTCCGGCGGTTCAAGGACGACGTCGGCGAGGTGCGCGACGGCTTCGAGTGCGGGATCGGCCTGGCCAACTACCAGGACCTCAAGGACGGCGACGTGATCGAGACCTACGAGGTCGAGGAGATCGCGCGCTCGATCTGATGCCCACGCTGGTCGCCCTGCAGCGGTTCGACCTGCGGATCCCCGGCTGCGCGTCCCTGAAGCAGAAGCGCCACGTGGTGAAGGGCCTCACGGCGGCCCTGCGGCAACGGTTCCCGGTGAGCGTGGCCGAGGTCGACCACCACGATCTGTGGCAGCGCACGGCGATCGCGGTGGCGGCCGTCGGCGCGGACGGACACCACCTGCGCCGGGTCCAGCACGAGGTCGAGAAGCTCGTCGAGCGATGGGGCGAGGTCGAGGTTATCGACCGCGACCTCCAGGTCGTGGCGCCGGATTGATCGTGGGAGGCTGGTCGCATGCCGCAAGGTGCCCGTGCCGACCGCGTCGGTGAGGAGTTCCGCGAGATCCTCGCCGAAGAGATCCAGAAGCTGAAGGACCCCCGCGTGGGGTTCCTGACGATCACCGGCGTCCGGGTCTCGCCGGACCTGCACGTCGCGTGGGTCTCGTATTCGGCGTTCGGCGACGACCGTGCGCAGGCGGCCTCGCGGGCCGCGCTCAAGAGCGCGACGCCGCACCTGCGCCGCGAGCTCGGCCGGCAGATCCACCTGAAGGTCACGCCCGAGCTCCGGTTCGAGCGCGACGACACGATCGCGAGCGGCGAGCGCGTCGATCGGATCATCGGCTCGCTCCAGGACGACGCCGATGCGTGACGAGCTCGGCCGCGCCGCGACGGTGCTCGGTTCCGCGCCCGAGGTCGTCCTCGCGTGTCACGTGAACCCCGACGCCGACGCGTTGGGGTCGATGCTCGGCCTCGCCGCCCACCTGGAGGCGCGCGGCACGAGGACCGTGTGCTCCTTCCCGAACGAGCCGCTCGATCCGCCGCGGTGGGCGGGGCTGCTCCCCGGCGCGGACCGGCTCGTGGCGGCCGCCGACGTCCCGCCCGCGCCGGCGGTGATGGTCACGTGCGACTGCGCCTCGTTCGACCGGCTCGGGCGTCTGGGCGCCGCCGCGACCCAGGCCGGCGAGCTGATCTGGATCGACCACCACCGGTCCAACGACGGCGTGGGGACGATCCGGCTCGTCGATCCGGACGCGTCGTCCACGTGCGAGGTCGTGGCGCGGCTCATCGATGCCATCGGCGGGGAGCTCACGACGGCCTCCGCCACCTGCCTGTACGCGGGCCTCATCACCGACACGGGGCGGTTCCAGTACGAGGCGACGACCCCCGAGACGCTGCGGCTGGCGGCACGGCTCCGCGAGCTCCCGTTCGACCACACGCGGCTTGCGCAGGCCCTGTTCGAGGACGCCGATCCCGCCGCCCTCGACGTCCTCGGGATCGCGCTGGGCCGGCTCGAGCACGTGCGGGACGCCGGCCTCGTCTGGACCTACCTGTTGCAGGGGGACCTGCGCGGGCTGGCGCCGGGGGAGACCGACGACCTGATCGACATCATCCGCGCATCGCGCGACGCCGACGTGGCGGCGGTGCTGAAGCAGCAGCGAGACGGGCGGTTCAAGGTGAGCGTCCGGTCCCGCGGCGCGCACGACCTGGCCGCGATCGCCGCCGCCTTCGGCGGCGGCGGGCACCGCTTGGCCGCCGGGTACACGAGCGAGCGGGGCCCCGCCGGGACGATCGAGGACCTCGTGGCGGCCCTGGCCGGCCGCGCGCCGGCCCGCGCGTGACGGCGCCCGAGGGCGTCCTGCTCGTCGACAAGCCGCCCGGCCCCACCTCCCATGACGCCGTCGCCGCCGTCCGGCGCGCGCTCGGGACGAAGAAGGTCGGTCACGCGGGCACCCTGGACCCGATGGCGACGGGCCTCCTCGTGGTGGGCGTGGGCCGCGCCACGCGCCTGCTCCGGTTCCTCGGGGATCTGCCCAAACGGTACGAGGGGACGTTCGAGCTCGGGGTCACGACGACCACCCTCGACGCCGATGGCGAGGTCGTCGCGCGCGCCGCGACATCGGCGGTGACCCGCGAGGACGTCGAGGCGGCGATGGCGGTCAAGCTCGGGGCGAGCACGCAGCGCCCGCCGGCCTTCAGCGCGGTGAAGGTCGGCGGTCGCACGCTCCACGCGGCGGCGCGCGCGGGCGAGCCGATCGAGGCGCCGGCGCGCATCGTGCGGGTGGACCGCTTCGACCTGCTCGCGATGGACGGCGACGCCGTCCGGTTCGCGGCGACGGTGAGCTCCGGCACGTACGTCCGCGTCCTCGCCGCCGACGTCGGGGACGCGCTCGGTGTGGGCGCGCACCTCACCGCCCTCCGTCGTACGGCCATCGGCGCCTTCGACGTGGCCCACGCCCGGCCGCCCGACGACCCGGGGACGCCGCTCCCCGTGGCGACGGCCGTGGCGCACCTGCCGCGCGTGGAGCTGGACGCCGTGGAGGCCGAGGCCGCCGGGCACGGCCGGGTGCTCGGGCCTGCGGGCGTCGAGGGACCGTACGGCGTCTACGGGCCCGAGGGCGTGCTGATCGGGATCTGGCGGGACGACGGGCCGAAGGCCAGGCCGGAGATGGTGCTCGGGCCGGAGAGGGAGCACGGGGGGTAGGCTGCCTCGATGGCGAGCGAGGACGCCACGAGGATCGCGGACGCGGGACCGGCGCCGCCCTCCGACGGACGAGCGCCCCGAGCGAAGACCACATGGGGCTGGAAGCGGATCGTCGGCGTCGTCATCTCGCTCGCGATCGTGGTGGGGATCTTCGCCTACGGCGTCCCGCGGTTCGCGAGCTACGGGCAGATCGCCGACGTCCTCACGGCGCTCACCTGGCTCGAGATCGGCGCCCTCGTGCTCGCGACGGTCTTCAACCTCGTCACGTACTGGTGGGCCAACCAGGCGGCGTTGCCGGGGCTGGGGATCGGCAAGGCGGCGACGGTCACGCAGGCGACGACCGCCGTGGCGAACACGCTGCCGGCCGGCGGCGCGGTCGCGATCGGCCTGACCTACGCGATGCTCGACTCGTGGGGGTTCAGCGGCACGAACGTGGCGTTGTTCGTCGGCGTCACCGGGATCTGGAACATCTTCACGAAGCTGGGGCTGCCGCTCCTCGCGCTCGGCATCCTCGCCGTGACGGGGCACGCGACGCCGACATACGTCGCCGGCGCCGTGATCGGCTTGGTCGTCCTCGCGGTCGCCGTCACCCTGCTGGCCCTCCTGTTCCGCAGCGAACACTTCGCCCGGGCGATCGGCGACGGGCTCGCGCGGATCGTCACGGTCCCGCGCCGGTGGCTGCGCAAGCCGCCGGTCACGGGGTGGGGAGACGCCGCGGCGAAGTTCCGCACGGACACGATGGGCCTGGTGCACCGCCGTTGGTTCCGGCTGTCGTGGACGACGGTGCTCAGCCAGGTAGCGCTGTTCGTCGTGCTGCTGCTGTCGCTGCGCGCCGTCGGGATCTCCGAGCAGGACATCTCGACGGCCGAGGTGTTCGCCGTCTACACGTTCACGCGCCTGCTCACCGCGATCCCCATCACGCCGGGGGGCGTCGGGATCGTCGACCTGGGCCTCATCGGCGGGCTCACGTTCTTCGACTCGAGCGAGAAGGCGGCGCTGGCGGCGGGGGTCCTGCTGTTCCGCGCCCTCACGTACGTGCTGCCGATCCCGATCGGCGCCGCGGCCTATCTGATCTGGCGCGCGAAGACGGGGTGGCGATCCGAGGAGGGTGTCGCGAAGCAGCAGGCGAAGAAAGCGACGGCCTAGACGTCGGCCGTCTCGGGCTCCGCGTCGTCGGGGATCGGACGGTGCTCCGCCTGGAAGATCAGGTCGCGGACCTCCACCGCGATGGCGGAGAGCGCGATCGCGAGGCCGGCGCCGAGCAGCGTCCCCACGACGACATCGGAGAACCAGTGGGCGCCCAGGTACACGCGGGAGATCGACATCGTGAACGCGTACGCGACGGCGATCCACTCCCAGCGCCGGCGCCGCGGTCCCGCGGGCAGGAACGCGAGGACGAGCGCGACGGTGGTCGTGGCGACCCCCAACGCATGTCCCGACGGGAAGGAGAACCCCACGGTGTCGACGAGTGGCTCGGGCGGTCGGCCCCGGTGGAACCACGGCTTCAGGATCAGGAGCGAGGCCTCCGCGGCGAGCCAGGCGAGCGCGAACCCCGTGAGCCGCAGCCAGCGCCGGCGCACGGCGAGCACGGCGATCGCCCCGATCCGCAAGGGGATGGTGACGAGCCCGCCGCCGAGGACGCTCAGGGCCATGGCGAGCCACGTGAAGGGCACCACCCGCAGGTCCTGCACCGTGCGCTCGACCGCCGCGTCGGCGCGGCCGATCGCGGGGAGGGTGGTCACCGGCGCGAGCTCGGTCGGATGGCGACCGACCATCGCGGCCGCCGCGGCCCCCAGCGCGAGCAACAGCACCGCCCACGCGAGCGCACGGCGGTGCCGGCGGAGGGGTTCGTCCTCGGAGTGGCTCACTCGCCCTCGCAGGGCGGCGCCTCGGCGCCGCAGAGGATCTGGCCCATCTCGGCCTCCACCCGGGCCACGACGTCGGCGCGCGGCAGGTAGGCGAAGGCGTGGGTGGCTTCGAGCGCCTGGGCGGCTGGGATCCCGCCGGGGAACGTGTACGTGATGGTCGCGCACCCGCCCTCGAAGACCACGTAGCGCACCCCTTCGAGCGGTTCGAGCGAGGTGGGGGCGTCGAACACGCGCGCGCCCAGCTCCTCGGGGCGCGGCGGGACCGCGGGCGCGTCGCCCGGCGCGCAGGTCGCCGTGAGGCGCAGCTCGATGATGCCGGCCCCGTCCTGGGACGAGAGCAGTCGCAGCGACCCCTCGCCGTCGCGCGTCTGGCCGCCGGCGAACGACCACCCGGCCGGCACGGCGCCGACGCACGGCACGACGGTGGCCGTGGGGACGGCCTGCGCCAGGAGGATCACGGTGGCATCGCCCGGCTCCGTGCAGTCCGGCGCGGGCTCGACGTCGACCGTGCACGCGGCGAGGCTCGTCGCGGCGAGGGCCACGAGCAGCGCGGTCACGACCGGCCGGTTCACGCGAACACCGCCCAGTTCGCCGCGATGAGCAGGACGGTGAGGACGGCCCCGAGTCCCACGGTCAGCGTGAGCACCACGCGCCGCAGGCTCCACCGCTGGATCCGTACCGGGGCTCGCTCCGGCGCCAGGTCGCGGAACTCGCCCACGAGGTCGCGCTCGTCGGTCTTCAACTGGGCGCGGAGCTGCGAGGGGCTCGCCACCCCCCGCGTCGCGGCGAACGCCTCCGCGATCTCGTCGGGGGTGAATCGCTCGAGCGCCCGGTCGTAGACCGTGCGGGCATCCGACCCCAGCGCCAGGACGAGCATCATGTTCGCCAGGTCCACCGCCTGGCGCCACGGGGAGGGCCGCACCTGCACGAAGAACGCGTCGATCACCTTCAGGTGGCCGTCGCGGACCATCAGGTTGGCCGGCTTGATGTCGCGGTGCGCGATCCCCACGTGCCAGAGCTTCGCCACGAGATCCAGGCCGTCGTCGATCACCTGGGTCGTCACCTCGGCCTCGCTGATCTCGACGGCGCCGTCGAAGAACTCCATCAGGATCATGTACTCGCGTTCGGGCGTGATCTCGACGAAGCCGAGCGGCTCGGGGGAGGGGAACCCCTCTTCGTGGAGCAGGCGCAGGGCGTAGTCCTCGTACTCGACGAAGCGCCGGACCGACCCGAACGGGCGCTCGTCCTCGAGCGCCCCGTACAGGACCTGGCGACCGAGCTTGTACCACCGGTCGGCGCGGACGTGGTTCATAGCGTAGAGCTTGGCGAAGACGTAGCCGCGCTCGCCGTCGCGCTCGATCGTCAGGCGGAGCGGCGTCGATCCTCCCGACCCCTCGAGCCCCACGGGGTGGATGTCGACGACCTCCTCGCCGAGCTGGTCGCGGACCGCGGTGCGGATCGCGTCGCCTCGTGCGCCGCCGACGTCGAGGTGGGCCGACTTCGTCCGCCGGTACGTGACGGGGAAGACCTCGTGCGGGGTGAGCCAGCGGAACGCCGTGAGGCCCACCGCGACGCCCAGCACCGCGCCGAACAGCGCCGCCGACGGCGTCTCGATCGCGAGCACCAGCCGCGCGACGACGAGCGAGGCCAACACGGCGAACACGATCCACTTGCCGATGTCACGGAGCCGGCCGTGGGGGATCACGGCGTAGAGCACCCCGATGAGGGTGATCGCGAGCCCGGCGAGCGGGCGCGACGGGGTCGAGAACCCGATCCAGTTACCGAGGGTCGTCACGTCGAAGGGACGGGGGCGGGCGAGCCCCACCAGGAGGAACACGACCGCGATCTCGAGCACGAACGTGGCGCCGAGGAACACGAGGGCGTGGCGCCAGCGGCGCGTCACGATCAGGACCCCGAAGATCGACCAGCGGAGGATCCGGATCGTCCACCGGCTCGCGAGGACGTTGATCGCGAGGGCGACGTCCACGACGAGGTCCGACCGCAGCGCGGTGAACCATCCCAACACGGTCCCGTCCCAGGCGGCGAACGCCTGCGACAGCGGGTCGAAGAAGATGATCCCGAGGAGCGTCAGGACGAAGTAGCCGACCGCGATCCCCGCCCACATCTTGCCGCTGCGGCCGAGGTCGCGCGGCAGGGGCGGGGGTTCCCCCGACGGGCGGCGGCGGTGACGGCCGGCCCCGAAGGTCAGGGCGCGGTCCCGCTCCTCGTGTTCGACCGGTCGATCCATCGGTTAGCGATGCTAGCCCTCGACCGGGCGGAACCGCCCGGCGAAGTAGTCCGCGGCGACGTCCGGGACCGACTCGCCATCGGCCACGGTGGCGTTCATCGCCCGAAGGACCGCCGTCGTGAGGTTCGCGGTCGCCTCGTCGAGCACGTCGAGGACCTCTGCCCCGTAGCGGTCGACCACGTCCTCGCGGACGATCGGGACGATGCGCTCGGTCGGCTGCAGCCCCCGGTCGTCGGCCAGCGGCACGAACTCGCCGTCGTCGAGCACCGGATCGGTCGTGAAGACGAGCCCCACGTCGACGAACCCATCCCGGAGGGCCTGCAAGGTCAGGGGCCCGCCGGCGTCGAGCGGGACGAACGCGCGGAAGACGAGGCCGTACCGTTCCTCGAGCCCGAGGAGACAGAACGGCCGCACGGGGCACTCGGGTGGCCCCCCGAGGCGGAGCGCGTCGTCCAGCGGCGCGAGGTCCGAGAGGCGGGTCAGATCGTGGCGCTCGGCGAGTTCGACCGGGACGACGAACACGTTGCGGTCCTGGGCCCGTGCCGGCGTCCCGGCGCGGAGCCCCCGTTCGGCGAGCAGACCCCCGAGGGCCGCGTGCGTCACCTCGGGGTCGGGGGAGGGCGTGCCGCCGAGGAACGCCGTGGCGCTGCCCTCGTATTCGGGGACCAGATCCACGAGCCCGCGCTCCAGCGCCGGCAGGAGGAGCTCGCGCGGACCCAGGGCGAGGTGGCGGCGCACGGGGTAGCCGGCGCGCTCCAGCGCCAGGGCGTAGATCTCGGCGAGGATCGAGCTCTCGGGGAAATCGAAACCTGCGACCGTGATCGCGCGGTCGGTGGGAGGCGCCTCGCCGGGGGCGGGGGGGCTGCATGCCCCCGCGAGGAGCCCGACGGCGAGGACACCCGCCGCGCCGCGGCTCACGTGAGGACCGAGATCGCGTCGATCGCCCAGAGCACGATCAGCAGGGCGCCGGCCAGGCA
>DASQKC010000147.1:0-14597 GCA_035630755.1 Actinomycetota bacterium | reverse complement strand
CGCCGTTGGCTGAGAACGTTCGGTCGCCCGGCGAGAGCTTGATCGCGTCGGCACCGCACACGGCGGGGATGCCCTCGCCGCGCGCGACTACGGCCGCGTGCGAGTTGGTGCCACCGGCGCTCGTGAGGATCCCTTGTGCGGCGATCATGCCGTGGTAGTCGTCGGGGGTCGTCTCGCGCCGGACCAGGATCACCGCAGCGCCCTCGTCGCGCGCCCGGCGCTCGGCCTCGTCGGCCGTGAAGACGACTTGGCCGGTGGCGGCGCCGGGTGAGGCGTTGAGGCCCGTGGCGATCGCGCCGGCGCCGCCGGCCTCCACGCGCCGCTTGAACAGCTCCTCGAGCCGGTTCGCGTCGACCCGCAGCAACGCGGTGTCCTCGTCGATCAGGCCCTCCTCCAGCATCTCGGCGGCCATCACCCACTCGCCGAACGCGGTGCGCTTGCCGACCCTCGTCTGCAGGATCCACAGGCGATCCTTCTCGATCGTGAACTCGATGTCGCACATGTCGTGGAAGTGGCCTTCGAGGGTGTCCATCACCTCGCGGAGCCCCGCGTATGACGTGGGATCGAGCCGCTCCAGCTCGGCGAGCGGCAGCGTGTTGCGGATCCCGGCCACCACGTCCTCGCCCTGCGCGTTCGCCAGGTAGTCGCCATACGGGACCTTCTCCCCCGTCGACGGGTCGCGCGTGAACGCCACGCCGGTGCCCGAGTCCTCGCCGCGGTTCCCGAAGACCATCGCCACCACGTTCACGGCGGTGCCGAGGTCGTCGCTGATCTTGTTCTGCCGCCGATAGTCGATCGCTCGCTTGCCGTTCCAGCTCGAGAACACGGCGTCGATCGAGAGGCGGAGCTGCTCCTTCGGGTCCTGCGGGAAGTCCTCGCCCGTGTGCTCGGCGTAGATCGCCTTGAACCGGTCGATCAGCGTCGACAGGTCCTCGGCGTCCAGGTCGGTGTCCTGCGCGCCCTCGAACTTCGCCTGCTTCGCCGCGTCCAAGGCGTGCTCGAACGCGTCGGCCGGCACGTTCATCACGATCTTACCGAACATCTGGATGAACCGCCGGTAGGCGTCGCGCGCGAACCGGACGTCGTCGCCCGTCTGCGCCGCGAGGCCCTTCACCGAGTCGTCGTTGAGCCCCAGGTTGAGGACCGTGTCCATCATGCCGGGCATCGAGAACTTGGCTCCGCTCCGGACGCTGACGAGCAACGGGTCCGACGGGTCGCCGAGCGTCTTGCCCATCTCCTGCTGGAGCGTCGCGAGGTGTTCCCCGGCCTCGGCGAGCATCTGCGCCGGCGCGCCGCCCTCACGGAGGAACGTCAGGCAGGCCTCGGTCGTGATCGTGAACCCCGGCGGGACCGGGAGGCCCATGCGGGTCATCTCCGCCAGGTTGGCGCCCTTGCCCCCCAGCAAGTCCTTCATGCCCTTGTTGCCTTCGCTGAAGTCGTAGACGTACTTAGTCACGTCGTCCGGCCCTCTCGTCTTCGGATGGCCGCCATGCTACGGCGCGCGACCGCCGACACCCACGCACACCGGTCCGCCGGGATGGATCGACCTAGAACGGCTCGATCCGGAGGCTGTCGAGCACGTCCCAGACCGCCCGGGAACCGCCTGGATCGCGGAACCGCTCCTCGCCCATCGCCACGAAGACGTACACCGTCCGGCCACCGTCGCCGAAGTACATCCACCACGCGCGCACACCCTGGATCCCGAGCGCGCGTCCCTCCGGGTCGGGGCACAACGCAGAGCCGTCGACGCATACCATCATTGGACCGAAGACAGAGGGTCTCGCCGGCAGACGGTCACCGCCGTCCCCACCGTCGTTCACCCAGATGAAGGCATCGTCGGGTCCGAGGTCGTCCATCGCGTTACTCGGCACCTGACCGTCGGTGACCGCTTCACCCCCCGGTCGGAGCGGATACGTGGCGAGCGCCAGGATCTCCCGAGGAGACGACACCCAGTCGTTGATCCGCCCCTCGGCCGCGGTCCATCCGGCCGGGAACGCGATCTCGAACCCGTCGCCGTGATCGACGAGCGTGGTGACGTCGTCGGCATGGAAGTACTCCCGATCCCCCACGAGACGGGGCTCGGTGGACGTGACGCTTTGGACGTCTCGTCCCATCGTCGTGGCCGCCCACGCCACCGCGCCGACGAACACGGCCACGGTCAGGGCCGCGGCGCTCGCCCGGAACGCGCGACGACGCCGGCCCCGGGTGACGGCCGATGCGGGATCACCGGGCGGGGCCCACCGAGCCACGAACGGGTCGAGCATCGCCTTCACCCCGAGATCGCGATCGTCGGGCCGGCTCATCGCTCGACCTCCGCCTCACGGAGCGCGTCGCGCAGCGCCGCTCTCCCGCGGGCGAGATGCACGCGAACCGTGCTCGGCGCGATGCCGGTCATCTCGGCAACCTCGGCCGTCGGGAACCCGGCCCAGTCCCGGAGGACGATGACCTGGCGCTGCCGGAAGGGGAGATCGGCGAGCGCAGCCAGGAGGTCCTGGCGGCGAGCCGCGTCCTCGGGGGATCCGTCGGCCGCGACCGGGAGCGAGGCGGACGCCTCTGTCTGGCGCCGACGACGCCGCTTCCAGCACAGCCGCATCGCCGTCGTGTACGCGTACCCACCCGCATGGTCATCATCCCCGAGCCGATCCCACGCCACCCAGAGGCGTGCCAACGAGTCCTGCGCGATCTCCTCGGCCGCGCCGCGGTCGAGGACGACCAGCGCGCACGCCCGGACGAGTTGGTCGTAGCGTGCGCGGTAGAACGCCTCGAACCCGTCACGGTCCACCACCCTGTTCTAGCCCCTGGCCCCGGCGAGCGCTTACCGAAGGTCGTAGGATCCGGCGATGCGCGCCGTGGTGCAAGACCGGTACGGGCCGCCCGCCGACCTGGTGGTGCTCGAGGTCCCCACGCCGGTCCCCGGTGAGGGCGAGGTGCTCGTGCGGGTGCGTGCGTCGGCCGTCCATCCGGACGTGTGGCACGTGGTCACGGGGCAGCCCGCGGTCCTGCGGATCATGGGAGCCGGGGTCCGCCGGCCCCACCGGCGGACCCCCGGCACCGACCTGTCGGGCGTGATCGAGTCGCTGGGTCCGGGCGTGGAGCGGTACCGGCCAGGCGACGAGGTGTTCGGTGAGGTCGTGAAGGTGATCCAGTGGCGCAACGCAGGCACGTGGGCCGAGTTCGCCGCGGTCCCGGCAGACCTGCTCTCGCCGAAGCCCGACGGGATGACCTTCGAGGAGGCGGGCGGGGTCCCGACGTCGGGGCTCATCGCCCTGCGGGCGCTCCGGGACCAAGGGCTCGTCCGCGCCGGCCAGCGCGTGCTCGTGAACGGTGCCGCGGGCGGGGTCGGCGGGTTCGCGGTGCAGATCGCCACCGCCTGGGGTGCCGAGGTGACCGGGGTGGACCGCGCGGACAAGCTCGACCTGGTCCGGTCGTTCGGGGCGGCGCGCGTGATCGACGCCGCCGAGGACTACACGCGCGGCGACGAGCGCTACGACCTCGTGTTCGACATCCCCGGCGACCCGCCCTTCTCGCGCGCGCGGCGCGTGATCGCCGACGGCGGCTCGTACGTCTTGATCGGACACGACGCCTTCGGCGCGCGGGGACACCGCTGGGTCGGGAGCCTCGGGACCTTCGCGGGGCAGCTCCTGCGGACGCCGTTCGTCGGTCCCCTCCACGGGCTCCGGGGCGCGAACGCCCGGAACGACGGCGACATGGACGTGTTGTCGGGCCTGATCGAGAACGGGCACCTCCGCGTCACGGTCGACCGGGCGTTCCCGCTGGAGGAGGCCGGGGCGGCGATCGCTTACCTGGCCTCGGGGCGGGCCCGAGGCCGGATCGTCATCACGCCCTAGGCGCCCTCGGCGTCGTCGTTGTCGGTGTCGATCACGAGGTCCGGATCGGTCGCGCGGACGAAGGTGACCTGGTCCTCGCCGATGCGCACGATCGAGGTGTTCGTCTCGTCCCCCACCCAGGTCTCGAGCGCGCCCGCGAACGCGTCGGCGTCCTCGGGCGTGTCCCACGCCGTTTCCATCACGACGATCACGTCGGCGCCGTCGGACCACGCGCGGTAGATCCCGCCGTCCCAGCCCGCCGCGGCCTCGGCCGCGGCGGCCCGGTCCAGCCGCAGCGCGAGCATCGCCCGGAGCCACTCCTCCCCGACGACCATCGCGTCGAGGTCCCCCCAGCCCGGGCCGATCGCCGGCGTCAGGTCGGGGATGTCGAGGTCGCGCGGCAGCTCGCTCGGGTACCCCTCGGGATGGATGATCTGCTCGGTCGTGGCGGGGAGCGCCCCGAGGGCGTCGTCGACCGCACGCTCGTCGCCGCGTTGCACGATCGACTGCACGAAGACCGGCCCGTCGATGTAGGGCCAGCTCTCCAGCTCGTACACGAACGGCGGGACCCCGTCGGGGGGCGACGCGAGCGCCTCGAGCTGCGCGTCCGCCAGCAGGCCGAAGTCGATGTCCTGCCCGGTGCCGATGGCGGCGAGCACGCCGTGGTAGGTCGCGCTCCCCTCGACCAAGCCGAGCGCGGCCTCGTACGCCTCGTCGCGGCAGCGCGCGGCGATCGCATCGAGCCGGGCGAGGTCGAACCGCTGATCCTCGAGCGCGTGGGTCAGCTCGTGCGCGAGGGTGATCTCCGCGGTCGGGGTCAGCCCGGCGCCTTCGTCCAGGTACACGAGCTCGCCGGTCGCGGGATCGTAGAACCCCACGACCTGGCCGGTGATGAAGGCTTCGAGCGCCGTGCGCAGATCGGCGTCGGGCGGGATCACGCCGAGCGTCCGCCACGCGGCGGTCCGACGCGCGAGTGGCTCCTCGAGCGCGTAGATCTCGAAGTTCTCCCGGATCTTGCGGTCCATCACGTCGTCGGAGATGCCGGCCGCGGTGACGGGGTCCGGGAAGGTGAGGCCCCGGGTGCGCTCGACCTGGCGGACCAGCGACCGGATGTCCGGCGGCAACGGATCGGGGTCGACGGGCTCGGACGGCGGGACGTCGGGCGCCTCGCAGATCGCGCGCACGGCCTCGGTGAAGCTCGGCGCCGAGGTCCTTTCGTGGGAGATCCGTCCGGCGGGAGCCCCCGTCGGGGTCGGGGCGGTCGAGGTCGGCGCGGGTGCGGTCGACGTCGTGGGGTCGCCCGTACACGCGGCGAGGATCGCGGCGAGGGCGAGCGCGCCCACCCAGACCCGGCGCACGGTCACCCCTTCCGCCGGACGAGCGCCGCCGCCACGGCCGCGGCGACGGCGGCCGCGCCCAGGGCGATCGCGGCCCAGAGCAGCGAGGTGGAGGCCAGGAAGCCGCGCGCCGACGCGCCGATACAGGCGGCCGACGCGACCACCAGGACCCAGGCGGCGGCGTACAGCCACAACGCCGGGCGCGGGACGCTCACAGGCGGGCCTTGAGATGGTCAACCAGGTTGACCATCGGCACCCGTTCCTGGGCCATCGTATCGCGGTCTCGGACCGTCACCGCCCGGTCCTCGATCGAGTCGAAGTCGACCGTGACGCAGTACGGCGTGCCGACCTCGTCCTGGCGCCGGTACCGGCGCCCGATCGAGCCCGCGTCGTCGAAGTCGCACATCCACTCGCCCTTCACGAGGTCGAAGGCCTCGCGGGCGGTCGGCACCAAGGTCTCGTTCCGCGAGAGCGGCAAGACGGCCGCCTTGATGGGGGCAAGGTCCCGGTGCAACGCCAGGTACGTGCGCTTCTCGGTGCCGCCCTTCGCGGTCGGCGCTTCCTCGACCCGGTACGCGTCCACGAGGAACGTCAGCAGCGCCCGGTCGACGCCGGCCGCCGGCTCCACGACCCACGGCAGGAAACGCCGCTCGTGTTCCTGGTCGAAGTACGTCAGGTCCTCGCCGCTCGCCGCCTGGTGGGCGGCCAGGTCGTAGTCGGTCCGGTTCGCGATCCCCTCGATCTCCTGCCAGCCGAAGGGGAACTCGTATTCGATGTCGGTGGCGGCCTTCGCGTAGTGGGCGAGCTCGTCGGGCTCGTGGTCGCGCAGCCGGAGCTTCTCGGGCCGCACCCCGAGGTCCGTGTACCAGGCGACGCGCTGCTCCACCCAGAACGGGAACCACGTGTCGTCGGTGTCCGGCTCGATGAAGAACTCCATCTCCATCTGCTCGAACTCGCGCGTGCGGAAGATGAAGTTCCCGGGGGTGATCTCGTTGCGGAAGGCCTTCCCGATCTGCGCGATCCCGAAGGGGATCTTCTTGCGCGCCACCGTCTGGACGTGCGCGAAGTCGACGAACATCCCCTGGGCGGTCTCGGGCCGCAGGTAGGTGACGGCCTCGTCGTCCTCGACGGGCCCCAGGTGCGTCTTCAGCATCATGTTGAACTGCCGGGGCTCGGTGAAGGCCCGGTTGCCGCAGTTCGGGCAGAGGGTCACGCCCTCCTCGTTGGGCTCGAGGTGGTCGGCACGGAACCGCTGGTGGCACGCGAGGCACTCGACGAGCGGGTCGTGGAAGGTGGCGACGTGGCCCGACGCCTCCCACACCTTGGGCGACATGACCACCGCGGCCTCGAGGCCGACCACGTCGTCGCGCAGCTGCACGGTGGCGCGCCACCATGCGTCGCGGATGTTGCGGCGCAGTTCGACCCCGAGCGGGCCGTAGTCCCACGAGGACCGAAGGCCTCCGTACAGCTCGGATGACTGGAAGGCGATCCCCCGGCGTTTCGCGAGGGCGACGACGTCGTCCATCAGATCGGGCATGGGCCCGTGACTCCTCTCCCGGCCGTTGGCGGCGGCCGCTGGTGTGACAGCCATGCTACCGGGCGGGACGTCACGGATCGGTTGCGCGACTCAGCCTTCGACGATGGCGCCGAAGCGGCGGTCGCGCTTCTGGAAGTCACGGATGGCCTCGAACAGGTGCTCGCGGTCGAAGTCGGGCCAGAACACGGGCGTGAACCAGAGCTCGGAGTACGCCACCTCCCACAGGAGGAAGTTCGAGATGCGCATCTCCCCGCTCGTGCGGATGAGCAGGTCGGGGTCCGGCATGTCGGGGGTGTAGAGGCGCTTCGCGATCGCCCGCTCGTCGACCCGGTCGGCCTTGAGCCGACCCGCCTGCACGTCCGCGGCCACCTCGCGCACGGCGTCGACGATCTCCTTGCGCCCGCCGTAGTTGAACGCGATCGTCAGCGTCATCCCCGTGTTGTCCTTCGTCCGCTCCTCGGCGAGGCGGATCTCCTTCAGGACCGAGCGCGGCACGCGCCAGTCGCGACGGCCGCTGAACCGCACGCGGACGTTCATCTCGTGCAGCCACTCCCGCCGACGCTGCAGCAGGCCGCGGTTGAAGTTCATCAGGAACAGGACCTCGGACGGGGGGCGCGCCCAGTTCTCGGTGGAGAACGCGTAGACGGTGAGCCACCGCACCCCGACCTCGACGGCGCCCTCGATCGTGTCCCACAACGCCGACTCCCCCGCGGCGTGCCCGTCGGTCCGCTGCAGACCGCGCTGCGTCGCCCACCGGCCGTTGCCGTCCATCACGATCGCGACGTGCGCGGGGACGCGCTCGCGATCGATGTCGGCTAGGAAGCTCATCGCGCGGTCCTCACGAGCATCGGGACCGAGCGCATCCGGCGCTCGAGGTGGTACTCGGTGAAGCCGACCAGCAGCCCTCTCGCCTCGTGCCGCGCGCGCCCATCGAGCGTCACGAGGGCGCCGGCCTCGGCCAGATCGACGGTCGCGAGCCCCGCGAGCAGCGAGAGGGCTTCGGGCGAGACCGCGCTCGCACCGATGTCCGCGCACCCGGCGCAGACGGCGCCGCCCAGACCGCTCGACCACAGCCGTACGTCGGTGGACCCGCACACGGCGCACGCGGTGATCGCCGGATGGAACCCCGACAGCGAGAGGAGCTTCAGCAGGAACGACTCGGCGACCGCGGCGGGGTCGCCCGGCCCGGCGTCGAGCGCCCGCAGGCCCTGGAGCAGCAGCAACACGAGCCGCGTGTTCCGCTCGTGCTCCTCGGCGACCTTGTCGACGGCCTCGACCATCGTCTCGGCGGCGGCGAACCGCGCGAGGTCCTCGCGGACGTGCAGGTGCGGCGTCACGATCTCGGCCTGCGTGATCGTGTCGAGCGACCCGCGCCCCCGGTAGAGCATCAGGTTCACCTGGGTGAACGGCTCGAGGCGAGCGCCGAAGCGGGAGGTGGTCTTGCGGATTCCCTTCGCGACCGCCCGGACCTTGCCCGATCCCGAGGTCATCACGGTGACGATCTTGTCGGCTTCGCCGAGCTTGATCGCGCGCAGGACGATCCCCTGCTCCTTGTAGGGGGGCATCTCCGGATGGTAGCCCGCGGGGGGTCGCCGATAACCCTTCCGGCCTGTGACGTTTCGGTTGCGGGTCCGGCGCGACGCAGACCGAGTACGCTGGTGTCCCCCGCTCCCGATGACGGAAGGCATGTGCTGGGATGACCAAGGCGAGCGGCGGTGGCAAGGTCCAGTTCGGCACCCCGGCGCGGGGCAAGGAAGCCTCAGCGCGGGCTACGAGCGGCCGCCACTGCGATCACCCCGGGTGTTCGACCGTCCTGTCGACGTACAACTCGTCGCCGACCTGTTGGCTCCACACCGGTCCCACGCTGCGGCAGCCGCTCGAGCGACCCTAGGTCAGCCAGCGGCCTCCATGTTCCTGGTCACGACCTCGATCGTGTCCTGGAGTTCCTTGGTGGGGCTGAACTCGACCACCCGCGTGCCGGCGAACAGCTCGGGCGTGTGCCCCGGTCCCACGAAGTACGCGTCGCCCGCCACGAACTCCTCGGGCCCCTCGGCCGTATGGAAGACCAGCTTGCCCTCGATCACGTAGCCCCAGTGCGGAGCCTGGCAACGGTCGTCGGGCAGACCCACGAACAGGTCCCGCAGGTCCGCGTCGGCCGTGTACGTCTCGAAGCCGATCGTCATGTCCATGGCCTCCCCGAAGTGCCCCTCGTACCCGGGCGTCTCCAGGTGCTCATCGGCCGACGACGTCGACACCTTCGGCATGTTGCCTCCTTCCCGGCCGCCGGACCCTCCGGCGCCCGGCCATCCGTGGCGCGGGGGCTCCGTTCCGTTACAGCCCGGTGTAGCGGTCGCGGAGCAATGACCCGAGGCGACGCGCGGTCCGGGGATCGAGCACGCGCAGGATCTGCCGCACCGCCCCGTGGAGGTCGCCGGCAAGCGTCGCGCCCGGCCCGGGGACCCCCTGCGCCGCCCGCACGAAGTCCCCCACGGCATCGCCGGTGCGCGCGATCGCCGCGGTGGGGTCCGCACCCGCCGCGACGGCGGTCGCGCCGATCGTGAGCTGCGCCAGGGCCGACGCGAAGGCCCGGTGCGCCTCCTCCGACCAGCCGGGGACGCGGTCCCCCTCGGTCACGGCGACCATGAGCCAGACCATCGACCGCGCGTAACGCGAGATCGCGAGCAGCTGGCGGACGCGGACCGCGAGCGGCCAGAAGGCGTCGCGCTTGCCACGGTGCCGCGGGTTCCAGCGGAGCGCCGAGCTGGCGCGGTCGAGGACCTGGATCGAGCCGCTCGTCCCCATCGACGCACGGACCCGCTCGTCGAGGAGCTCCTCGGCCTGCGCGACGGGCCCGCCGGGGAGCTCGGCGATCTCGTCGAGATCGCGCACGACCTCCGCGCCCAGATCGCGCACCAGATCGCGGAGCCCGGCGATCGGTTCGGGCGGCCACACGATCATCGCGACGACGATCGCGATCGCGGCGCCGAGCAACGTCTCCCAGATCCGCTCGATGCCGTAGTCCGTCGCCTCTCCGGGCCCGAGGAGGATCACGATCAGCGCCGTCACGGCGACGACCTGGCTCACCGCTTCCTTGGGGCTCCGGACGAACAACCCGATCAGCAGCGAGATCACGACGACCACCGTGACGACCAGGAGGTCCACGTCCGGCGTGACCTCGAGCGCCACGATGCCGACGACGATCCCCAGCACGGTGCCGAGCACGCGGATGAGCGAGATCCGGACGGCGCCGTACGGATCGTCGGCCCGCAGCGCCACCAGCGGGATGATCGCCGCGAACGCGGGCCGGTCGGCGCCGAGCAGGCTGCTCGCCCACCACGCGAGCACGGCGGCGAACGCGATCTTCGCGACCAGGCGCAGCTCGCGTCCCCGCGGGAGCCGGGGCGTCGCGATCAGGTCCACGGAGGTGCGCCGGCCCTCAGGCGCCCATCGGGTGCCAGACGGTCTTCGTCTCCATCAGCGCGGTGATCTCGTAGGGGCTCTGGGCGCGCGCATCGAACGGGTCGACGTCGGGTCCGTGGTGGACGCGCTTCACGTTCTCGGCGGCCGCGATCTCGGCGTCGGCGGCCAGCTCGGGCGGGCAGCCCGTCAGGTCGAGCGCGTTGACGTCCATGTGGCCCGCGAGCCAGGGCAGCAGCTCGGCGACCCGGCCGGTCAGCACGTTCACCACGCCGCCCGGCACGTCCGAGGTGGCCAGGACCTCACCGAGGGTCACCGCCGGGAGCGGGTGCGGCTCGCTCGCGACGACGACCGCGGTGTTGCCGCTCACGATCGCGGGCGCCAGCCGTGACACCAGCCCCAGCAGCGCCTGATCTGCGGGGGCGACGATGCCGACCACGCCGGTCGGCTCGGGCACCGAGAAGTTGAAGTAGGGGCCGGCGACCGGGTTCGCGTTGCCCATGACCTGGGCGACCTTGTCCGACCACCCCGCGTACCAGACCCATCGGTCGATCGACGCGTCCACGCCGCGCGCCGGATCCTGGGCGCCGGCGTCGGCGAGTTCGGCTTCGAACTGTCCCCGGCGGCCCTCCATCAGCTCGGCGACGCGGTAGAGGATCTGGCCCCGCAGGTACGCCGTGGCCGCCGACCAGCCGGGCGCCGCCGCACGGGCGGCGACCACCGCCTCGCGGAGGTCCTTGCGCGAGGCGCGCGCCGCGTTCGCCAGCAGCTCCCCGTCCTGCCCGAGGACCTCGTAGGTCCGTCCGGACTCGCTGCGCGGGAAGGCACCTCCGATGTACAGCTTCGCCGTCCGACGGACTTCGACGCGGTCGGTCACGGCCGACCCTCCAGCCGCAGGTACGGCTCCAATCCGTGGACCCCGCCCTCGCGTCCGAACCCGGACTCCTTGTAGCCGCCGAACGGCGACGCCGGATCGAACCGGTTGAACGTGTTCGCCCACACGACGCCGGCCCGCAGGCGTTCGGCCATCCACAGGATGCGCGAGCCCTTCTCGGTCCAGACCCCGGCCGAGAGCCCGTACGGCGTGTTGTTCGCCTTCTCCACGGCTTCCTCGGGGGTGCGGAACGTCATGATCGAGAGCACCGGGCCGAAGATCTCCTCGCGCGCGATGCGGTGCGACTGCGACACGCCCGTGAACAGCGTCGGCACGAACCAGAACCCGCGGTCGGGCAGCTCGCACGGCGGCTGGTACATCTGCGCGCCCTCCTCGACCCCGCTCTCGACGAGCTCGCCGATCTTCTCGAGCTGCGCGCGGGAGTTGATCGCGCCGACGTCCGTGTTCTTGTCCAACGGGTCGCCGACGCGGAGCGTCCCGAGCCGCGCCTTCAGCTTGTCGAGCAGCTCGTCGTACGCCGGCTCGTGGACGAGCAGCCGCGAGCCCGCGCAGCACACGTGCCCCTGGTTGAAGAAGATCCCGTTGATCACGCCCTCGACCGCCTGGTCGATCGGCGCGTCGTCGAACACGATGTTCGCCGCCTTGCCACCGAGCTCCAGGGTGAGCCGACGGCCGGTCCCGGCGGTCGCGCGCTGGATGCGCTTGCCGACGTCGGTCGACCCGGTGAACGCGATCTTGTCGGCGCCGGGGTGCTCGACGAGCGCTGCCCCGGTCGCGCCGGCCCCGGTGATGATGTTCACGACGCCCGGCGGCAGGTCGGCCTGCTGGATCACCTCGGCGAGCAGCAGCGCGGTGAGCGGGGTCGTCTCGGCCGGCTTCAGCACCGAGGTGTTGCCGGCCGCCAGGGCGGGCGCGAGCTTCCACGCGGCCATCAGGAGCGGGAAGTTCCACGGGATGATCTGCCCCGCGACGCCGACCGGGCGCGGCTCGACGTGCGGGAACGCGTACTCGAGCTTGTCGGCCCACCCCGCGTAGTAGAAGAAGTGCGCGGCCGCGAGCGGCAGGTCCACGTCGCGCGACTCCTTGATCGGCTTGCCGCCGTCCATCGACTCGAGCACGGCGAACTCGCGCGAGCGCTCCTGGAGGATCCGGGCGATCCGGTAGAGGTACTTCGCACGCTCGGCGCCGGAGAGGTCCCTCCAGTGCTGATCGTGCGCCGAGCGCGCGGCCCGCACCGCCCGGTCGACGTCCTCGGGCCCCGCCTCCGAGACCACCGCCAGGACCTCTTCGGTGGCCGGGCTGATCGTCGGGAACGTCCCGCCCGTCGCCGGCTCCACGAACTCGCCGCCGATGAACAGCCCGTACCGCTCCCGCAGCCGGACGATCTCGGTGGACTCGGGCGCCGGCGCGTACTCCCACGCCGGCATCACCGGCTCGGCCGGAACGGACAGGTCGGTCGTCGGCTCGACGTCGGTCATACGCATCGAGCCTACCCGCAGGGCCCTGCGGGTGCGTCAGTCGGCGAGGCGGCCAGGCTGCCTCACGACGACGCCGCGATCACTCCCGGCCGAGCGCCTCATGGATCTCGTCGAGGTGCTCGCGCCGGTGGTCCCAGCGTTCGGGGTTCAGCCAGGTCTCGGCCTCGGCGAGGACCCGATCGACGGGCTCGGCCGCGATGCGCGCATCGGTCCGCTCCGCGATCCGGACCGCCAGCTCGGCTGCTTCCCGGGGCCCGAGCGCGAGCAGGAACGGCTTCGCGGCGTCGTTGATCCAGTCGACGGCCTCCTCGTGGTACGGCGGCGGCTCCATGCCACCGTCCCGCGCCTCCATGATCGCGAACACGCGCCCGTCCCAGAAGGCCGCGTGCGCGAGCACGGAGCCCACCGTCCAGCCCTCGGGCATCGGCGTGGCGAGGTCCTCGTCGGACGCCGACCCGACGAAGGCGCGCAGCCGCGCCAGCTCGCGCTCGTTCTCCACGACGTAGGCCGGCTCGCTCATCAGTCGATCGTGAAGTAGTCGGGGCCCTGGTAGCGGCCCGTCCGCTCCTTCTGGATCTGCATGAGCACGTCGTTCAGCAGCGACGAGGCACCGATCCGGAACCGATCGGGCGTCATCCAGTCCGGTCCCAGCGTCTCGTGGACGAGCACGAGGTACTGGATCGACTGCTTCGCCTTCCGCACGCCGCCCGCCACCTTGACGCCGACCGCGCGTCGGGTGTCGCGGTGGAAGTCCCGCGCGGCCTCGAGCATGCACAGGGCGTTCGGCAACGTGGCGTTCACGCCGATCTTGCCGGTCGAGGTCTTGATGAAGTCCGCGCCGGCGGCCATCGCGAGCATCGACGCCTGCCGGATCCGGTCGTACGAGCCCAGCTCCCCCACCTCGAGGATCACCTTCAGGTGGGCGGCGCCGGCCGCCTCGCGCGCCGCGACGAGCTCCTCGAACGCCTGCGCGTAGCGGCCACCTAGGAACAGCGACCGGTTCAGCACGATGTCGATCTCGTGCGCGCCGATGGCCGCCACGTCCCGGATCTCGGCGAGGCGCGGCTCGAGCGGGCCGAGGCCCGCCGGGAACGCGCCCGCCACGCTCGCGACCTTCACGCTCGAGCCGGCGGTCGCCGCCAGCGCGGTCGGGACGAGCCAGGGGTACACGCACACCGCGGCCACGCTCGGCACGGAGGGATCACCCGGGTCGGGTCGCACCGCCTTCGCCGACATCTGCGCGACCTTGCCGACGGTGTCGCTCCCCTCCAGCGTCGTCAGGTCCATGCACCGGATCGCGAGGTCGAGGGCCCAGAGCTTCGCGTCCTTCTTGATCGACCGCGTGGCGAGCGCGGCGGCACGGCCCTCGAGGCCGACCGCGTCGACCGCGGGCGTCCGCGCGACCAGGCGCGGCGCCTCGGCGGCGGCGATCACGGGGGACAGCGGCGCGAGCTGGGACATGGGACCGCCAGCGTAGCCGGTCGGTCAGCCGACGGTCAGAGTCCGGCCGCGGCGGGGACGATCTCCCGGCCGATCAAGCCCACCGAGTCCAGGTCCTCGTGCGCCAGGTGCTGCATCAGCACGCGGTCCACCCCGGCGTCCGCGTACACGGCGAGACGTTCGAGCACCTGCTCGGGGGTGCCGGCGAGCGCGTTCGTCCGGAGGTCGTCGAGGTACGGATCGGGATCCCCGTCCTCACCGAACACGGCCATCGCCCCCGTGGCGCGATCGCGCAGCTCCGCCTCGTCGGCGCCCACCACGGTCTGGAGCATCACCGAGCGGCGGATCGACGCGGGGTCGCGACCGATCGCGGCGCACGCGTCGGCGATGCGTCCGATCCCCGCTCGCACCTCGTCCGGCGCCCCGCCGACGAGGTCGTACTCGTCGGCCCACCGGGCGGCGATCGCGGCGGCTTTCGGACCGGCGTGGCCCCCGACGATCAGCGGTGGGTGGGGCCGTTGCAACGGCGCAGGGACCGTCGGGCAGGACTCGAGCTGGTAGTGGGCGCCATCGAAGGAGACCTCGTCATCGTCGCCGCCCCACAGCCGGTGCACGATCTCGATCTGCTCGGCGAGCATCGCCATGCGCTCACCCGCGGCGGGGAAC
>DASQKC010000146.1:0-21679 GCA_035630755.1 Actinomycetota bacterium | reverse complement strand
GTACGACTTCGACCGGCCCTCGTGGTTCGGTGACGTCGCCGAGGAGGTCCGGGCTTGTCGCGAGGCGGCGGCGTTGTTCGACCTGTCGTCGTACGCGAAGTTCCAGGTCGAGGGGCCCGCGGCGCTCGAGGGCCTGCAACGCATGGCCGCGAGCGATCTCGACGTCGAGCCGGGTCGGGTCGTCTACACCGTCTTCCCGAACGCACGCGGTGGGATCGACATGGATCCCACGGTGACCCGTCTCGCGGAGGACCGGTTCCTGGTGCTCGCGCCCACGCTGTACCAGCGGCGCACGCTCGGCCTGCTCCGCGCGGGCCTCCCGGCGGGCGCCGTCGCTACGGACGTGACGAGCGCGTACGCCGTGCTCCACGTGGCGGGACCGGGCTCGCGCGACGTGCTCGGCGAGGTCGTCGACGTGGATCTCGACGACGGGGCGTTCCCGTTCCTCGCCGCCCGCGAGGTCGAGGCCGGATACGCGCCGGCCCTCGCGCTGCGGGTCTCCTTCACCGGTGAGCTCGGCTGGGAGCTGTACGTGCCGACCGAGTTCGCGACCGACGTCTACGACCGGATCGTGACCGCGGGCGTCGGGGTGGGGCTGCGCCATGCCGGCGCGTTCGCGTTCGAGGCCCTCCGGCTCGAGCGGGGGTTCCGCTCGTGGGGCCACGACGTCGGCGCGCACGACGACCCGTTCGCGAGCGGGCTCGGGTTCACGGTCGCCCGTGGGAAGGAGGGTTCGGTCGGCGGCCAGGCGCTTGCCGCGCTCCGTGACGCGCCGCGCACGCGGCGACTCGTGAGCGTGCTGCTGGACGATCCGGACACCATGCTCTGGCACGGCGAGCCCGTGATGACCGCGGACGCGTGCATCGGGCACGTCTCGAGCGGCGCGTACGGCGCGACGCTCGGCGCCCCGGTGGGGCTCGCGTGGATCCACGGCGACGTCCCCGAACGAGCCGAGGTCCTGGTCCGGACGCGGCGGGTCGGCGCTCGCCTCTCGATCGCGCCGTTCCACGATCCCAAAGGCGAGCGGGCCCGCGGATGACCGGGTTCACGCTCCTCGGGGTGCCGATCGATTCGGTGGGCCGGGACGGCGGCACCGAGCTGTCGCCGGCAGCCCTCCGCGAGCTCGGGATCGCCGACCTCACCGATGGGGACGCGGGCGACGTCGACGTCCGCATCCGCGGGGAGTTCCGTGACCCGGCCACCGGGATCCTGGCGAGCGACGACGTCCTCGCCGCGAGCGCGGCGATCCGCCGTGACGTCGCGGCGCTCCTGACCGAGGGCAGCCGCCCGCTCATCGCGGGCGGCTGCTGCGCCGAGCTGCCGGGCGCTCTCGCCGCGGCGCGCGACGTCCTCGGCCGCGTCGGTCTCGCGTACCTCGATGGGCACTTCGACCTGTACGACGGGCGGACCTCGCCGACCGGGGAGGCGGCCGACATGCCGGTCTCGGTCGCCCTCGGGTTCGGACCCGAGGCATGGACCGACGCGGTGGACGGGGCGGGCGTGCGCGCCGACGACGCCGTCCTGCTGGGCCCGCGCGACCTCGCGGCGTCCCTCGCGGACGGGATGCGCGACCCGGCGTCGATCGACGGCCTCACGGCGCACACGAACGTGGACCTGCGGGCCGCGGGTCCACGCGCCGTCGGCGAGGCGACGGCGGCGTCGCTCGCCGCTGGCCCCGGCCGGTACTGGGTCCACCTCGACGTCGACGTCCTGGACGAGCTCGTCTTCCCCGCCACCGACTACCTCGACCCGGACGGGCTCGGGTGGGACGAGCTCATCGACGTGCTGCGCCCCCTGGTGGGCTCGCCCGCGACGATCGGCGCGTCGATCGGCTGCTACAACCCCGAGAAGGATCCGGGGAGGACCTGCGGACGCGCCCTGGTGGACGCGTTCCGCGACGTCCTGGCCGTCTGACCTGTCGACGTCTCAGGTCAGCGCGGCGTCGATCAGTTCGGTCGTGGGCATGCCTTCGCGGGCACCCGTCACCGTCACGGACAACGCCGCCGCCACGGCGGCGCGGCGTGCGGCCGCCCGGACGTCGGCGCCGGCGAGCATCGCCGCGGCGAGCACCCCGCTGAAGCAGTCGCCCGCCCCGGTGGTGTCGATCGCGGCGACGATCGGTGCGTCGATCACCGTCTCGCCGCTCCCGTCCACCATCAGCGCGCCGTCCTCACCGAGGGTGATGACGACCACGAGGCGGTCGTTGCGCCGCCGCAGCGCGTGCGCCGCACGCACCGGATCCGTCTCGGCCGCCACGAGGTCGGTGATCTCCTCCCGGTTGGGGGTGGTCACCGTCGCCCGGTCGAGGAGGCTGCGCAGGCGGAGCGAGGCGGGGGCGGGGTTGACCACCAGCGGGACGCCGCGGTCGGCGCACCATCCGGCGACCGCGCGACAGGTCGCCGCGGGGATCTCCCACGACACGAGGACGAGGCCCGGTCCCAGGCCGTCGAGGTCGGCCTCGACGTCCTCGAGGGCGTCGTTCGCGCCGGGCGCGACGACGATCTGGTTCTCGCCGCGCGCGTTCACGGCGATCAACGCGATCCCGGTGGCGACGTCGGCGGCCGTGCGCACGTGCGACACGTCGATCCCCTCCGCCTCGAGCGCCTGCCGCGACGCCTCGCCGAGCTCGTCGTCGCCGACGGCGCCGACCATCGCAACCGCGCCGCCGTCGCGGGCGGCGGCCACCGCCTGGTTGCCGCCTTTGCCGCCGACGTGGCGCTCGAACGTCCCGCCCACCACGGTCTGGCCGGCTCGCGGCAGGCGGACGCCCCGCACCACGAGGTCGACGTTGAGCGCGCCGACGACCGCGAGGGGCCGCCCGGCGCTCACGCGCGCGCCGCCACGAGGGATCGCAACCGCTCGACCAACCGGGCCACCACGGCGGCCGCGTCGACGCTCGTCGCGACCCGCGCGTTCTCCTCGGCCGGCCAGTCCAACCACGGGGTGTTCCTGATCGCGAGCAGGTCCGTCACGGTCTCGCCGCGCGTCCATCGGCCATCGAGCTCGACCTGGACGCGGGTGTCCGCCCACGTGCAGAGCGTGGGATCGATCGCCGCGGCGACGGCGAGCGGATCGTGCATGCACGCGCCGTCGAGGCGGCCGATCGACGCGTGGAAGTCGGCGTAGAACGCGATGCTGTCGCGGATCATCACCGCGAGCGGGGAGCGCGGCGCGGGGGCGCAGATCGCTTCGACGTCGATCGCCGAGAGCCAGACCCGCTCGGTGACGTCGAGTCCGAAGCACCTCGGGAGCTCGGCCGGGGCGGCGCCGCCCCACGCGTCGAACACGACGTCGGCCGCGTCGGGGTCCATCCACACGTTCGCCTCGGCCCGCGGGGTGACGTTGCCGCCTTCGCGGAAGGCGCCGCCCATGAGGGCGAACCCGCGGAGCAGCTCGGGGAGCCGGGGCTCGGCGCGGACCGCCAGCGCCACGTTCGTGAGCGGACCGGTCGCGACGAGGAGCACCTCGCCGGGCCGTGCGCGCGCCTGCTCGACGATCAGCGTGGCGGCGTCGCGTTCGGAGGCGGTCCCCGACGGTTCGCGGATCGCGGCCCCCCCGAGGCCGTCGTCGCCGTGCACCACGGTGAATGCCTCCCACGGCTGCACGAGCGGCGCATCCGCGCCGCGCGCGACCTCCACGTCGCCGAGCCCGGCGGTCTCGAGCGCGAGGAGCGTGTTGCGCGTGACGGTCGACACGTGGACGTTGCCGGTGACGGTCGTCGCCCCGATCAGGTCCACCTCCGGGGAGGCCGCGGCATAGAGCAGCGCCACGAGGTCGTCCACCCCGGTATCGACGTCGAGGAGCAACGGGACGGCCACGGCCGCACGATAGCCCGTCGCGGCGCGAGGGACCGCGCGCGGCTAGGCGTGGCCCAGGAGGCGCTCGGCGACCTCCATCGAGAGCTTGTGCATCCGTTGCGGGGTGACGGACGGGTCGCCCAGCAGGACCTGGATCGCCATGCCGTCCATCATCGTGCCGAGCTGGAGCGCGAGGTCCTCGGTGTCCATGCCGTCGGCGCTGAACTCGCCGGTCTGGCGGCCGTAGCGGATCACCTCGGCGAGCGACTGGATCCAGCGCCGCTCGAGGGACTCGCGCTCGCTCGCCATCTGCGGATCGCGGAGCGCCCGGACCCAGATCTCGAGCCACAGGGCCCATTCGTCCAGGAGCGAGTACTCCGGGAGCAGGCCGGGGACCGACAGCTCGATCATGCGGTGCAGGCGCTCCCTCGCCGAGGTCATCTTGCGCATCTCGCGCGACATCTCGAGGTAGAAGCGGTCGTTCGCCAGGGTGAGCGCCTCGACCAGCAGCCGGTCCTTGGACTCGAAGTAGTAGAGGATCAGCCCGGGCGAGACGCCGCAGACCTCGGCGATGTCCTGGATCCGGGTCTCGGCCATGCCGCGCTCGGTGATGACGCGCGACGCCGCCTCCAGGATCTCCTGGCGCCGGTCCCGCTGCTGGCGTTTGGTCGCCGTCTTGGCCATCCCGTCCTCCTGAACGCCGCGCAGCCCGCACGGGCGGGGACGCGGGCGACTGATCCGCGGTTCGATCGCACCATACCCCACTGACCTGCGGACTCGTGAATCGCCGCACGCCGGTGGCCGTTTGACTCACCGTTCAAACGAGAGGCTATGATACGGCGTTCGCGAGGTGTGGCCCCACCCGGCGGGGCCGCCCGGGCACCCACGACGGCCGGGGGAGAAGGAACGGCGGCCACATGGCTTCGAACGTCTACGACGCGATCATCATCGGCGGGGGGCACAACGGGCTCACGAGCGGCGCGTACTTCGCGCGCCACGGCGCGAGGACCGTGATCCTCGAGGGGCGGCACAAGACCGGCGGCGCGGCCGACACCAGCGCGCCGTTCGCCGATCACCCGGACATCAACGTCACGACCTACTCGTACGTGATGTCGCTGATGCCCCCGACGATCATCCGCGAGCTCCAGCTCAAGCGGTTCGGCTACGACGTCACGCCGTTCGGTCCGTACTTCCAGGCGTTCCCCGACGGGCGGGCGATCACCGTGTACGCCGACGACGCGCGCAAGTCCTACGACTCGATCGCGCAGTTCTCCAAGCGCGACGCCGACACGCTCGAGGACTGGGAGGCGTGGATGAAGGGCGTCGCCGACGTGCTCGGGCCGCTGCTGATCCAGCCGCCGCCCAAGGTCGGCTCGATGGCCGTCGGCGACCTGCTCTCGAGCGCGAAGGCCGCCTGGCAGATGCGCAAACTCGGCGTCCGCGGCGTGGGCGACGTCACCCGGCTCTTCACGATGAGCGTCTCCGACCTCCTGAACGACTGGTTCGAGTCCGACGCCGTGAAGGCGATGCTCACGGTCAACGGCGTGATCGGCACGTGGGCCGGTCCCGACGAGCCGGGCACGGCGTACGTGATGCTGCACCACTCGATCGGCGACGTCGGCGACGGCCACCTGGGGTCCTGGGGCTTCCAGCAGGGCGGCATGGGCGGCATCTCCGACGCGATCCACGGCAGCGCCGAGCACTTCGGCGCCGAGGTCCGGACCGACGCCAGGGTCCAGCGGATCATCGTGCGGAGCGGGCGCGCCGTCGGCGTGCTCCTCGAGGACGGACAGGAGCTCCGGGCGCCGGTCATCGTGACGACCGTGCACCCGAAGATCGCGTTCCTCGACCTGATCGAGCGCGAGGAGCTGCCGAGCGACTTCGTGACCGACATCGAGCGGTGGAAGACGCGGAGCGGCGTCGTGAAGATCAACGTGGCGCTCAGCGAGCTGCCCGACTTCGTCGCGGCGCCGGGGACCGAGCAGCAGGACCACCACACGGGATCCGTCGAGCTGTGCTTCAGCCCGGGGTACGCCGAGCGGGCGTTCCAGGACGCGCACATGGACAGGAAGCCCGCGGTGGCGCCGTTCGTCGACGGCACGATCCCGACGACGCTGGACCGCAAGCTCGCCCCCGAGGGCACGCACGTGTTCTCGATGTTCACGCAGTGGGTGCCCGACGACTGGAACCTCGAGCCGCATCGCGAGGAGCTGGACGCGTACGCGCAGCGGATCTTCGACGGGTACACGGAGCTCGCGCCGAACTTCCGCGACGCGATCATCGACTACCAGGTGATCGGGCCCTACGACATGGAGCAGGACCTCGGGCTGATCGGGGGGAACATCTTCCACGGCGAGCTGTCGGTGGACCAGCTGTTCCACATGCGCCCGGCGCCCGGGTTCGCGAACTACCGGACGCCGCTGCGCGGCCTGTACCACGGGTCGTGCGCCACCCACGGCGGCGGCGGCGTGAACGGGATCCCGGGCTGGCAGGCGTACCGTGCCGCCGTGAAGGACAAGGCGGTGTCGAAGCGGTCGTGACCGCGGCGGGGGCCGACGAGGACGCCCGGCGGACCGCCCTCCGGCACATGCTGGAGGCGCGGTCGGTCGCCGTCGTCGGCGCCTCGGTCAGACCGGGCTCGCTCGGGCGCTCGATGCTCGAGGAGCTAGCCCGCGGTGGGTTCGACGGCGACGTCTACCCCGTGAACCCGGGGTACGACGAGATCGACGGGCTGCGGTGCTACCCGTCGATGGACGAGGTCCCGGTCGCGGTCGACCTGGCGGTGCTCGGCGTGGCGAACGCCCGGATCGAGCGGGCGATCGCCGACGCCGGGGCGGCCGGCGCCCGGTCGGTCGTCACCTTCTCGTCGTTGTACGAGGCACCGGGCGACGGACCGCCGCTCACCGACCGCGTGGTGGCGATCGCCGACGCCCACCGGATGGCGATGTGCGGCGGGAACGGGATGGGGTTCCTCAACCTCGACCGCAAGCTCCGCGTGACGGGGTTCATGACGGACGAACGGCTGCGCCCGGGCCCCATCACCCTCGTCTCGCACTCGGGGTCCGCGTTCGCGGCGTTCGGGTTCAACGATCGATCGCTCGGGTTCAACCTGCTCGTCTCGAGCGGGCAGGAGCTCGTCACGACGATGGCCGACTACGTCGACTACGCGCTCGACCAACCCTCCACACGGGTCGTGGGCCTGCTGCTCGAGACCGTCCGCGATCCCGACCGGATGCGGGCGGCGCTCGGGCGCGCCGCCGCCCGGGACGTGCCGGTCGTGGCGTTGAAGATGGGCCGTACGGCCGGCGCGGCATCGCTCGTGACGGCGCATTCGGGCGCCTTGGCCGGCGAGCACGGCGCGTTCGAGGCGCTCTTCGACGCGTACGGGGTCCACGAGTGTCGCACGCTCGCCGAGATGGCCGACACGCTCGAGCTGTTCGCGTCGCCGCGGCGGGCGACCGTCGGCCGCGGGATCGCATCGGTGCACGACTCGGGCGGCGAGCGCGCGATGTTCGTCGATCTCGCGGCCGATCTCGACGTGCCTTTCGCGACGCTGTCGGACGCGACGATCGCGCGGATCGACGACGCCCTCGACCCCGGGCTCGAGGCCGCGAACCCGCTCGACGCGTGGGGGACCGGCATCGACGCCGACGCGATCTTCCGCGAGGCGTTCCTGGCGATGGCCGACGATCGCGACGTCGCCGCGCTCGCGTTCGTCGTGGACCTGACCGAACAGGGCGAGCCGTACGCCGAGGGGTACCTGCAGATATCGCTCGACACGGCGGCCGCGACGGACAAGCCGTTCTGCGTGCTGTCGAACCTACACTCGGCGATCGCCCCGGACGAGGCCGCGTGGCTCCGCGAGCGAGGCATCCCCATCCTGGAGGGGACCGAGTCCGGGCTGCGGGCCCTCCGACACCTGCTCGGCGACGCCGCATGGCGCGCCCGGCCGGCCGTCGTCGCACCCGACCCGGTCGACGCCGCTGTGCGCGATCGGTGGCGTGCCCGGCTCGCGACCGGCACGCCGGTGGGCGAGGCAGAGGCGCTCGACCTGCTCGCCGACTACGGCGTGCCCGTGGTGCCGGTCCACCCGGTGACCGACGCCGAGGGCGCGGCCGCGGCCGCGGCCGAGCTCGGCTATCCCGTCGCACTGAAGACGGCCGCGCCGGGTGTCCACCACAAGTCCGACGCGGGCGGGGTGGCACTGCACCTGGCCGACGCCGCGGCGGTCGGCGCCGCCTACGAGATCCTGGCGGACCGGCTCGGTCCCGAGGCGCTCGTCGCGTCGATGGCCGCACCGGGGGTCGAGATCGCGCTCGGGATCGTCCGCGACCCGATGTTCGGTCCGCTCGTCCTCGTGGCGGCGGGCGGGGTCCTCGTGGAGCTGCTCCGCGACCGCCGGCTCGCGATCCCGCCGCTCGACGACGCGGGCGCTCGGCGCCTGATCGACGGCCTCCGGGTCCGTCCCCTCCTCGACGGGGTACGGGGCGACCCCGCGGTCGACGTGGTTGGGTTGGCGCACGCCGTGTCGCGTCTGTCGGTCCTCGCCGCCGATCTTGGCGACCTGCTCGACGCGCTCGACGTGAACCCCGTGATCGTGGGCCCTGACGGGTGCGTGGCGGTGGACGCCCTCGTCGAGCTTCGGACGTGATCACGCCCGTCGTGACCGGCGTCGTGCTCCTCCTCGGGAAGCTCCTCGGCACGCTCGTGTGAGCCGGCGCGTCCCCCGCCAGGCCTAGGACCGTCGTCCGTTGATTGGCCCTCCCAGAGGGTGGAAGATGGGCGCCGCATGGGCATCTACGGCAGCTCCGGGCGGACCACGAACCCCATGGGGGGCCTCGGCGTGTTCGTCGGCCTGCTCGCGGCCGGCTGCAGCGCGGTGCTCTGGATCCACTACTTCGACCCGGCGACCACGCTCTTCGGGGACGTCTCGGTCCGTATCGCCACCGGGGACCTGGAACAGCAGCTCACGGTCCTCGCGGCGACCTTCGGGCTCATGGCCGTCATCGGCGGGATCGCGGGCGGGCTCGGTGGGCGCGGCAGCGGCACCACCGTGGCCTCCCTGCTGCTGGGGATCGTGGGGCTCAGCTACCCGGTGCTCCACTGGGTCCAGAACACGACCGGCGGGATCGGCTCACCCGTCTGAGCCGGGCGCGCCCGGCCACCCGGTGTAGGCGCCAGGGCCTCGCTTCGCCAGTTCGTTCGCGATGACGACGCGCTGGATCTCGCTCGTCCCCTCCCAGATCCGGTCGACGCGGAGTTCGCGGTAGAGGCGCTCGACGGGCTGGTCCCGCATGTAGCCGCGGCCCCCGAAGATCTGCACCGCCCGGTCGATGACCCGCCCCGCCGTCTCCGAGCACACGAGCTTCACCGCGCCCGCCTCGGCGTGGATCCGCTTGCGGTCGGCGCCGCCGCGCGCGGCCTCCCAGCAGACCCGGTACAGGAGGGCCTTGGCCGCCATGATCTCGGCGGCCATGTCGGCGAGCATGAACGAGATCGCCTGGAAGTCGATGATTGCGCTGCCGAACTGCCGTCGCTCGCCGGCGAACGCCGTCGACAGCTCGAGCGCGCGCGTGGCCGCGCCCACGGTGCGGGCGCCGATCATGATCCGCTCCTCGACGAACCAGTCCTTCGTCAGCTCGAACCCCTGGCCCACCTCGCCGAGGACCTGGTCGGCGTCCACGCGGACCCCGTCGAACGCGAAGATCGGGTGCTCGAACACGAACGTGTGCATGTAGCGCGGCGTGCGGACCAGGCGGACGCCCGGGGTGTCCTTGTCCACCAGGAAGATCGTCGCCTTCGACGGGTCGCCGTCCACGTGCGCGTGCACCAGGAAGAAGTCGGCGACGTCGCCGCTCGTCACGTGCCACTTCTCGCCGTCGATGACCCAACCGTCGGCGTCGCGACGGGCGGTGGTCGCGACCATGTTCACGTCCGATCCGGCGCCCTCCTCGGTGATCGCGTACGCGTCACGCCGGTCGCCGGCGCACGCCGGGCGCAGGTACCGATCCTTCTGCGCCTCGGTCCCGGCCGCGAGCGGGATCGAGGGGCGCCAGGGGATGTCCCACAGCGCCCCGGTGGCGCGTCCCCACTGCTCCTCGATCAGCATCACCTGGAAGACGTCGTACCCACGACCGCCGTCGGCGACGGTGTGGTTGATCGCGTTGAAGCCGCGTTCGAGGACCGCCCGCTTCGCCGCCGCGTGGCTCTCGGGGGTCAGCCCGTCGTGTGCCTCGCACTCGTCCTCGAGGGGGACGAGGACCTCGTCGCAGAACGCCCGCGCGTCGGCCGCGAGCGCGGCGTCCTCGGGCGTCAGGCGCATGTCCACGGGTCGCTCCTGGGGTGTGTAGGGTGCGCGCCGGAGTCTACGGGCGAGCCGCGGGAGGACGTGAACCGATGCGCACGGTGTTCCACGGGGGACGGGTCTTCGACGGGACGGGCGCGGCGCCGGCCGACGGCGACGTCGTGATCGAGGAGGGCCGGATCGTCGAGGTCGGCAGCGGTCTGGACGGCGACGAGGGCATCGACTGCGCCGGCACGACGGTGCTCCCCGGGCTGTTCGACTGCCACGTCCACCTGATGGGGCGTTACGAGGACGACGAGCTCACGATCCAGCACCGGCCGTTCAGCTACGCCTTCTACCTGGCGCCGGAGAACATGATGATCACGCTGCGCCAGGGCATCACGAGCGTCCGCGACGCGGGCGGCACCGATGCGGGGGTGAAGCGGGCCGTCGAGGACGGGCTGGTGCCGGGACCGCGGATGCAGATCTCGGTCACGATGCTCAGCCAGACCGGCGGCCACAACGACCCATGGCTGCCGAGCGGGGCGCTGTCGGCCGACTGGGCGCCGTACCCGGGGTTCCCCGCGGGCAAGTGCGACGGCGTCGACGGCGTCCGCGAGAAGGTGCGCGAGGTGATCCGCGCCGGTGCGGACGTGATCAAGATCGCGTCGAGCGGCGGGTTCTTCTCGCCGACCGACGACCCGATGCACCCGCACTTCGCGCAGGACGAGCTCGACGCGATCGTCGCCACGGCCGCCGATCAGGGACGGTGGGTCATGTCGCACGCCCACGGCCCGGTGGGCATCAAGCGCGCGGTCCGCGCCGGCGTCCGCTCGGTCGACCACGGGACGTACCTGGACCAGGAGGCCGCCGAGATGATGGTCGAGGCGGGGACGTGGCTCGTCCCCACGCTCACCGCCGGGGACACGACCGAGGAGCTCGCGAAGGACGAGAAGCTCGCGCCGCAGATCCGGGAGAAGTTCCAGGGCCTGGGGCGTCCCGAGTTCGACGCGATGCGGCTGGCGGCCGACGCCGGGGTGAAGGTGGCGATGGGCACCGATTGCCCGGTCGCCCCCCACGGCTGGAACCTGAACGAGCTCGGGCACATGGCGGCGAACGGTTTCACGCCGGCGCAGGCGCTGCATGCGGCCACGCTCTCGGCCGCCGAGCTGATGGGCTGGGAGGATCGGCTCGGCTCGCTCGAGCCCGGCAAGGTCGCCGACGTCGTGGTGGTCCGCGGCGACGCCCTCGAGTTCGACGGGCTCAAGGATCGCGTCGAGCAGGTCTGGAAGGACGGCGCCCGGGTCGTCTGAGCGTCGGCGATCAGCCGTCGACCAGGTGCCGGCAGCGCGCCGCGGCGGCCCGCCCGCTCGCGACGGCACCCTCGATCCACCCCGCGCCCTCGGCGGCGATGTCGGAGCCGGCGAAGACGAGTCGTCCCTCGGGCTCGGCGAGCGCGTCGAACGTCCCGTCGCTGAACCACCCCGGCGGGATCGCGAGCCACGTGCCCTTCGCGAAGGGATCGGCGATCCAATCGTGGCCGGCCGTCTGCACGACCTCGGCCGCGGGCAGGTGCGCGCGGACCGCGGCGGCCACGGCGTCGGGATCGCCCAGGTCCACGCGCGGCTGGACCGAGAACCCCATGAACAGCTGCCGGTCCGCGCGGGGCTTCGTGATGAACCCCGCGTTGACGGGCGTGTCCCACCCCGTCCCCAGGAACGTCGCCGGACCGCCGGTGATGACCGCGAGGACCTTCGAGACCTCGCCGACGTGACCGCTCGCGGCGGCCGCCTGCTTCGCCGGGCTGAGCGCGGGCGTCACCTGCACGTCGGCCCAGCAGTTCAGGGGCAGGGCGTGGACGGCGGCGCGCGCGCGGAGCTCGTCGCCGTCCTCCAGCGTGACCGCGACGCCGTCCGCCTCGTGGGCGATCGCGGTCACGATGGTGCGGAGACGCACGTCGAGGTCGCGCGCCATCGCGTCGATCAGGCTCTTCGTCCCGTCGGCGAACAGCTCACCGATGTCGATGTAGGCGCTCACCGGGTCGTAGTCGAGCTCCACCATGTCCCAGAGCAACGGCAGCATCGACGCCCGCTCGAGGCGCGATCCCCCCATCGCGGCGAGGAACGCGCGCAGGTAGTCGGCGGCCTCGGCGTCGGCCTGCACCCGGTCGACCCACGTGGGGATGGCCACGTCGTCGGCGGCCAGGGTCGTGCGGTCGCCCGCGGCGAGCGCGGCGGCGGTCCGCTCGACCGCCTCGGGCAGGCGCGAGCGCTTCAGCCCGTCCTGCGCCGCGCCATACGCGTCCGGCCCCTCGATGCGAGTGGTGCCCCGGATCCACGCGACCACCTCGGGATCGGCCACGGGGTCCACCGCGAGGCCGTAGCGCTCGATCTCGGCGGCCAGGCGCGGCTGGGTGGCGCGCGAGAAGAACATCCCGCCGTACTCCGCGTGCAGCCCCGTGCCCGGGATCTCGCGGTACCAGGTCCGTCCGCCCAGCCGGTCGCGGGCCTCGAGCACCACGCAGCGCACGCCGGCGTCGTGCAGGTCGCGCGCCGCGCTGATCCCGGCGAACCCGGCCCCCACCACGATCACGTCGGTGTCCATCGGGGCGCGATCCTAGCCCGATCTCCCGCCGCTCCGTGAGCCTGGGTCGCGGTGCGCGATCGTTAGCCTCCGGCGATGTTCCCCCTCGCGCTCGGGCTGTTGTCGGGCCTCACCTGGGGCGCCGCCGACTTCGTCGGCGGTCTCCTGACGCGCCGCAACCCGTTGGCGACCGTGATGGTGGTGGGGCAAGGTGCGGGCCTGCTCTTCATGGTGGTGCTCGTGTTGATCACAGGCGACACGGTGCCGTCGCCGACGGCGCTTTGGGCCAGCGTCGGGGCCGGCCTGGCGGGGGCGATCGGGCTCGCGGCGCTCTACCAGGGGCTCTCGATCGGACCGATGGGCATCGTGGCGCCGACGGCGTCGCTGTCGGTCACCGTGCCCCTCGCGGCCGGGCTGCTCCAAGGTGACCGGCCGAGCGCGTTGCAGTTCGTCGGGATCGGGCTTGCCGGGGTCGGGATCGTGCTGGCCTCGCGGCCCCAGCAGGATCCCGGCGCGCCGGGTCCCGCTCGGGTGGGGCGGGGCGTGGCCTACGGTCTCGTGGCGGCGGTGTTCCTCGGTCTGCTGCTCGTCGGGATCGACCGCGCCGGCGACGAGTCCGCCGTGTGGGCGGCGCTCGTGGTGCGCATGACGTCGGTGCCGCTGTTCCTGGTCGCGTTCCTCGTGACGACCGACCGGCGCGCGCCGTCGCGGCGCGACGGCGCCCTCATGGCCGGCGTGGGTCTGGCCGACAACGGGGCGAACGTGCTGTTCGCGATCGCGAGCGCGCGAGGGCTGCTGTCGCTCGTGACGGTGTTGGCGTCGCTCTACCCCGTGACCACGGTCCTGCTCGCCCGGACGGTGCTGCACGAGCGGATGGCGCGGCACCAGGTCGCCGGGGTGGCCCTCGCGTTCGCGGGCGTGGCCGCGATCGCGCTGGGCTGAGCTAGGCCCGCTTCGTCCCCACGACCGCGACGAGACCGGTCGGCAGCACGTAGTCGCCGATCCGCGGGTCGAGGTGCACGTCGACCCCCAGATCGGCGAGCATCGCGGGTATCCGCGCGGTGTCGATGAGGACGTTGTCGTGCCGCTCGTCGTCACGGCGCCAGGTGCCGTCGTCGTTGCGGCTGAAGATGGTCATCTCGCGCACGTACCGGTCGGGCGTGGGGACCGAGGTACGCGTGCAGAGGGCCCAGTCCTCGTCCGACCACCACAGCGCGCCCTGGTCGACCCGCGCGGCGCCCCACGCGAGATCGCAGATGTCGATCAGCAGCAGGCCGCCGGGCCGCAGCGCCGCGGCGATCGCGGCGAGTGCCCGGCCGATGGACGTCTCGTCGGGCAGGTAGCTGAGGGCGTGGCCGACCGACACGATCGCGTCGGCCGCCGGGATCGGATCGTCCGGCAGCCGCAGCAGCTCGATCGACGCGGCGCCCGCCGCGTGCTCCCGCGCGATGTCGAGCATCGCGGGCGAGGCGTCGCTCGCCGCCACGCGGAACCCGGCGTCCACGAGGTGCCGGGTCAAGAGCCCGCTCCCGCAGCCGAGCTCGACGACGAGGCCCTCCGCCGTCCGCACCGGCGCGAGGAGACCGATGATGCCGGGCGCCGCATCGTCCGCGTGGAACGCGAACCCCTCGTGGTGTACGCGGGCCAGGTCGGGCCGGTAGTACGGCTCGCTCATCTCATCACGCTCGCAGGTCCCGGTGATCGAACGCCCAGGTGCCTCCCGCGAGGGCGGCGACCGTGAGGAGCGCGAGCACGCCGATGTGGAGCGGATCGACCCCGTGGAGCAGCGGCGTCGAGCCGGCGTAGTAGTAGAGCGGTGACAACGTCTGCAGCCATCGCGTGTCGGGCGAGAGCGGCGCGATCGAGCTCAGGATGAACGCGAGCGCCGCCACGCCCGACGTGATGCCGGCGGCCACGCCTCGCCGGCCCGACGCCGCGCCCAGCGCGAGCCCGATGGCGCCGAACACGAGGCCGAAGACGAACAGATGGACGGTGACGGCCGCCAACGCGCCGAGCCCGACGTCGACCCCGAAGGGGATGTCGAAGATCGCGAGCGAGGCCCATGTGGCGAGGCACACGACCCCGAGGCCGGCCGCCAGCGCCGCGAACTTCTCCAGGAACACGCGACGACGCGTGACCGGCATCGACAGCAGGAGGTCGAGCGTGTGGGCCTCCTCTTCGCCCGCCACGGCGCGCGAGCCCCACCCGATCACGAAGACGAGCACGAGCACCGGCATCGTGCTCGCGAACAGCCGGCCGTTCAGGTAGCCCACCGGCGACGTGATGTCGGTGACCTCGCCGAGGAACACCGAGCGCAGCGCCGCCGGCATCTGATCGATCACGGCCTGGAACTGCGTCGCGTTCTCCCGGATCGACGGGTAGAACGCGAGCGAGAGCAGCACGAACGCGGCGATCCCGATCGACCACCCGAGGAGCCCCCGCCGGTGCTCGAACAGCGCGGCGCCTCGGACGCTACGCAGCATCCGGGCTCCCGTAGTAGGTGAGGAAGGCCTCCTCGAGGCTGGGCCGCTCGGTCACCAGGTCGAGCACGTGGTGGGCCGCCAGCAGCTTCACGAGCGGGTCGATCGGGCCGACCATCGTGCACCGCGCGTCCGTGCCGTCGACCACGAGGTCGCCGACGCCCTCGATCGCGCGGAGCGCCTCGGCGGGGACCTCGGCCGCGAACCGGACGTGCACGCGTCGGAACGCTCGCGCGCGGAGGTCCTCGATGCCCTCGACGACCACGATCCGCCCGTCGCGGATGATCCCGACCTCGTCGCACAGCCGTTCGACCTCGGACAGGACGTGCGAGCTGATGAGGACCGTGCGCCCGTCCCCGCGCGTCTCGTCCACGAGTTCGTGGAACGTCTGTTGGACCAGCGGGTCGAGCCCTTGCGTCGGCTCGTCGAGGATCACGAGCTCGGGCCGGTGCATGAACGCCTGGACCAGACCGATCTTCTGCTGGTTCCCGTGGGAGAGGTCCTCGATCCGCCGGCTCGGGTCGACTTGGAGGCGTTCGACGAGCGCGTCGCGGAACGCGACGTCGACGCCGCCGCGGAGCGACCCGAGGTACGTGAAGAGCTCCTCGCCGGTGAACCGCGGGTACAGCGACACGTCGCCGGCCAGGAACCCGGTCCGCCGCCGGAGCGCGGCGCCCCCGGCCGCGACGTCGACACCGAACAACCGCGCGACGCCGCTCGTCGGCCGGAGGAACCCCATCAGCGTCCGGATCGTGGTGGTCTTGCCGGCGCCGTTCGGGCCGAGGAACCCGACGACCTGGCCGGTCCCCACCTCGAACGTGACGTCCTCGATCCCCCGCACGCCCCCGTAGCGCTTCGTGAGGTGCTCGGTCGCGATCGCTGGCGACACCATGCGTTCGAGCCTACGGTCCGAGCTCGTATCCCATCCGGCGCGGGAGGTGGGCGACCAGGTCGGTGACGGGGTCGGGCACCTCCCCCCGGTCGTGCGCCCGGTCGCGCCGCACGATGGCGCCCTGGACGACCGCGGCGCCGATCGACCGGAAGGGCTCGGGCGGGAAGCGGCCCGGCGCGCGGTGCACGAGCGGGAGCGACGTCCACTCGTCCTCGGCGCCGGTCGCCAACCCGGACAGGATCCGCCCGCCGAGGTGGGATGGACCCACGCCGCCCCCCGTGTAGCCCGCGCCGACGTGGAGCGCCCCGCCCGCGAAGGTGCCGAAGAAGGGTTGGTGCGAGGTCGTGACGTCCATCGGACCGCCCCACCCGCGCTCGAGCCGGACTCCGTGGAAGGACGGGAACCAGCGGCGGAAGTCGTCAACCAGGTTGACCATCGCACGGTCGTCGTAGCGCAGCCGGGGGCCGAGCCCTACCCCCGCGCCGGCCGTGGCGCTCGCCGCGCCGAACGCGATGCGGCCGTCCGGCGTGGTGCGCAGGTAATGGAGGGCGACGCGGTGATCGCCCACGCCCTCGCCGCCCGTCCACCCGATCTCGGCGAGCAGGTCCGGCGCCGGCTCGGTGACGACGATGTACGTGCCGCGCGGCACGATCGCCCGGCGGAACCGGGGGAGCGACGCGGTCCACGCGCCCAGACCGAGGACGCCCTGCGCCGCCGTGACCGTCGCGCCGTTCGCGGTCACCACCTCGACCTGCGGTCCCGCACCGATCCTCGCGACCGGGCTCCGCTCGTGGATCCGGACCCCCGCCCGCAGCAGCTCCCGGCGGAGCCCGAGCGCGAGCCGGGCCGGCTGCAGCATCGCGGTGCCCGGCTGGAACGTGCCGGCGCCGAGCACCGGCGAGTCGATCCGCGCTCGCACCTGCTCGGCGCTCAGCTCTCGCATCCGCTCGCCGAGCCCCAGCCGCGCGAACAGCTCGACGGTGCCCCGCCACGCGCCCTCCTGCGCCGCCGAGCTCGCCGCCGTGACGGACCCCGCCTCCGTGAACCATGCGTCCACGTCGTGATCGGAGAGCCACGTCGCGATGTCGCCGACGCTCCGCTGCGCAGCCCCGGCGAGCCGGAGCGCCTCCGCCTCGTCGCACATCCCGATCAGCGCCTCGAGGTCCTCCCACATGCCGTAGCAGAACCCACCGTTGCGGCCGCTCGGGCCGGCGCCGCAGATCTCGTCGGCCTCCAGCAGGACGACGTCGATCCCCGGCGCTCGTTCGAGCAGATGCCAGGCGGTCCACATCCCCGTGTAGCCGCCGCCGACGATGACGACGTCGGCGCGGGTATCGGCGTTGAGCGGTGGGCATGGCGCCGCGGCCTCGAGCGAGGGATCCGCCCGCGCCTCCTCCATCCACCACGAGATGCGCGCTCGGGGCGGGAGTTCGTCACGCAGCGAAGCCATAGCCAGGTGCGTAGGGTAGCCGGACGATGAGCGAGCGAGCTGACACCGCTCCGACGGAAAGCGTCGAGCCCGACAAGCGGCTCGGGCTGCTGCTCGCGATGGCGATGTTCGTCCTCGTCGTCGACACGTCGCTGATGAACGTCTCGATCTCGGCGGTGGTGGGCGACCTCGGCACGACCGTCAGCAGCATCCAGGCGGCGATCTCGCTCGAGGCGCTGGTGTCGGCCGCGTTCATCTTGATCGGCAGCAAGGTCGGTGACCTGATCGGCCGGCGGCGCGCGTACGTGCTCGGCCTCCTCGGGTACGCGATCGGCGCCCTGTCGATGGCCCTCGCGCAGGGCGTCACCGCGATCGTGATGTTCTGGGCGATCGTCGGCGGGCTGGGCGCCTCGCTCCTGCTGCCCGCGATGCAGGCGCTCATCCACGGGAACTTCCAGGACCCCGCTCGCCGGAAGGTCTACGCCTTGGTCGGTGCGTCGGCCGCCATCGCGGCGGCCGTGGGACCGCTGATCGGCGGGTTCATCACGACCTTCCTCTCGTGGCGCGTGGGGTTCCTGCTCGAGGTCGTGGTGATCGCGATCGTGCTGTCGAACATCAAGCGCGTCCGGGACGTGCCCTACACGGGACCGCGCCAGGTGGACGTGGTCGGCGCGGTGCTGTCCGTCATCGGGATGGGCGGGATCGTGCTCGGCATCCTCGCCTGGCAGGAGGGCGGGGAAGCGGTCGCCGCCCTGATCGTCTCGGGCGGGGTCGCGCTCGCCCTGCTCGGCCGATGGCTCGTCCGGCGCAAGCGAGACGGGAAACCGACGTTGCTCGATCCCGACCTGTTCCGATCCGCGATGTTCCGGTTCGGGATCACGGGGCAGATGATGCAGCAGATCGCGTTGGGCGGGGCGATGATCGCCCTGCCGATCTTCATGCAGATGGTCCTCGGCTACGACGCGATGGCGACGGGTCTCACCATCGCGCCCCTGTCGTTGACGATGTTCGCGGTGGCCCTGCTCGCCGGGAAGCGGGCGGGGCGCCGGCGCCCGAGCCGGATCATCCGCGCGGGTTTCGGCCTCCTCGCGCTGGGGACGGCGCTCCTCATCGTCGTGGTCCCGAGAGCGGATTCGGGCTGGTCCTTCCTGATCCCGCTGATCGTGGCGGGCGCCGGGCTCGGGTTGCTCGTCTCGCAGCTGAACAACTTCACCTTGGCGCCGATCTCGGACGAGCGGTCCAGCGAGGCCGCCGGCGTCAACTCCGCCGCCGGCTCGTTCGGGCTCTCGTTCGGGCTGGCGTTCGCCGGCGCGATCATGCTCGCGACCCTCTCGGTCGCCTTCACCGACATGGCCGAGCGGAGCGCCGTCCTGACCCCCGACCAGCAGCAGCAGGTCGCGGCCGGGCTCGACGAGGACGCCGAGGTGATGAGCGACGCGCAGCTCGAGGAGCTCCTCGTCGGCCAGCCCGAGGACGTGCAGGCTGAGATCATCCGCATCAACACGGAGGCGCGGCCGATCGCGCTCCAGGTGGCCCTGCTCGTGCCGTTCCTCGCCGCCCTGCTCGGGCTGATCACGTCCCTACGGATGATGCGGCTCCCCGACCCCGGACCCTCGAGCTCGACCGAGGGGATGCTGGTGGGATGACGGCGGCCGACGCCGGGAAGGAGGTACGGCATGTCCGAGCGCGACCCGAACGGGCTCACGCCGGCGGAGCTCCGCACGAAGGAGCTGCTGCCGGCGCTGGCCGGCTTCAGCCGTGACCTCCGCCGACGCACCTCGGGGGTGCGGCGCTCGCGACCGCACGTCGAGGCGGAGGCGTCGACGAACGCGCAGCGCGGCACGTTCCGAGCGGCGATCTTCGGCGTCAGCGACGGGCTGGTCTCGAACCTGTCCCTGATCATGGGTGTGGCCGGGGCGGGGGCAGAGAGCTCGCTGATCCTCGTGGCGGGCCTGGCGGGACTCCTCGCCGGCGCGTTCTCGATGGGCGCGGGCGAATACATCTCGATGCGCGCGCAGCGCGAGGTCTTCGAGCGTCTCCTCGCGTTGGAGCGGCACGAGCTCGCGCTGTTCCCCGACGAGGAACGCGAGGAGCTGGCCGCGATCTACCGGGCCAAAGGCATGCCGGCCGAACTGTCGGGCCAGCTCGCCGCGGCGGTGATGGCCGATCCCGCCGTCGCGCTCGACACGCACGCGCGGGAGGAGCTCGGGCTCGACCCCGAGGAGGGGCTCGGGTCGCCCTGGGGGGCGGCGGTGGCCTCGTTCCTGATGTTCGCCTTCGGCGCGGCCGTGCCCCTCGTCCCCTTCCTGTTCGGCGAGGGGACCGCGCCGTTGGCGGTCGCCGCGGTCGCGAGCGCGGTGGTGCTCTTCCTCGTCGGCGCGGCGATCTCGGTGCTCACCGGGCGATCCCCGTTGCTGTCCGGCCTCCGTCAGGTGGCCATCGGCGCGCTCGCCTCGATCGTGACGTTCGCCGTGGGCTCGCTCCTCGGCGTCGCGATCGCCTGAGCTAGGGCCCGAGGTTGTAGCCCATCCGCCGGGGGAGCTTCGCGAGGAAGTCGACGAACGGGTTGGGTTCCTCGCCGGCGTCGATCGCGACCTCGCGGCGGTGGATCGCCCGGTTCGCCACCATCGCGCCGGGGGAGCGGATGGGTTCGGGCGGGAAGCGACGCGGCTCCTCGTCGACGAGCGGGAGCGTCAGCACGTCGTCGAAACGACCGAGCGCACGGTTCGCGAGGATCCGGCCGCCGAGGTGGGCAGGCCCCACCCCGTTACCGGTGTAGCCGAGGCCGTAATGCACCGTGCCGGGCTCCATCGTGCCGAAGAACGGTTCGTGCAGGCCCGAGACGTCGATCGGCCCACCCCAGCCGGCGTCGATCGAGACGTCGCTGAACGTCGGGAACATCCGATGGAGGTCGCGGATCGCGACCTCGAGGGAGAGCTCGTCGTAGGCGAACCGATGGTCGATCCGTCGCGCCAGGTCGGGCTGCATCCCGCCGATGCCGAACGAGATCCGGCCGTCGGGCGTCGTGCGCACGTAGTGCACGGCCGCCCGGTAGTCGGCCAGGCTCACGCCGTCGGTCCACCCGATCGCGGCGAGCTTCTCGGGCGCCGGCGCCGTCATCACGATGTAGGAGCCGCGCACCGTGATGATCCGGCGGAACGCCTTCCAGTGTTGCGCCCACGCGTTCATCGCGAGCACGCCGGCGCCGGCGCGCACCGTCCCGCCGGGCGTCTCGGCCACGACCGTCGGTCCGACGCCGAACCGGGTCACCGGCGTCTCTTCGAACACGCGCACACCGGCCGCCATCACGGCGGTGCGGAGCCCGCGGGCGAGCCGGGCCGGATGCACGGTGGCGCCGTCGGGCAGGAAGACGCCGCCGCGGATCACGGGCGAGTCGATCCGCGCGCGGATCTCGTCGGGCGTGAGGACCTGCATGTGCGCGGACAAGCCCAGCCGGTCGAGCGTGATGACCTGGTCGGCCCACGCGCCGATGTGCGCCGGGGCGGTGGCGGCCGTCAGCTCGCCGTCGGCGCGGTACCACGCGTCGAACCCCTGCTCCTGGCAGAACGCGCCGATCGCGCGGACGCTCGCCTCGCCCTCCTCGCACAGCCGGACCGCCTCAGCGTCGCCGTACCGCGCCACCAGGTGGGGGAGGCTCTGCCAGAAGGAGTTCACGAACCCGCCGTTGCGCCCGCTCGGGCCACCACCGCAGATGTCCTGCTCCAGGACCACCACGTCGGCCCCCGGGTCGAGCTGCTTGGCGAACCATGCCGTCCACAGACCGGTGTAGCCGCCGCCCAGGATCACGATGTCGGCGGCCGTGTCGCCCTCGAGTCGCGGGGCCGGGTCCCCGGCGAACGCAGGCAGCGCCAGGGCCTCGCGCAGCCACCAGCTGCGGCCCTCATCGGGCGGGACGGAGATGCCGTTCGCGCCAGCCATACCGGGCGAGAGGATAACGAGACCCCGGCTCTCAGATCGGGCGGATGAGGCAGAACTCGTTGCCCTCGGGATCGGCGGCGATGACGAACCGGTACCCGTACTCCGGCGGGGGCCGCCGCACGATCGAGCCGCCGAGCGCCTCGACCCGCGCCGCCGCCGCGTCGACGTCGGCCACCTCGATGTCGAGATGGAGCCGGTTCTTGACGGCCTTCGCCTCGGGGACGCGCTGGAAGCGGAGCGTGAGCCCGTCGTCCGTCGGGTGCAGGTCGACGTAGT
>DASQKC010000145.1:0-11889 GCA_035630755.1 Actinomycetota bacterium | reverse complement strand
CGCATCCTCGTGGGTCCGAGCGCCGCGCCGACCAGGGCCGCCGTCAGGATGACCCAAGGGTAGGGGAGCCCGATCACGCTCGTCGCCAGGAACACGCTGACCGCGATGACGACGCCGGCGAGGCCGCGCAGGCCGCGCGGCGCGATCCGGACGAGCGCGGCCGCCACGATCCCGACGACGGCGGCCGACATGCCCGCGACGATGTCGGTGACCCACGCGAGTTCGCCGAACGCCGCGTACGCCCACGCGAGCCCCAGCATGATGATCGCCGCCGGGAGGACGAACAGCCCGCCGGCCACGATGCCGCCCCGCAGGCCGTGGAGGAGCCACCCGATGTAGGTGGCGAGCTGCTGGGCCTCGGGCCCCGGCAGCAGCATGCAGAACGACAGCGCGTGCAGGAACCGGTCCTCGTCGAGCCAGCGCCGCCGCTCGACGACCTCCTCGTGCATGATCGCGATCTGGCCGGTGGGGCCGCCGAAGCTGATGAACCCGAGCTTCGTCCAGAACCGGAGCGCCTCGCGGAACGCGACCTCGGGGACCGGCGCCATCAGGCCGGCATGAACCGCTCGATCCACTCGACGCAGCGCGTCGCGAAGTCGATCAGCGCGGGGAACGTCCGCACGCCGTGCCCCTCGGCGGGGTAGACGGCGAGCTCGGCCGGCACCCCCCGGACCCGGAGGGCGCGGTACATCTCGACGGCCTGCCCCGGCGGCGTGGCCCGATCCTTGGCGCCGGCGGTGAGCAGCGTCGGCGTCCGCAGACGTTCGCCGCGGAACACCGGGCTCCGCGTGTGGTGCTGGCCGCCCTGCGCCTCGGGCGCCTCCCCGCCGAGGAACGCGCCCACCCAGTCGATCAGCGAGGAGTTGAAGTGCTCGGAGTACCAGTCGGTGACGGGGGAGATCGACACCGCGACCTTGAACCGGTCGTCGACCGCCGGGAGCCACGCGGCCATGAACCCGCCGTAGCTCCCGCCGATGACGCCGACCCGCGCCGGGTCGGCGATGCCCCGTTCGACGAGCAGGTCGACGCCGGCGAGGTCGTCGAGGGCGTCGGCGCCGCCCATGTCGCCGACGACGGCCGCGGCGAAGTCGCGCCCTCGGCCGATCGACCCTCGCGGGTTCGGCTCGAGCGTCGCGTACCCGCGCGACATCAGGAGGTAGCCGAACACGCCCGGCCACTGATCCGTCGCCGCCCAGATGGGGCCGCCGTGGACGTCGAGCAGGAGCGGGAACGGTCCCTCGCCCGGCGGCGTGCGGACGATCCCCTCGATCGGCAGGCCGTCCGGCGCGGTCCAGCGGAGCAGCTCGACCGACCCGAGGTGGGGGAGGAGGCCCTCGTGACCGGCGTGGCGCACCGAGACGAGGACGCGCTCTCCGCCGTCGGTCACGGTCAGCAGCTCCGCCGGCGTCCGGCTGTCGCAGCGTGTCGTCGCGAGGTACCCGACCGACGGGACCCCCGTCGCGGCCCACGAGGTCCCCCCCGCGAGGCTCCGCCACCGCTCGGTGCCCGTGGCGGTCGCGACGTCGACGTCGCTCACGACCGCCTCCAGGCCGTCGAGCGAGCTGGCCACGAGCGTGTGCCCGTCCCACCGATGCCACAGCGCGTCGCCCGCGATCCCCTCGACGGGCCGGGCGTCGCCGCTCGCGGGGTCGATCAGCAGGAGGTCCCCGGCTACGAGGTAGCGGTCGCTGCAGACGGCCTCGATCACCGCGATCGCGTCGCCGTCGGGCGAGCCCTCCGCGTACCCCAGCTGGACGTCGCTGGTCCGCAGGACTCGCTCCTGCCCGGACGCGAGGTCGATCACGGCCAGCGGCGACGAGTACCAGGCGCCTTCGCCGGGCGCCTCGCTCACGATCGCCGCGGCGCGGTCCTCGCCGAGCCACGTGGCCTCCCAGACGTTCAGGCCGTCACGGGAGATGCGACGCGCCTCGCCGGCCGCCACGTCCGCGATCCAGAGCGACCGCCAGTCGTCCTCGGCGTCCACCGACTCCACGTCCGGGAGCCAGGCGGGCCGGTCGGTCGCGGCCGCGAGGGTCCCCGAGCCGAGCGCATCGGCCTGCTCGGCGGCCTCCCCGGCCACGATGAGGAGGATGCGGCGGCCGTCGGCCGACCAGCGGTGGTGTTCGACCACGCCCGGGACGCTCACGACCTGTTCGGCTTCCCCGGGGGGGCCGCCGCGCAGGGCGTAGAGCTGGAACCGGCCCTTGGCGGCCCGGTCGGAGCGGAACGTCAGGGTCGCGCCGTCGGGCGACCAGCGCGGCTCGGTGTCGTCGTTCGGGCCGTTGGTGATGCGTCGCCAGCCGGACCCGTCGGCGGCCGCCAGGCAGATCCGTCCGAGGGGGTGCCCGTCGAGGTCGGCGAGCGTGTACCCGACGAACGCGACCTGCGATCCGTCGGGGGAGGGCTCCGGCTGATCGAGCGTGGTGAGCTCGCCGAACCCGGGTTCCATCGCCGCCCGGTAGAACGCCTCGACCTCGCGGAACAGGGGGGTCTCGCGGATGTCCGGTTCCATGGCGGTCGAGCCTAGCCCGGATCCCGTCATGTCGGAGGCCGCCGCTACACTCGGACCCGGTGGGCACCGACTCCCTCATCGTGCACGGCGCGCGGGAGCACAACCTGCGCAACGTCACGCTCGAACTCCCCCGCGATCGCCTGATCGTGTTCACGGGGCTGTCCGGCTCCGGCAAGTCCTCGCTCGCGTTCGACACCATCTACGCGGAGGGCCAGCGCCGGTACGTCGAGTCGCTGTCCGCCTACGCCCGGCAGTTCCTCGGCCAGATGGAGAAGCCCGACGTCGACTTCATCGAGGGCCTCAGCCCGGCCATCTCGATCGACCAGAAGTCCACCTCGCGCAACCCTCGGTCGACCGTGGGGACCATCACCGAGATCTACGACTACCTGCGTGTGCTCTTCGCGCGGGTCGGGCACCCGCATTGCTACAACTGCGGCCGACCGATCGGCCGCCAGACCCCCGAGCAGATCGTGGACCAGGTCATGGAGCTGCCCGAGGGCACGCGGTTCCAGGTCCTCGCGCCGGTCGTCCGCGGGCGCAAGGGCGAGTACGGCAAGCTCCTGGAGGAGCTGGCCCGCAAGGGGTTCCCGCGGGCCCGCATCGACGGCGAGGTGCGCGACCTGGCCGAGCCGATCCGCCTGCCGAAGACCTACAAACACACGATCGAGGTCGTCGTGGACCGCCTCGTCGCCAAACGCGACATCCGTCGGCGCGTCGCGGACTCCATCGAGACGGCGCTCGAGCTCGCCGAGGGCATCGCGTCCATCGCCGTCACCACGCACGAAGGGCACGAGGAGGTCCAGACCTTCTCGCAGAGCCTCGCCTGCACCTACTGCGGGCTGTCCTTCGACGAGATGAACCCCCGCAACTTCTCGTTCAACTCGCCGTACGGGGCGTGCCCCACCTGCGACGGGCTCGGCACCCGGCTCGAGGTCGATCCCGAGCTCGTCGTCCCCGACCCGGATCTCTCCGTCGACGACGGCGCGCTGGCGCCGTGGGCCTCGGCGACGCTCGAGTACTGGTACCGGGTCCTGGAAGCCGTCGCCGGCGCCCACGAGATCGATCTCGCGACGCCGTGGCGCAAGCTGCCCAAGGCCAAGCGCGAGATCCTGCTCTACGGCTCCGACGAGTCGATCCACGTCCGCTACAAGAACCGGTACAACCGGCAGCGTTCGTACTGGACCACGTACGAGGGCGCCATCCCGAACATCGAGCGCCGTCACGCCGAGACGGACTCCGACACCGCGCGCGACAAGCTCGAGCAGTTCATGCGCGAGATCCCGTGCCGCGCGTGCAAGGGGGCGCGTCTGCGACCCGAGACGCTGGCCGTGACGATCGACGAGATGAACATCGCACGGGTCACCGCGCGCTCGATCCGCGACACGCTCGCGTTCATCGAGGGCATGCAGCTCTCGGAGCGCGAGGCGATGATCGCGGAGCGGCTCGTGAAGGAGATCCGGGCCCGCCTGGGGTTCCTCGTGGACGTCGGGCTGGACTACCTCACGCTCGGGCGCCCGGCGGGCACCCTCGCGGGCGGCGAGGCGCAGCGCATCCGGCTCGCCACCCAGATCGGGAGCGGGCTGGTCGGCGTGCTGTACATCCTCGACGAGCCCTCGATCGGGCTCCACCAGCGGGACAACCGCCGCCTCATCGACACGCTGCTCCGCCTGCGTGACCTGGGGAACACGCTCATCGTGGTCGAGCACGACGAGGCCACGATCGCCGAAGCCGATCACATCGTCGACATCGGGCCGCTCGCCGGCGAGCACGGCGGCCGGATCGTGTATTCGGGCGATCTGAAGGGGTTGCTCGAGTGCGACGAGTCGATCACGGGCGCGTTCCTGTCGGGACGGCGCGTCATCCCGGTCCCGCCGACGCGCCGGCGGAGCGACGGGCGGAAACTCCGGCTCGAAGGGGCGCGCGAGCACAACCTGCAGAACGTCACCGTCGACATCCCGCTCGGCGTCTTCGTGACGGTGACCGGCGTGTCCGGCAGCGGCAAGTCCACCCTGGTGCAGGACGTGCTGCTGCGGATCCTGATGCAGAAGGTCTACCGGTCGCGCGTGCTGCCGGGTCGGCACAAGCGCCTCGTGGGCTGGGAACAGATCGACAAGGTCATCGACATCGACCAGTCGCCGATCGGCCGTACGCCGCGATCGAACCCCGCCACGTACACCGGCGTCTTCGACCACGTCCGTAAGCTGTTCGCCCAGGTGCCGGAGGCGCGCATCCGCGGGTTCCAGCCCGGGCGTTTCTCGTTCAACGTCCGCGGCGGCCGCTGCGAGAACTGCGCGGGCGACGGCCAGATCAAGATCGAGATGCACTTCCTGCCCGACGTCTACGTGACGTGCGAGGTCTGCAAGGGTCGCCGGTACAACCGCGAGACGCTCGAGGTGAAGTACAAGGGCCGCACCGTCAGCGACGTCCTCGAGATGAGCGTGGACGAAGCGCTGGAGTTCTTCCGCAACATCCCGCCGATCCACCGGCACATGCAGACGCTGTCGGACGTCGGCCTGGGCTACATCAAGCTGGGCCAGCCCGCGCCCACGCTGTCGGGTGGCGAGGCCCAGCGCATCAAGCTCGCCTCCGAGCTCCACAAGCGCGCCACGGGCAGCACGCTCTACGTGCTCGACGAGCCCACGACGGGGCTGCACTTCGAGGACATCCGCAAGCTCCTGCAGGTGCTCGAACGTCTCGTCGACGCCGGCAACACGGTGCTCGTGATCGAGCACAACCTCGACGTGATCAAGACCGCCGACCACGTGATCGACCTCGGTCCCGAGGGCGGCGACGGCGGCGGTCGCGTCGTCGCCGTCGGCACTCCGGAAGAGATCGCCGCGGACCCCGATTCGTACACCGGACGGTTCCTCGCCGAGGTGTTGGGCTCGTTGCCGCTCGCCGCCGCCGCGTCATCGTCCGCGTGACGTTCGTTGGTAGTATCCGCGCCGTCGTGACCAGGCGAGTGCTCATCTCCGGCGCCCTGCTGGCCTTGCTCGCCGTGGCGTGCTCCGCGCCCACGCCGCCCGGCGCGACCTTCGGGGGAGAGGGCGCGCGGTTCCTCACCGCGGTCGCGGATTCCCAGGACGTCGTCGGGCTCGCGCCGTCGGTCGCGGTCGCCGACGACGGCACGCCGTACATCGCGTACCTCGGGTTCCCCGAGGACGTGGAGGAGGGCGAGATCCCGGTGCCCCGACCCGTCGGCGCGCCGTTCCTGCCGGCCGTCCTCCTGACGTCGGTGTCGGCGGAAGGCCAGTTCACGCGTGGCGCCGTCGCGCAGAACGTGCCGGCGGCCGAGCCGAACGGGATCGAACCGCCGTTCCGCCCCGCGAAGGTCGAGGACTTCAACCTGACGCCCGAGAACGCGAACGGAACCGCGGTCGCCGTCGCCGGCTCGGGTGCGATCCACGTCGTGTGGACCGCGGGGAACACGGTGTCGCACGCGGTGGCCGCACCGCCCGAGGACTCCGTGCTCACCACCGTCTTCGAGCTGGACATCCCCGTGAGCCAGGCGGGGCCCATCGGGAAGCCGTCGATCGCCCTCGACCAGGCGGGCGCCCCGTGGGTGGCGTTCGGTGTGGACGACGGCTCGCGGATCGCGATCGATGTCGCCACGCTCGACGGTGATGACTGGACGGTCGAGACGGTGGCGACGACGGGTCGATGCGACGGCTGCCCGCCGCCTCTCCCGACCGCGATCGTGAACGCCGACGGGCAGCCCATCGTCGCGTGGGGCGACCCGGTCGACGGCGCCGTGCACGCCGCGGTGCTCGAGGGCGAGGAGTGGACCGACGAGGTCGTGCAGACGGGCGCGGACGGGACCGGAATGGCCGCCGCCACCGACGGGTCGTCGACGTTCTTGAGCTACTACTCGGGCGCGGGCGAGGTCCGGCTCGCGGAACGGAGCGGCGGGACGTGGTCGACGACGTCGGCCGCCGAGACGAACGACCCCGACGAGGTCACGGGGGTCGAGGCGGCGACCACCGGCGTCGCCGTGCACGAGGACACGATCTACCTCACGTGGCAAGACGAGGAGGGCGTGCAGCTCGCCGAGGGCGACGGGGACACGTTCACGGAGGTGCCGTCGTCGGGAACCGAGGGCGGCATCACGCCGGCCGTCGCGGTCTCGGCCGAGGGCATGGTCACGCTCGCGTGGCACTCGCCGACGACCCAGGACCTGCGGGTGGGCTTCTGGGGCGAGCTCGGCGAGATCATGATCGCGAACCCGAGCCCTGCCCCGACGGTGTCGATCACCGCTCCGCCGATCGTATGCGGTGGCAAGCAGGTTGACCTGGAGATCGCGGCTCTCGCGGACCTGACGTTCGACAAGGACTGCCTCGTGGCGCCGGCGGATGAGCCGTTCGAGGTCGTCTTCGATAACCAGGGCGGACTGCACAACTTCGATCTGTTCGACGAGGCGGGTGGCATCAGCCTGGCCGCGACCGAGACGACGACGGGCCCGACGACCCCCGAGACGCTCCCAGTCGTGGCGCTGGACGCCGGCGACTACTACTTCCAGTGCGACGTCCACCCGGACCAGATGTTCGGGACGCTCGCCGCGGTGAAGGGTGCGAAGTAGCCGCCGACCGTCCCCGGGGGCGTCGGACGCCCGCAGTAGCATGACCGTGTGAGCGTCCCCCGGCCGGCATCCTCCTCGATCCCGGATCAACCGGGCGCCTACCTCTTCCGCGACGTGGACGGCCGGGTCATCTACGTGGGCAAGGCGTCATCGCTCCGCAAACGCCTGGCGTCGTACTGGGGCAAACCGCTACATCCCCGCACCCAAGCGATGGTCGAGAACGCCGCGAGCGTGGAGTGGATCGTCGCCTCGGGCGAGGTCGACGCCCTGATGCTCGAGTACAACCTCATCCAGACGCACAAGCCGCGGTTCAACATCCGCTACCGCGACGACAAGTCATATCCCTACCTCGCGATCACCGTGGGGGAGACCTGGCCGCGCGCGCAGGTCCTGCGCGGGGCCAAGCGCAAGGGGGTCCGCTACTTCGGTCCGTACGGACACGCGTGGGCGATCCGCGACACGCTCGACGCCCTCACGCGGGTCTTCCCCGTGCGGACCTGTTCGAAGGCGTTCTTCGACCAGCGGGCGCGGGCGCACCGGCCGTGCCTGTATTACGACATCGGACGCTGCGCGGGACCGTGCGTGCCCGAGGTCACCGGCGTCACCGAAGAGTCCTACCGCGCCGACGTCGACGCGATGTCGTCGTTCCTCGCGGGCGACGTGCGACCCGTCCTGCAGCGGCTCGAGCGGGAGATGCGCGAGCTGAGCGAGGAGCAGAGCTTCGAGCAGGCGGCGAAGCGGCGCGATCAGCTGCTCGCCGCGCGGCGGGCCCTCGAATCCCAGGAGATGGTGCTCTCCCAGCCCGAGGACCTCGACGTGATCGGGCTGGCCGAGGACGACCTCGAAGCGGCGTTCCAGGTGTTCTTCGTGCGCGGCGGCAGGGTGCTCGGCCGCAAGGGGTGGATCGTCGACCGGGTCGAGCAGCTCGAGCGGCCGCAGCTTATGGCGTCGTTCCTCGAGCAGCTCTACATGGAGCGCCCCGACCCGCCCCCGACCGTGCTGGTCCCCTCGATGCCGTCCGACGCCGAGGTGATCGGTGCCTGGCTCGAGGGTCTGCGGGGGTCGCGGGTGCGGGTCACGGTCCCCGAGCGCGGGGCCAAACGCAAGCTCCAGGCCGTCGTGACGCGCAACGCCGAGGAGTCGTTCCACCGGCACAAGCTCCGCCGCGCCTCCGACTTCGGCGCGCGCTCGCGGGCGCTCACGCAGCTCGCCGAGGAGCTCGGGCTCGAGCAGGCGCCGCTGCGCATCGAGTGCTACGACATCTCGAACCTGGGCCCGACCGACAAGGTGGCCTCGATGGTCGTGTTCGAGGACGGCCTGCCGAAGCGGCAGGACTACCGCCGGTTCCAGATCAAGGGGGTCGCCGGCCAGGACGACTTCGCCTCGATGGAGGAGACGCTCCGCCGACGGTTCACGCGCCTCCTCCAGGAGCGGGAGCAGCCTCCCGAGGAGCGCCGGCGACGCTTCTCGTACCCGCCGGCGCTGGTCGTGATCGACGGGGGTCGGGGGCAGCTCGCGCAGGCGTCCAAGGTGCTGGCCGAGCTCGGCCTCTCGATCCCGCACATCGGCCTCGCGAAGAAGCTCGAGGAGGTCTACGTCCCGGACTCACCCGACCCTCTGCGGATCCCGCGCGGGTCCGAGGCGCTGTTCGTCCTGCAGCACATCCGGGACGAGGCGCACCGCTTCGCCGTGCGCTACCACCGGGAGAAGCGCCAGAAGCGAGCCCTCGCGTCACCGCTCGACGATGTGCCGGGCGTGGGGCCCGCGCGCAAGCGCGCGCTGATGAAGCGCTTCGGATCGCTCGCGAAGATCAGGGCCGCGGACGAGGAGGCCCTGGCCGCGACGCCCGGCATCGGTCCCGAGCTCGCGTCGGCCATCCACCGGCAGCTGTCGGCGCCGGCCACCGCGCCCGCGAGGCGCTCCGCGTGAGCGGCGATCCGGCGCCCGGCGGCTCGCTCGCCCCCGGCTTCACGATCGTCACCGGGCTGTCGGGGGCCGGCCGGTCCGAGGCCGCCCACAGCCTGGAGGACCTCGGGTACTTCGTCGTGGACAACCTCCCGCCGACGCTCCTGCCGAAGATGGCCGAGCTCACCGAACGTCCGGGCGGTCCGGCCCGGTTCGCCATCGTGGTGGACGCCCGCGGCGGGGTCTTCTTCGGGGAGCTCTCGCGGGGCCTGGCCGAGCTCCGCGACCTCGGGATCGAGTACCGGATCGTCTTCCTCGAGGCATCGGACGACGATCTCGTGAACCGCTACGAGGCGACCCGGCGCCGACACCCCCTGGCCCCGGCCGGGCGGGTGATCGACGGCATCCGCAAGGAGCGGCAGATGATGGCGCAGCTCCGTGGGGAGGCCGACCTCGTGATCGACACGTCGGGGCTGTCCCCGCACACCCTGCGGGACCGGATCCGCGCGGCCCTCGCCGATCAGCCGGCCGAGGCCGGCCTGCAGGTCTCGGTGCAGTCGTTCGGGTTCAAGTTCGGGCCGCCGCGTGACGCCGACATCCAGCTCGACGTCCGGTTCCTGCCGAACCCGCACTGGGTCCCCGAGCTCCGGCCGCTCCCCGGCACGGATCCCCGGATCGGCGAGTACGTCCGCGGCCAGGACGACTACGCCACGGCCCTCGAGGCCACCGAGGCGATGCTCGACGCCGCGCTCGGCGGTTTCCGGCGCGAGGGGAAGGCCTACCTCACCGTCGCGATCGGGTGCACCGGCGGCCATCACCGATCGGTCGTCGTGGCCGAGGACCTCGCCGCCTACTTCCGGGCACGGGGACTGCCCGTGACGCTCTCGCACCGCGACCTCGAGCGGGGCTGAGGGGTCGCGGCCGATGGCCGCTCGATAGAGTGGACGCGACGCTTCTTTCGTCTCTCCAGGAGGCACTCCCATGACGGTGAAGATCGGCGTGAACGGGTTCGGACGCATCGGCAGGAACTTCTTCCGCGCGGCGAAGCAGCGCGGGGCCGACATCGACTTCGTGGCCGTGAACGACATCACGGACGCCCGGACGCTCGCGCACCTGCTGAAGTACGACTCGGTCCTCGGCACGTACCCGGGCACCGTGACGGCCTCCGAGCACGGCATCGTCGTCGACGGCGACGAGCTCCGGGTGCTCGCGGAGCGGAACCCCGCGGACCTGCCCTGGAAGGAGCTCGGCGCGCAGATCGTCGTGGAGTCGACGGGTTTGTTCACGGCCCGCGAGAAGGCCTCGGCCCACCTGGAGGCGGGCGCGGAGAAGGTCGTGATCAGCGCGCCCGCCTCGGACGAGGACCTCACGATCGTGCTCGGCGTGAACGACGACGCGTACGACCCGGCGGTCCACCACGTGGTATCGAACGCCTCATGCACCACGAACTGCGTCGCCCCGATGGCGAAGGTGCTCGACGACGCGTTCGGCATCGAGCAGGCCTTCATGACCACCGTGCACGCCTACACCAACGACCAGGCGATCCTCGACCTGCCGCACAAGGACCTGCGGCGCGCCCGCGCGGCGGCGGTCAACATCATCCCGACCTCCACCGGCGCCGCGAAGGCGGCCGGCCTCGTGCTGCCGCACCTGCAGGGCAAGCTCGACGGCCTGGCGATGCGCGTCCCGGTGCCCGACGGCTCGGTCACCGACCTCGTCGCGACCCTGCGCACGCCCGCGTCGAAGGACGAGGTGAACGCGGCGTTCCGCGCGGCGTCCGAGGAAGGACCGCTCGCCGGCAAGATCGTGTACACGGAGGACCCGATCGTCTCCTCGGACATCGTCGGGTCCCCGGCGTCCTGCACCTTCGACGCGAGCGCGACCATGGTGATGGGCTCGCAGGCGAAGATCATCGGCTGGTACGACAACGAGTGGGGCTACTCGAACCGGCTCGTGGACCTCGTCGAGCTGCTGGCCACCACCCGTTAGGTGCTCCGCACGCTCGAGGACCTCGGTGACGTCGCCGGCCGGCGCGTCTTCGTCCGCGCGGACCTCAACGTCCCGCTCGACGGCGGTGCGGTGGTCGACGACACGCGGATCGTGGCGACCGTCCCCACCCTCCGCGCGCTGCGCGACGCGGGCGCCGACCTCGTGATCGCCTCCCACCTGGGACGGCCGGGCGGTGCGCCGACGCCGTCGCTCCACCTCGCGCCGCTCGCCGCGCCGCTGACCGACGCCCTCGGCGAGCCGGTGCGCGCGCTCGACGAGCCGGCCCCCGCGGCGCTCCCCGACGATCCGGTCGTCCTGCTCGAGAACCTCCGGTTCGATCCTGGCGAGGAGGCCGACGACCCGGCGTTCGCCGGACGTCTCGCCGACCTCGCGGACGCGTACGTCGACGACGCGTTCGGCGCCGTCCACCGCGCGCACGCGAGCGTCCATGCCCTGCCCGAGCTCATGGAAGCGAGCGGGCGACCCGCCGTCGCCGGCCGTCTCGTCGCCGGCGAGGTCGAGGTGCTGACGCGGCTCGTCGACGCGCCCGATCGGCCGTTCATCGCCGTCCTCGGCGGCGCGAAGGTCTCGGACAAGCTCGGCGTCATCGACCGCCTCATCGACCGCGTCGACGCGATCCTCATCGGCGGCGCGATGGCGTTCACCTTGATCGCCGCCGCCGACGGCGAGGTCGGCGATTCGCTCGTGGAACCCGACCGGTTCGAGGAGGTGCGCGCCGCCCGCGCGCGCGCCGCGGACCGGGGCGTCGACATCCTCCTCCCGGTGGACGTCGTGGCCGCGGGCCAGATCGCGGACGACGCCGCGACGACGGTCGTGGCCGCCGACGCGATCCCGGCCGGCGCGATGGGGCTGGACATCGGCCCCGCGACGCGCGACGCGTTCGCCG
>DASQKC010000144.1:0-13418 GCA_035630755.1 Actinomycetota bacterium | reverse complement strand
CCTCCGGTCCGAACCGGCGGGGTCAGCCTGCTCAGGTGATACCCGACCCCCGATCGCAGGCGCACGGGGCGGGCAGCTACCTAACCGTGGTTAAGCAGCGAGCGCGAACTCGTCGTTGGCGCTTGTGTTGGTCCGGCGTTTCACGTGACATCCGGGATCACGGCCCGCTTCACCCGTTCGGTGAACGTCCACGTCGAAGCCAGTACACCCCCATATGTAGTTGTTCCCCCGAGTATACGGCGGACCACCGACTCGGCTGAAGGGTCACAGCTCGGGGGCGATCTTCGCGGCCAGTTCCTGGACGACCTCAGCCACCAGGGCGATGTCCTCGGGACGCTGGCGCCAGCTCACCGGCGCGGGGCGGAAGGCGACCCTGCCGCCGTACAGCGTCGAACCGAAGAAGACCCGGCCGTCCTGGATCGAGGCATCCGCGATCCGGCGGTTCAGCTCGTCGAGCCGGTCCTCGGCGACGCCGGGCGGACGGGCGCGGAAGCAGACGATGTTCAGCGGGACCTCGGCGAGCCGCTCCAGGTCGTCGGCCTCGTCGACGATGGTGGCCAGGTGCTGGGCGAGGTCGAGGTTCGCCTCGACGATCGCCCGGTAGCCGCTGCGGCCGTACGCCCGGAGCGTGGCCCAGACCGGCAGCGAGCGCGCGCGGCGGGACATCTCCGGCCCCATGTACCCCCACGTGGGCTCGGGGTCGTCCATGGACGGCAGGTAGGCGGCCTCGCGGGCGAACACGCTGGGCTGCAGTGTCGGATCCTTGAGGAACGCGAAGCCGTTCTCGTAGGGGACGTTGAGCCACTTGTGGCCGTCGGCGATCACCGAATCGGCGCGGGCGACGCCCTCCACGAGGTGCGCGGTCCGCGGCGACAACGCGGCGAACAAGCCGAAGGCGCCGTCCACGTGGAGCCAGGCGTGGTAGCGCTCGGCCAGATCGGCCATCGCGTCGATCGGGTCGAAGTCCCCGGCGTTCACCTCGCCCGCGCTGCCGATCACGATGGCCGGCGCGCCGTCGAGCGCGCGGAGCCGGTCCTCGAGTGCTTCCAGGTCGATGCGCCCGACGTCGTCGCGCGTGAGCAGCTCGACCTGGTCGCGGCCCACGCCGAGCATCCCTAGTGCCTTCACGTCGCTGGGGTGCGTGTACCCCGAGCCGAACACCGGGATGGGCGGGATGCCGAACAGCCCCGCCTCGTCGACGTCCACGCCGTGCCGAAGCCCCGCCCAGCGGCGGGCGCACGCCAGGGCGACGAAGTTCGCCATCGTGGCGCCCGTGGTGAGCACCCCGCCTCCGTCGGCGGGCAATGCGAACAGGTCGCGGAGCCACCCGAGCGCAACCCGCTCGAGGTGCCCGGTGAGCGGCGACGACACCCATGCCCCGGGGTTCTGGTCCAGGGCGCTCGCGAGCATGTCGGCGCCCAGGGCCGCGGGCGTGGTCCCCCCGTTCACGAAGTGGAAGAACCGGGAGCCGGCCGATCGGACCGTGCCGCCGAGGCCGGCCTCGAGCTCCTCGAGCGTGGCGATCGCGCCGACGCCCTCCTCGGGGAGATGGCCGCCGAACCGCAGCGCGACCTCGGCCGCGTCGTGGTCGCGAACCGGGCGGTCGTCGATGCCGTCGAGGTAGCGCGCGGCGGCGTCGGCCGCGAACCGGATGACCTGCGGGATCTCGTCGCGTCGCGGGGGCGTGGACATCGCGGCAGCCTACCGCCGGCGCCCGAGCTCCCGCTCCGCCTCACGCTGGGCGTCGCGCGCCGCGATCGCGTGGCGCTTCTCGTGCCGGCGCCGGCCCTTGGCGAGCGCGAGCTCGACCTTGGCGATCCCGTGCGTGAAGTAGACGCGCAGCGGCACGAGCGCAAGCCCCTTCTCCGCCACCTCGGCCGCGAGCCGGTCGATCTCCCGGCGGTGCAGCAGGAGCTTGCGCGGCCGCGTGGGCTGGTGCGTGCGCTGATCACCCTGCTCGTACGGCGGCACGTGCATCCCCTCGAGCCACGCCTCGCCGGCGCGGACGCGCCCGTAGCAGTCCGTGAGCGAGGCCCGCCCGGCACGCAGCGATTTCACCTCGTCCCCGGTCAGCTGGATGCCGCACTCATGGGTCTCGAGGATCTCGTAGTCGTGGCGCGCCTTGCGGTTCGACGCCACGACCTTCTCGCCTTCGTCGCGACGGCCGGGCATGCGCGGACCCTACACGTCGAGGAAGCGCCGCATGCCGATCGTCCCGGCCACCACGGCGATGAGCACCGCGGCGACGAGGATGAACGGCGCCACCCACAGGACGTCGGAGTTGCGGATGAGCGGGAGCCACAGCAGGTCGCCGCGGAGCCGGTCGATGAAGAACACCTTGCCCAGGAACAGCGCGACGATCGCGAGCATCCCGCCGATGAGTGCCTCGACGAGGCCCTCGATGAGGAACGGCACGCGGATCCGCCAGTTCGTGGCGCCGACGAGCCGCATGATCCCGATCTCCTTGCGACGCGCGAACATCCCCATCCGCAGGGTGTTGGCGACCAGGGCGACCGCCGACGCCAGCATGATGAGGGCGACGAACCCGATGCCGTACGAGAGGACGTCCGTGATGGTCGAGAGGCGGTCGAGCAGCTCACGGAAGTCGTTGACCTTGCGCACGCCGGGCGCGGCGCAGACCGTCGCGCCGGTCACGTCGTCCGTGGTGCACCCGAGCGCCTCGGTGACCTGCGCGTACTGCGCCGTGTCCGCGAGTTTCACGCGGAGCGAGGCGGGGATCGCCTCGGGGTCGGCGTTCTCGATCACCTGCCGTTGGGCCGAGAACAGGTCGAGGAACCGCTGGTAGGCCTCCTCCTTGCTCTCGAACGTCACGCTCTCGACGGCGGGCAGCTCACGCAGCTGGTCCATCATCGGGATGTAGATCTCCGAGCGGACCGGGTCGGTCAGGTAGACGGTCACCTCGACGTTGCCGGTCACGGCCTGGACCAGCAGGTCGATCTGACGGCCGATCAGGAGCGACAGCCCGAACAGGAACAGCGCGATGAACGAGGTGGACATCGCCGCGAAGGCGACCATCCCGTTGCGGCGGAGCCCGGACGCGGTCTCGCGCCAGAAGTAGTCGGCCAGCGGCACGCTTAGGAGTACACCCCTCGGGCCTGGTCGCGGACGATCTTGCCCGAGTCGAGCTCGATGACGCGCTTGCGCATCGCATCCACGATCGCCTGGTCGTGCGTCGCCATCACGACCGTGGTGCCGATCTTGTTCACCTTGTCGAGCAGCCGCATGATGTCGACGCTCGTGCTCGGATCCAGGTTGCCGGTCGGCTCGTCGGCCAGGAGCACGAGCGGGCGGTTCACGCATGCCCGCGCGATCGAGACGCGCTGCTGCTCGCCCCCCGACAGCTCGTCGGGGAAGTTGTTGAGCTTGGAGCCGAGCCCCACGTAGTCGAGGATCTCGGGCACCCGGGCATCGATCACGTGCTTCGGCTTGCCGATGACGTCCAGCCCGAACGCCACGTTCTCGAACACCGTCTTGTCCTGGAGCAGCTTGAAGTCCTGGAAGACCGAGCCGATGTTGCGGCGGAGCTTGGGCACGCCGCTCCAGACCGAGAGCTTCGCCAGGTGTTTCCCGGCCACGTAGACCTCGCCCGACGTCGGGTCGTCCTCGCGCGTCAGCAGGCGCAGGGTCGTCGACTTCCCCGAACCCGAGGGACCGACGAGGAAGACGAACTCGCCCTTCTCGACCTCGATCGAGGCGTCGTCGAGCGCGATGACGCCGTTCTTCGGATACGTCTTCGAGACGTGCTGGAGACTGATCATGGGATGGGATGGGGAGGGTCCGTGAGGACCCGTTGACCCTACCAGAGGGTTTCGGGCGGACCGCGCAAGGGGCGCCGCTAGGCTGTGTCGATGTCGTGGCGCCGCGTCGTGGCCGCGGGCGCGGGCCCGCTGCTCATCGCGGCGCTCGTGTTCCTGGCGCTCCGCGGGTTCTGGACCGGACCCCATCTCACGAACGAGCACCCCGACCTGCTGGCCTTCTGGCTCCCGCGGTGGTCGTTCCTGGGCCGCACCCTCGCCGCGGGGCAGATCCCCGTTTGGAACCCCTACGAGATGCTCGGGTACCGGTTCGCGGCCGACCCCCAGAGCGGGTGGCTGTACCTCCCGCCGATGGCCCTGTTCACGGCCCTGTCCCCCGGCGTGGCGATGCGGGCGATGATCGTGCTCCAGCCGCTCCTCGCCGGCGTGGGTCTCTACGCCTTCCTGCGCGTCGACGGCGTCGGCCGGGTCGGCGCCACGGCCGGAGGCCTCGCGATCGCCGGCGCGATGGCGGCGAGCGAGGTCGCGATCGCGATGCCCTTCGCCGGTGCCCTCGCGTGGACCTCGATCGCCCTGCTCGCCGCGGCGGGCTACCTGCGGGCCGATCGCTGGTCACGCCGCCTCGGGTGGATCGCGCTCGGCGGGTTCGCATGGTCGCAGATCGCGGGCGCGCACCTCTCCCACGGGCTCGTCGCCGGCACCGCCGTGCTGGTCGCGTACCTGATCGCGCGCACGGGACGCGTCGGGTGGGCGCGGACCGCGCTGTTCCTGGCGGCGCTGCCCGTGCTCGCGCTGCCCGTCCTGGTGCCGCGGTTCCAGTTCGTGTCCGTGTCGAGCCTCGCCGGCGGCTACGAGGCGCTCGGCGGCGTGGCGGGGGTGACGGCCGACGAGGAGGCACCGATCTCGGTGCGCGGCGTGTGGGCGGGCTGGCCGCTCGCCCTCGGCGCCGCGCCGGGCGCGTACCTGGGCGCGGTGACCCTGCTGGCGGTGCCGCTCGCCCTCCGGGCCCGGCGCCGACGCCGGGTCGCGATCGCCTTCGCCGTCGTGCTGGCCGCGGTCTGGATCTTGCTGCTGCCGGCGGTGCTCGAGGCCGGGTGGGTGCGCGAGCGGCTCCTGGCCCTGCCGTTCGGGGACGTGGCGCTGCACAACCCCGGGCGGTTCCGGTACGTCGCGCTCATGACGCTCCCCGCGCTCGCCGCGTTCGGGATCGACGGCGTCCTGCGGGAACCGCCGTCGCGCCGGGCGGCCGCGATCTGGGTCGGCGCGGGGGCGGCCCTGTGGGTCGGCGTGCCCCTGGTGGCCGGCGGCGACGCCGGCCGGTGGCGCCTGTTCGCCCTGGCCCTGATCCCGGCGGCGACGCTTCTGGTCCTCGCCGCCCGCCGCCGGCGGTGGGGACCGCTGCTCGTGGGGCTCCTCGCGATCGAGCTCGCCGTGGGCGCGGTGCTCGCCGGCCGGCACACCGGTGACGAGATCGTGCTCGGCCTGGAGGGGCTGGCGCGCGCCCCGCTCGCCTTCCAGCCGCTCCGCGCCCCGGATGTCGACCTCGACACCTTCCTGGCGCCCTCACCGTTCGCGTCGGCGATCGGCGACGACCCCTACCTCACGTGGGCGCCGCCGGCGGCCGCCTACGAGAAGGGCTACCTGTTCGCCCAGGAGCCCTCGGACTGGGCGGCGCTCGCGAACGAACGCGGGACGCTCTTCGGGCTGCGCGACGCCCTCGGCTACAACCCCGTGCAGCTGCCCGCGTACTGGCGGTGGATGCGGGAGCGGAACCCGCTACCGATGCACTACAACGTGGCGGTCCTCGCGCGGCCGCGCCTCGGTGACCTGCAGACGATGGGCGTGCGGTTCGTCGTCGTGCCGCAGGGGGTGACGCCGCCCTTCCCGGGCGACGTGGTGGCCACGGCCGGGGGCTACGACCTGATCGAGGTGGCCCGTCCCCCCGTCACCGACGTCGAGCCGGTCGTCCGGCGCACGGGCCCGACCACCGTGGAGGTGACGTCGCCCACGCTCGGGCTCCCCGTGATCGTCGACGCGGCGTGGGACCCGGGGTGGTCCGCGACCGACGGGCTGGGTCGGCCCGTCGCCCTGGCCCCGTACGGGCCCGTGCTCCAGGTGCCGCCGGGCGATCGCACCCGCGAGGTGACGCTGAGGTACCGAGACCCGTGGGTCACGCGGAGCCTCGCGGCCGGCGTGCTCGCGTGGGGCGCCCTGCTGGCGGCGATCGTCGCCTGCGCGATCCGCGAGCGATCGGTGCGGGGCGCCGCCGGGTCAGCCTGAGGCGCGGCGACGCAGCTCGGCCTCGATGAACCGGTCGAGGTCGCCGTCGAGCACGCGCTGGGGGTCGCCGACCTCGACCTCGGTCCGGTGGTCCTTGACCATCTGGTACGGCGCGAGCACGTAGGACCGGATCTGCGACCCGAAGTCGACGGACTTGCGCTCGCCCCTGATCTCGTCCATCTGTTGGTCGCGGCGCTGCCGCTCCAGGTCGGCGAGCTTCGCCTTGAGGATGCCCATCGCGGTCGCCTTGTTCTGCAGCTGCGAACGCTCGTTCTGGCACGAGACCACGATCCCGCTGGGCAGGTGCGTGATCCGCACGGCCGAGTCGGTGGTGTTCACGCCCTGGCCGCCGGGCCCGCTCGACCGGTAGACGTCGATCCGGAGGTCGCCCTCGTCGACCTCGATCTCCCCGGCCTCCTCGTCGGCGAGCGCGGGGATCACGTCGAGCGCGGCGAATGAGGTCTGCCGACGCTTCTGCGCGTCGAACGGGCTGATCCGGACCAGCCGGTGGACGCCGCGCTCGGCCGACAGGAGCCCGTACGCGTTCGTCCCGCGGATCGTGAACGTGGCCGACTTGATCCCCGCCTCCTCACCGTGGTGCAGGTCGTCCACCTCCATCACGAACCCGTCGCGCTCGGCCCACCGCGTGTACATCCGCAACAACATGTCGGCCCAGTCCATCGACTCGGTGCCGCCGGCGCCGGCCTGGAGCGTGGCGATCGCGTCGTGGTCGTCGTACGGGCCCGACAGGAGCGCCGCCAGCTCGAGGCGCTCGACGTCGGCGGCGATCGAGCGCACCGCCTCCGTGAGCTCGGCGGCGAGATCGGCGTCCTCGCCGTCGGCGAGGAGCTCGTCGATCGCCTGGGCGTCCTCGACGCGCGTCCGCAGCGCGTCGGACCGCTCGACCTCGGCCGTCAGCCGCGACAGCCGCGACGTGATCTCCTGGCCCCTGACCGGGTCATCCCACAGGCCGGGGTCGGCCGCTTGCGCCTCGAGCTCGGCCATCCGCGCCCGTTTGCCGTCGATGTCGAGGAACCCCTTCGCGGCCTCGATGCGCGTCGCCAGACCTGCGAGGACCTCCGTGTGCTCGCTCATCCGGGCGCCGAGTCTAGCCAGGTGGGTCGCCTCCCAGGGCCTATGCTCGCGCCGATGGACACCGCGACCCGGTTCGACCGGCTCCGGGCGCGCGCGGCGGAGGGGCTGCCACGGCTGCTCGTCCCCCGGGCGGAGCAGGTCACGATCGTCCTGCTCGATGGCGACGGCGGCGGGCACGCCGACGAGGACGCCTCGCCGCAGCGCCGCGCCGTCGAGGGCTACGGCGGCGCCGTGATGCTCGCCGACGAGACCGCGTGCCTCGCGTGGCTGCCGGACCCGGCCGTCGCGATCGGTGCCTGGCTCGTCCTCGGGGACGAGGTCCCGGGCGCGCGCGGCGGCGCGGCCGAGGGGTTCGCGCATGCCCACGACCTGCTCCACACGACGATCGAGCAGGCCGCGGCGCTCGCAGGGTCCGCGGGCCCCGGTCAGCTGATGCTGCCGTTCGACGTCACCGGCCTGGTCGATCTTCGTGACCCTCGTTTCGCCGTGCAGAGCCCGGAGCGCGGCGCGCTCGTGCCGTGGAGCTGCCGGCTGCTGCGCCGGGTGCCGGTGGCGGTCCGCCCCCTCGCCCCCGGCGACGCGACCGCCTGCGACGACATCGTGGCGAGCCTGCCGGACTGGTTCGGCGTGCCGCAGGGGATCCTCGAGTGCGCCGAGGCGGTCCGCTCGCAGCCGGGGTTCGTGGCCGAGGGCGGCGGCGGGGTCGCCGGGTTCGTGACCTGGACGGCCTCGGGCGACACGGCCGAGATCACGTGGATGGCGGTCCGAGCCGATCGTCGTCGGCGAGGGCTCGGCACCGCGCTCATCGACGCCCTCCTCGGCGCGCTGCGCACCGAGGGCGCACGCGAGCTAGCGGTGAAGACCCTGTCCTCGCGCCACCCCGACCCCGGGTACGCCGAGACGCGGGCCTTCTACGTGGCGATGGGGTTCACGGCGGCCCGGGAGCTCGACATCTGGGGACCGGAGAATCCGGCCGTCCTCCTGACGCGCCCGGTCTGACGGCGTCAGGCGGCGGCGCCGTGGCACTTCTTGTACTTGCGGCCGCTCCCGCACGGACACGGACCGTTGCGCGGCACCTTGTCCGATACGGCCTGCGGCGCGGCGCCGCCGCTCCGCGTGCCCATCGCCACGTCCGCGGGCGCCTCGCCGGCGCCGGCGGCGCCCGATGCCACGTCTTCTTTGGTCTCCTGCACCCGCTGCAGCCGCGGGGCGGCGGCCTGTTGGTCCTGGCGCACCAGCTCGACCCGGTAGATGTATTTCACGAAGTCCTCGCGGATCGACTGCGTCAGCAGCTCGAACATGTCGAAGGCCTCGCGGCGGTACTCGGTGAGCGGGTCGCGCTGCGCGTAGGCCCGCAGGTGGATGCCCTCCTGGAGGTAGTCCATCTCGTACAGATGCTCGCGCCACTTCGTGTCGGTGATGTTCAGCAGGACGACGCGCTCGAGCTCGCGCATGACCGCGGGCGTCACGGCGTCCTCCTTGCGGTCGTAGGCGGCGATCGCCGCGGCCGTGAAGCGCTCCTTCAGCTCCTGCGCGTCCTCGACCGACGCGAGGTCCTCGGGCGAGCCCTCCACCGGGAAGACCTCGCCGAGGGCGGCGAACAGGCCCTCGTGGTCCCACTCCTCCGGGTAGACGTCGGACGGGCACCACGCGTCGACGACCTCCTCGACGACGCGGGCGACGAACTCCTGGCACTCCTCCTTCAGGTCCTGGCCCTCGAGGATCTTCCGGCGCTCGGCGTAGATCACCTCGCGTTGGCCGTTCATCACCTCGTCGTACTTCAGGACGTTCTTGCGGCGCTCGTAGTTGAGCTCCTCGATCTGCTTCTGCGCGTTCTCGACGGCGCGGGTGACCATCTTCGCCTCGATCGCCTCGCCCTCGGGCCACTTCAACCGCTCCATGATCGCGCCGACCCGATCGCTCGCGAACATCCGCATCAGGTCGTCCTCGAGCGAGAGGTAGAACAGCGACTCGCCCGGGTCGCCCTGGCGCCCGGAACGACCCCGCAGCTGGTTGTCGATCCGTCGCGACTCGTGCCGCTCGGTACCCAGCACGTACAGGCCGCCCAGCCCGACCACGTCGTCGTGCTCGCCGTCGGTCTGTCCCCGGTACCGGGCCAGCGTGGGCTCGTACGCGGCTTCGTACACCGCGCGATCCTCCTCGTCCATCTCGAACAGCAGGTAGGCGTCGTTGTCGAACCCGTTCGCGGCCATCTCCTGGCGCGCGAGGTACTCGGGGTTGCCGCCGAGCAGGATGTCGACGCCTCGTCCGGCCATGTTCGTGGCGACGGTGACCGACCCGACGCGCCCGGCCTGGGCCACGATCTGGGCCTCCTTCTCGTGGTTCTTCGCGTTCAGCACGTGGTGGGTCACGCCGCGCCGCTCGAGCACCTTCGACAGGCGCTCGGACTTCTCGATCGAGACGGTCCCGACGAGCACGGGCTGGCCGCGCTCGTGGCGCCCGCCGAGGTCGTCGGCGACCGCCTCCCACTTCTCGTCCTCGGACCGGTACACGAGGTCCTGGCGGTCGTCGCGGACGTTCGGACGGTTCGTCGGGATCTCGACGACCCCGATCTTGTAGGTCTCCTCGAACTCGGTGAGCTGGGTCTTGGCCGTCCCGGTCATCCCGGCGAGCTTCTCGTACATCTTGAAGTAGTTCTGGATCGTGATCGTGGCGAGCGTCTGGTTCTCCTCCTTGATCTTGACGCCCTCCTTCGCCTCGATCGCCTGGTGCAGGCCCTCGGAGTAGCGGCGACCCTCGAGGACGCGACCGGTGAACTCATCGACGATCTTCACCTCGCCGTCGGTGACCACGTAGGCGACGTCGCGCTTGTACAGCTCCTTGGCCCGCAACGCGTTGTGCAGGTGATGCACGAGCATGGAGTTGACGTTGTCGTAGAGGTTGTCGAGGTCGAGGATCTCCTCGACCTTCGCGACGCCCCGCTCGGTGACGGCGACCTGGTACTTCGACTCCTCGACCTCGTAGTCCTCGTCGCGGACCAGGCGCGGCGCCACCCGGGCGAACGTCTGGTACCACTTCGCGCTGTCCGAGACCATGCCGCTGATGATCAGCGGGGTCCGCGCCTCGTCGATGAGGATCGAGTCGACCTCATCCACGATCGCGAACCAGTGGTCGCGCTGCACGCAGTGTTCGATCCGCATCGCCATGTTGTCGCGGAGGTAGTCGAACCCGAACTCGTTGTTCGTGCCGTACGTGATGTCGGCGGCGTACGCGGGGCGCCGCTGCTCGGGGGTCATCGAGGACTGGATCAGGCCGACGTCGAGCCCGAGGAACCGGTAGATGCCGCCCATCCACTCGGAGTCGCGCTTCGCGAGGTAATCGTTCACCGTCACGATGTGGACGCCGCGCCCGGTGACGGCGTTGAGGTACCCCGGGAGCGTCGAGACGAGGGTCTTGCCCTCGCCCGTCTTCATCTCGGCGATGTTGCCGTCGTGCAGCGCGGCGCCGCCCATCAGCTGGACGTCGAAGTGGCGCTGCCCGATCGTGCGCCGCGCGCCCTCCCGGGTGACGGCGAACGCCTCGGGCAGGAGGTCGTCGAGGGACTCCCCGTTCGCATGCCGCTGCCGGAACTCCGCCGTCTTCGCGCGGAGGGCCCGGTCCTCGAGGTCCTCGACCTCAGGCTCGAACGTGTTCACGAGGCGAGCGACGTCCTGCAGGTGCTTCAGCTTGCGGCCTTCGCCGAGGTTGCTCAGCTTGTCGAGGATGGGCACGCGCGTTCCTTCCGGGCGGACGTTCGGGGATGCTTCGATCGTAGCAGGGGCCCGGTTCAGGACCCGGCAGCGGCCGGCGCGGCCCGGGGCACGTCGGTGCGGGCCACGGCCACGAACCCGGCGGCCACGAGCACCGTCGCGGCGATCCCGACGGCCCCGTACCCCCCCACCTCGAGGATCGCGCCGCCCGCCAGGGCCGCGGCCGCCGAGCACCCGAGCACGACCAGGTCGGCGAACCCGAGGGCCCCCGCCCGCTCGTCGGCCCGGGTCACGTCGCTGATCACGGCGGTGACCGCCAGGAACGTGGCCGACCACCCGAGGCCCACCGCGAACAGCCCGGCGCCCACGGCGCCGGACGAGGCCTCGGTCGCGGCGATGACCGCGCCCGCGGCGGTGATCCCCAGGCCGAGCAGGAGCCCGGCGCGCCGGCCCCAGCGGTCGAGGAGCCAGCCGACCACCGGGGCGAACGCGTACATGCCGGCGATGTGCCCGCTGATGACCCATGGGGTGTCCCCCCCGTGCCCCAGGTGGCGCAACGCGTTGGGCGTGACGCCCATGACGGCGACCATCGCCATCTCCGAGACGGCGACGGCGATGAGCGCCCCCCGGAACGCGGGTATCCGGAACAGCTCGGCCTTCGACCGGGGCGGCGCGGCCACCCCGCCCGCGTCCTCCTCCTGGTGGGCCAGGTCCCGGGGGTCGGGGCGGAGCGCGACGACGATGGCCGCGGCGGCCAGGGCGCCGGCGATCGACAGCGCCCAGGGCACCACGTCGGGATCGCCGCCGCGCCCCTCAGCCGCCGACTGCACCGCGGGGATCAGCAGCGGCCCGCCGATCGCCCCCACGACGCCCACGGCGATCAAGATCCCGACCGCCCGGCCCCGCGTCGCCGGCGGGTACATGTCGGCCACCGCGCCGCGCGCCAGGCCGGCGGCCCCGGTCCCCACGCCGAAGACGACGGTGCTCGCCAGCAGGCCCGGGTAGGAGCCCGCCGCGATGGAGGCGGCGGCGCCCGCCGCCCCGGCGGCGGTGATCACGTAGCCGGCGAGGAGCCCGGGCCGCCGGCCCACCCGATCCATCCAGCGACCGATGCCCGCCGCGCCGAACGCGCCCGCGGCGAACGCCGTGGCCCACACGATCCCCGAGGACCAGTCGTGGCCCGTGATCGTCGCGGCGGCGGGCACACCGATGATCAGCAGGACGGAGAAGCCGATCTGCGCCACGCCGTGCGCCGACGCGAGCAGCCACGTGTTCCGGCGGACCTGCCGGGCCCGCGGCGCGTCGACCCGCGCGGTCACAGCGATCGCTCGAGCTCCCCGAGCCGCTCGACGAGGCGGGCGTTCGCGGCGTAGTCGACCGGGCACCCCACGATGTGGACGCCGTCATCGGCCAGGCACGCGCGGAGGGTGGGCAGCAGCTCGTCGGCGGCGCCGATCGCGTGTCCCGTCGCGCCGAACGAGGCGGCGAGCTGGACGAAGTCCGGGTTCCCGAACGCGACCGCGGCCCGCCGCCCGAAGTGGATGTCCTGTTTCCACCCGATGAGCCCGTAGCCGCCGTCGACCCAGACGAGGATCGTGATCGCGGTTCCCTCCCGGACCGCGGTCTCGATCTCGGCCACGCTCATCAGGAACGCGCCGTCGCCCATCGTGGCGAGCACCCGCCGATCCGGGTGCACCATCTTCGCGGCGATCGCACCGGGCAGCGAGAAGGCCATCGTGGCGAGCCCGTTGGAGATCAGGCAGGTGTTCGGCTCGTAGGTGGGGTACAGACGCGCCATCCACATCTTCGCGGCGCCCGTGTCGGTGAGCACGATATCCGCGCGGCCCATCGCCGCGCGGATATCGGCCACGACCCGCGCCGGCGCGACCGGGAACGCGTCGTCCTCGGCGCCGTGGGCGAGCTCCTCGCGCAGCAGCTCCTTCACGGGGGGGACGTCGCCGCTGATCGGATGGATCTCGCCGCTCTCGGCGAGGGCGACGAGGGACTCGCCGATCGACCCTTGGAGGCCGACCTCCAGGCCGTAGTGCGCGTCGACCTCGGCCACCGTCCGGTGGATATGGATGATCCGCTTGTCGCCGCTTGGGTTCCAGCGCACCGGCGACCACTCCACGAGGTCGTACCCGACCGCCACCACGACGTCGGCGCTGTCGAACCCGAAGTTCGCGTAGTCCTTGACCATGAAGCCGATCGTGCCCAGCGCGTGCTCGTGGTCGTCGGGGAACACGCCTTTGCCCTGGAAGGTCGTCGCGACGGGGATCCGCAGGACCTCGGAGAACCGGCGCAGCTCGGCCATCGCGCCGTCGCGAGCCACGCCGGCGCCCGCGAGCACGACCGGGTGCCGCGCCTGGGCCAGGACGTGGGCCGCCCGGTGGACCTGGTCGTCGGAGGGGTCGGGGTCGCGCGGGACGTTCACCCGCAGCGGCGTCGCGGTGGTCTCCCGCTCGGCGACGTCCTCGGGGAGCACCACGAACGTGGCGCCCGGCCGCTCGGTCTGGGCCTGCTTGAACGCCTTGCGTACCATCTCGGGTGCGGCGTC
>DASQKC010000143.1:0-13824 GCA_035630755.1 Actinomycetota bacterium | reverse complement strand
AGACCGCGCGGACGTTGATCCCCGCGTCGGCGATCTGGCGTGCCATCGCCCCCATCGTGCCGGGCCGATCGGAGCCCGCGACGGGGTCGCCGAGGATTGCGTCGGCCTCGCCCTCCACCTTGATGCCGGCGTCATCCAGCGCCTTCCGCGCCGCCGCGCCGTCCTGGACGCAGACGTGGATGATGCCGCGTCCCTCGAGGCCGATGCCGAGCAGGCCCTCGATGTTGATGCCGGCAGCCCCGAGCGCCTCCCCGATGCCGGCCAGGCCGCCCGGCCGGTCCTCGACGCTGATCGTGAGGTCGGTTGCCATCGCCCCTCCTTCGGATCGGGTCCAGGGAACGGCATACGCCCGTTCGGTGGCGGAGGTCAAGTCGATCTCCCTGTACCCTCCGACCTGGGAGGATGGCCGAGCGGACGAAGGCGACGGTCTTGAAAACCGTTGGTCCGGGCGACCGGGCCCGTGGGTTCGAATCCCACTCCTCCCGCCCGCCGCGGCGCTCGGGTCACCCCAGGCGGCGCACCCGGGCGTCGTCGTCGCGACGGCGCTTCCGCTCGTACATGTTCCGGTCGGCCAACCGCAGCAGGGCGCGGGCGTCGCCCGCGTCGACCGGGAACGACGCGCTCCCGATGCTCGCGCGGATGGCGAGGGTGAGCGACCGGGTCCGGATCGGCTCGGACAGGGCCTCGGCGATCCGCCGCGCCGCCTCCTCGACGATGGTCGCGACCGTCGCGCCGGGTCCGTCGACCGGCAGGTCGGCGAGCAGCACGAGGAACTCGTCGCCGCCCTGGCGGGCGATGAGATCGGTGTCGCGGAGGGCGCCGCGGAGCCGCCGGGCGGTCTGTTGCAGGACCTCGTCGCCGATCTCGTGGCCGTGGGTGTCGTTCACGGGCTTGAAGTCGTCCAGATCCAGGAACAGGACCGCCACGCCCAGGGCCTGACGACGGGCGCGCGCGAGCGCCAGGTCGAGGTGATCTTGGAACATCGCCCGGTTCGGCAGGCCGGTGAGCACGTCGTGGTAGGCGAGGTGTTCCAGCCGCAGCGCCGACTCCTTGGCGGACGTGATGTCCGACATCACGCCCTGGACCAGCAGCGGCACACCGTCGCGGTCGCGCACCATCGCCGACCGGTCGTGGATCCACACGATGCGGCCGTCGGGGCGGATGTACCGGTAGTCGCCGGCCTCGGGCTGGCCGGTCCGCAGGAAGGACTCGTAGTCCTCCCACGCGCGGTCGCGGTCGTCGGGATGCAGGAGCTCGTCCCACACGTCGTCGCCGGACAGGAACCGGTCGGCGGGGACGCCGAGCAGGTCCTCGACATAGGCGCTCATGCTGAGCGTCGCGCCGCCGAGCTCGGGGGCGTAGGCGTAGATGGCCGCCGGCACCTGCTCGAGCAGGGTCGCGTACGCCGCCTCGGCGTCGTAGGCGCGCCGTTCGGCCCGGTCCAGCCGGGCCTGGAGGTCGTGGGGCCGATCCATACCGGGGGTATCGGCACGGGATGACCGACGTTGACCCCCGTGTCCCCCCGGTGGGGGACTGCCGTCCGGCCGACTCTAGCGCCACCCTCCAGCACCCGATACGGGTGAGGTCGAACGGCCGACGTCCGGAGAGGTGCCTGTGGCTGGTTCCACCATCGAACGACCCGACATGGAACGCGCGCGCCGCGAGGCCCGCGTCGCGGGGCTCCGTGACTTCCGCACGCCCTCGCTCGAGTCGATCGAGCGCCGTCGGATGCAGCTGCTCGCCCTCAACGCGGTCGTGTTGCTCACCGTCGTCGCCGGCGTGTTCGCGCTCTCGACGTGGCCGGTGGGCTCGGTCGAAGCGCTCCGGAGCCCGGTCCCCCGCTTCGGTCTCCTGCTCGCCACCGCCGGGTTCTGCTGGTACGTCTTCGATCAGGAGCGCCGGCTCGGCCGGCTGACCCGGATGCTCGCGGACGAGCGCGTGCTGACGGCGGCGCTCACGAACCGGCTGCACGAGGTGACCCTGCTGCACGAGGCCGGCAAGGCCCTGAACGCGCAGCTCGACCTCGACGGCGCCGTCGACACCATCCTCGACAGCGCGACCGAGCTGCTCGACGCGAACGGCGGCTCGCTCATGCTGGTCGACGGCAACGAGCTCGTCGCCGCGGCCGTCCGGGGACGCCAGGACGCGCTCGGCGTGCGGATCGCTCTCGGCGCGGGCATCGCCGGGCACGTGGCCCTGCGTCGCGAGCCGATCCTCATCGACGGCCATGCCGACCCGGACGAGTTCCCCGGGCTCGCCGACCGCGAGCCCTACGTCGAGAGCGCGATGTCGGTACCGCTCGTGCACCACGACGCCATCCTCGGCGTGCTGAACGTCAACGCGGCGCTCGGCCGCGGGTTCACCGAGTACGACCTGCGGGCGCTGTCGGTCTTCGCCGAGCAGGCGGCGTCGGCGATCGCGAACGCCCGGCTCTTCGAAGAGGAGCGCGGCCGCGTCGCGGAGCTGCTCGTCCTGCGGGGCGGGGAGGCGGCCTCGTGACCGCGCTCGGCCGGCCGCGGATCCTCATCGTCGAGGACGACCCCGATCTGCTCGTGGTCCTGCGCGTCAACATGACCGCCGCGGGGATGGAGGCGATCTTGGCGGGCGACGGCACCACCGCCGTCGAGCGCATCCAGCGTGAGCGGCCCGACGCCGTGATCTTGGACGTGATGCTTCCCGGGATCGACGGGTGGCAGGTGCTCGAGCAGCTCCACGCGCTGGGCGACCCCGCTCCCGTGGTCGTGTGCTCGGGCAAGAAGAACCCGCAGGACGTGGCCCGCGCCGAGGCCCTCGGGGCGAGCGGGTACATCACGAAGCCGTTCGACATCGACCGGCTGATGGACGCCGTCGGGGCCGCCGTCGCGAGCCGCCGTCCGTCCTTCACGCTCCCCGGCCTCGAGGCCGCACCCCAGCCACGGGTGCAGATCGTCCCCGGCGAGCTCGCGTAGGTCCGCCCTCGGGCGGCCACGCCGGGCCTCCGTATCCTTGTGCCGTATGGCTCCCGCGAACGACCGGCTGCTGCGCGCCCTGCGCCGCCTGCCCGTGGATCGCACACCGGTGTGGTTCATGCGCCAGGCCGGCCGCTCGCTGCCCGAGTACCGCGAGCGCCGCGGCGACCGCGACATCCTCGACTCGATCGCGCGCCCCGAGGAGGCCGTGGATATCACGCTCCAGCCACTGCGGCGGATGCCGGTCGACGCCGCGGTGCTGTTCAGCGACATCGTCGTCCCGCTCGCGGCGGTCGGCATCCCGCTCCGGGTCGAGCCCGGGCGCGGGCCGGTGATCGACGAACCCGTTCGCCGCGCCGCGGACGTGGCCCGGCTCCGGCCGCTCGAGCCCGAGACCGACGTGCCCCACGTCCTCGAGACCATCCGGCTCGCCGTGGCGGTGCTCGACGTCCCGTTGATCGGGTTCGCCGGGGCGCCGTTCACGCTCGCCTCCTACCTCATCGAAGGTGGACCGTCGCGTGACCACGCCCGGACGAAGGCGCTGATGCTCGGCGACCCGGCGACGTGGGACGCGCTGATGACGGCGCTCGTGGGGATCGTCGTCCCGCATCTGCGCGCCCAGGTCGCCGCGGGGGCCGGGGCGCTCCAGGTGTTCGACTCGTGGGTCGGCGCGCTCGCGCCGGGCGCGTACGAGCGGCACGTACTGCCGCACATGCGCGTGCTCTTCGACCGGATCGCCGACCTGGACGCGCCGGTCATCCACTTCGGCGTGGGCACGGGCGAACTGCTCGGGCTGATGGCCCGGGCGGGCGGGGACGCGATCGGCGTCGACCACCGCGTGCCGCTCGACGCTGCGTGGGAGCGGATCGGCGGCCCGGGCGCGCGGGCGATCCAGGGGAACCTCGACCCCGCGGCTGTGCTCGCACCCTGGGACGTCGTCGAGCGCGAGGCGCTCGACGTGCTCGCGCGCGCCGGAGGACGGGACGGCCACGTGTTCAACCTGGGCCACGGGGTGCTGCCCGCGACCGACCCGGACGTGCTGCGCCGGCTCGTCGACCTCGTCCACGAGCGCACGGAGCGGGCGGCCGCGTGAGCGACGCGATCGGCGTGTTCGTGATGGCCTACGGGACCGCGGCCGGTCCCGAGGACATCGAGCGGTACTACACGGACATCCGTGGCGGACGGGCGCCGAGCCCCGAGCACCTCGCCGAGCTGCGCGACCGATACGCCGCGATCGGCGACGTGTTCCCGCTCCTCGCGACGACCACCGCCCAAGCCGAGGGCCTCGTCGCGCGCCTGAACGCCGACGGGGATCGGTCCTTCCGCGCCTACCTCGGCATGAAGCACTCGGCCCCGACCATCCCCGAGGGCGTGGGCGCGATGCACGCCGACGGCATCGAGCGCGCCATCGGGATCGTGATGGCCCCGTACTGGTCGGGGATGTCGATCGAGACCTACGTCGAGCGGACGCTGCAGGCGGTCGACGCCCAGGGCGTCGGCATCGACGTGTCGTTCGTCCGGAGCTTCCACGATCACCCCGCGTTCGTGGCGTACCTGGCCGAGCGGGTGGCCGAGACGATGGCGACGCTCACCGACGACGAGCGACGTGACGCGACCGTCCTGTTCACGGCGCACTCGTTGCCCGTCCGGCGGGTCGACGACGGCACGCTCCGCTGCAAGACCTGCGACTGCGACGAGGGCTGCCGGTACGAGGACGGCCTGCGGCGGACCGGCGATCTCGTCGCGGGACGGCTGGGGCTCGCCGATCATCGGATCGCGTGGCAGTCGGTGGGCCGCACCGCCGACCCCTGGTGGGGGCCGTCGGTCGACGAGGTCATCCCGGCGCTCGCCGCCGAGGGCCGCTCGGCGGCGGTCGTGTGCTGCGCCGGGTTCGTTGCCGACCATCTCGAGACGCTGTACGACCTCGACATCGAGGCCGCCGGGGCGGCGCGCGCGGCGGGCATCCCGTTCGCCCGCACGCGCATGCCCAACGCCGACCCCGCCTTCTGCGACGTGCTCGCGGCGGTGGTGCGCGACCACCTCGCGTCGGTCCCCGCCTGAGGCCGCCGTGACCCGCGTGGTCGTGGTGGGGGGCGGCGTCGCCGGTCTGACGGTGGCGCACCGCCTCGTGGAGCGCGACCCGTCGATCGATGTCGCGGTCCTCGAGGCGACCGACCGGCCGGGCGGCAAGCTCGCCGACGTCGAGGTGGGCGGCGTCCGCGTGCCGGCCGGCGCCGACGCGTTCGTCGCCCGCAAGCCGTGGGCCGTCGACCTCTGCCGCGACCTGGGGCTCGAGCTCGTGGCGCCGGCGTCGAGCGGCGCCTGGCTCTGGACGGCCGCGGGTCTCGTGCCGTACCCGGCCGACACGGCCTTCGGGATCCCGGGCGACCCGGGGTCCGTGTTCCGGTGGCCCGGGCTGTCGGGGCGCGGCCGGCGTCGTGCGCTCCGCGACCTGCTCATCCGGTCACGGCGCGACCCGGCCGAGGAGACGCTCGGCGCCCTGCTCCGGCGGCGCCTGGGCGATGAGGCGACGGACCGCGCGATCGCGCCGCTCCTGGGCGGTCTGTACGCCGGGGACGTCGACCGGCTGTCCGCGCCGGCGACGTTCCCCGAGCTGGTCGCGTGGGAGCGCGCGCAGGGCTCGCTGATCCGCGGGGCGCAGGCCGCGATGCGCACGGCGCGTGACGTGGGTCCCGCGCCGTTGTTCCTGCGTCCCGCCCGCGGGGTGCACGCCCTCCCCGAGGCTCTTGCCTCGGGGCTGGGCGACCGCGTGCGGACGGGGACGCGCGCGACCGCGGTCGTCGCCGCGCGAGAGGGCGGCTGGCGCGTCGAGGCCGACGGGCCGCACGGCGGCGGCGCGGGCGACGCCGTGGTCCTCGCCGTGCCGGCGGCGCAGGCGCGGAGGCTCCTCGACCCCGTCGCCCGCGCCGCCGCCGAGGAGCTCGCCGGGCTCCGCGCGGTGTCGACCGGCGTCGTCGCGCTCGTCTACCCGTCGGGCACCGCCGACGGACTCCCCGACGGCACGGGGTTCGTCGTCCCCCGGGGCGCGGCACCGTTCACGGCCGTGACCTGGCTGTCGAGCAAGTGGCCCGATCCCGCCTACGGCTCGCGCGCGGTGCTCCGCTGCTTCGTGGGGGCCGACGGCGACGAGGACGTGCTCGACGCCCCCGACGAGGACATCGTGGCGGCGTGCGCGCAGCACCTGTCCGCCGTGCTCCCGGTACCCGACCCCGCCGCCTGGCGCGTCGTCCGCTGGCCGGACTCCATGCCCCAGTACGAGATCGGCCACCGCGACCGCATCGAACGGATCCGTCGGGACCTGCCGCCGGGTGTCGTGGTGACCGGCCAGCCCTACGATGGGGTCGGCGTGCCGGATGTCGTCCGCGCGGCGGGCGAGGCCGCGGCCGCCGTGCTCGACCACCTGAGGAGCCGACCGTGACCGAGACCACGTACGCCCTGTACCCCGTGTTCGCGGGCAGCCGCGAGCTCCGCGATCGGCTGGCCGACGCCGAGGATCGCGCGCGGGCGGCCCGCGAGATCGAGGACCTGTACAAGTCCTGGGACGGCACGGTGGCGGTCCGCGGCACGTACTCGACCGCCGGCTTCCGCGCCGACGCCGACCTGATGCTCTGGCTCGTGGCGAACACGGCCGACGACGTCCAGCGCGCCTACGTCGAGTTCCGCCGCACCGAGGCGGGGCGACTGCTCGATCCCGTGTTCACGTTCATGGGCGTCGTGAAGCCGGCCGAGTTCACCGCGGACCACCAGCCCGCGTTCGTGAAGGGGAGCCCGGCGGAGCGCTACGCGTGCGTCTACCCCTTCGTGCGCACGCCCGAGTGGTACCTGCTCCCGGGCGAGGAGCGCGGCGCGTACCTGCGCGAGCACGGCCTGCTCGGCCGCGAGTTCCCCGAGATCCTCGCGAACACGACGAGCGCGTTCGGGCTGGGCGACTGGGAGTGGATCCTGGCGTTCGAGGCGGCCGAGCTCGACCGGATCGTCGACTGCATCCGCGCCCTGCGCGACACCCAGGCGCGGCGCTTCACGAAGGAGGAGATCCCCTTCGTCACCGGGATCCGCAAGGACGTCGCGGCGGTGCTCGAGGACCTGAGCTAGCCGCCGAGCGTGGCAGCGTGGTCGGGCACGTAGGTCGAGAGCTCGCGCGGCGGCCGCACGTAGCCGGCGTCGGACTGACGGGCCGGGATCTCGATCGGCGCGTAGGTGGGCTCGTCGTAGGGGACCTGGGACAGCAGGTGTGCGATGCAGTTCACGCGTGCGGCGCGCTTGTCGTCGGCCTCCACGACGTGCCACGGCGCCTCCGGGATGTCGGTGTGCACGAACATCTCGTCCTTCGCGCGCGAGAAGTCCACGTACCGGGTCCGTGATTCGAGGTCGGTCGTCGACAGCTTCCACCGCCGGACCGGATCGTCGATCCGCTTCTGGAACCGCCGCTCCTGCTCCTCGTCGCTCACGGAGAACCAGTACTTGATGAGCCGGATGCCGTCCTCCACCAGGAGCCGCTCGAAGATCGGGCACTGTCGCAGGAACAGCCGGTACTCCTGCGGCGTGCAGAACCCCAGCACGTGTTCGATGCCGCCGCGGTTGTACCAGGACCGGTCGAACAGGACGATCTCGCCGCGCGCGGGCAGGTGCGCCACGTACCGCTGGAAGTACCACTGGTGCTGCTCGCGCTCGGTGGGTTTGGGGAGCGCGGCGATCCGGGTGAGCCGCGGGTTCAGGTGCTCGGTGATCCGCTTGATCGTGCCGCCCTTGCCCGCGGCGTCGCGGCCTTCGAAGATCACGACCACGCGCTCGCCGGCGCGGGCCACGTGGTCCTCCATCTTCACGAGCTCCTGCTGCAACCGTGCGAGCTCGGCCTCGTAGATCGCCGTGGGGAGCTTCTTGGCCATGGGCGGAGTGTAAGACGCACCGCCGATCCGGACCGAACGGCGGTTGACCGGCGCCGCGCGGGGCGGCTAGCGTCGGGTGACTCGCATCCGAACGGGAGGGAACCGTGCGCCGCAGGGTCGTCGTCGCCACGCTCGCGATCAGCCTCGCCGTCGTCGCGCTCGCGACGACCGGCGGCCCCTCGGTGGCGGCCCCGCCGCCGTCCGCCCCGCCCGTCATCGCCGCGGTGGGGGACATCGCGTGCAAGAACCCCCCGGGCAACAACCGGAGCGTCTGCCAGTACGACGACGTGGCCGCCGCGGTCCGCGCGGGCGACTACGACGCGTTCCTGGCGCTGGGCGACATCCAGTACGAATACGGCGAGTACGAGAACTTCGTGGAGAACTACGGCGTGTACTTCGGCGACCTGCTCCCGATCACCTACCCCGCGACGGGCAACCACGAGTACGGGACCGAGGACGCGGCCGGGTACTTCCGGTACTTCGGCGACCGTGCCCCCGGCGCCTACTACTCGTACGACCTGGGGTCGTGGCACGTGATCTCGCTCGACTCCACGATCTGCTCGGCCGGCGGCGTGGACTGCGGTCCCGGGAGCGCGCAGTACGACTGGCTCGTCGCCGACCTGGCGGCGAACCCGGCCGCCTGCACGCTGACGTACTGGCACCACCCGCGGTGGGACTGGCTGAAGTACCAGAAGGCCGACTGGACCCAGGAGTACGAGCTGCTCCGCACCAAGCCGCTCTGGAACCTGCTCTACCGGGAGGGGGCCGACCTGCTGCTGTCGGGACACAACCACAACTACTCGCGATGGATGCCGATGGACAAGCAGGGCCGCTACGATCCCGATCGCGGCATCGTGCAGTTCATCTCGGGCGCGGGCGGCCGCAACCTCAACGGCTTCGGGAACTTCCACACGCGGCCCGACACGTTCGTACGGGGCCAGTCCGACGCGTTCGGGATCCTCGAGCTCACGCTGCGAAGCGGGTCCTACGACTTCCGGTTCGTGTCCGCCCCGGGACAGCCGCGGTACATCGACGCCGGCAGCGGCGACTGCCACTGAGTCCGCCGCCCCCCGGTCAGGCGGGGCGGAGCGAGCTGAGGTCCGCGATCACGGCGTGCCCGTTCGCGTCGATCGAGACGCCCTCGGGCGGCGCGACGTCGGGCCGGACGATCAAGCGGGTGTCGATCCCCGTGTCGCGCGCGCCGTCGCAGTACGACGTCTGGTCGTCGACGAACACGGCGTCGCCGGGGGTCACGTCGCCGACGGCCGCGAGGGCGGCGGCGTAGATCTCGGGCGACGGCTTCTTCGCTCCTACCTCGTAGGAGAGGATCACGGCGTCGAACCGCTCGCGGAGCTCGAGGCGGTCGACCACGTGCCGCGCGAAGTGGTCGCAGTTGCTGATGAGGGCTGTGCGGACGCCGGCGGCGCGGAGGGCCGCGAGCGTGACCACCACGTCGTCGTAGAGCTCGATCCCGTTCCGCGTGAAGTCGTAGTGGGCCGCCGCGCACGACCGGACGAGGTCCGGCGGCGGATCCTCGATCCCGACGGCCTCGACCACGGCGCGCATGTCGCCCTCCTCGTCGCGGTAGCGACCGGTGTTGCGTCCGACGCGAGTCGTCGCGTAGGCCTGGAACAGCGTGCGCCGGTCGACGCCGAGGATCCGCGACAACGTCGCGTGCCACGCCGACCAGTCGCTCGCGACGACGGTGTCGAACAGGTCGAGGAGGACGGCGCGGGGCATCGCGCGGAGCCTAGCCGATCAGGTCGGCGAGGAGTTGATCGACGCTCGTCACGCCGTCGATCGCCGGACCACGGTCCTCGCGGACCTCGACCTCGGGGCCGCGGACCTCGAACGCGGCACGGACCTCGTCGTGGTCGAGGAACCGCGAGACGAGCGCGGTCGAGTACCGCTCGCGGCGCACCGTGTGGTGGTAGCGCTGCGGGTACGTCACGTGCAGCGCGTGCCGCGCTCGGGTGAGCGCCACGTAGAGCAGCCGCCGCTCCTCCTCGAGCTCGTCGGGATCGCCCGTCGACATGTCGGAGGGGATGTTGCCGTCGCTCGCGTGGATCACGTGCACCTCGTCCCACTCCAGGCCCTTGGCCGAATGGATCGTGGAGAGCGTGAGCCAGTCCTCGTCGAGCCCGGGGGGTCCCGCGAGGTTCCCGGTCGAGGCGGGGGGGTCGAGCGCGAGCTCGGCGAGGAAACGGCCCCGGCCTTCGTAGCCCCGCGCCAGCAGGGTGAGCTGTTCGAGATCGGCCATCCGCGCCTCGGGCGCGTCGTACCGGCGCTCGAGCACCGGCCCCAGGTACACGCGGATCCGTTCGAGCTGGCCGGCGGGCGTCAGGAGCGTCTCGTCCGCGCACCCGGCCAAGGCGCTGCGCAGCTGCCGCATGCCGTCGGCCGCGGGGCGGGGGACCTCGATCGGATGGTCGACCAGGTTGACCATCGGCGACGGGCCATCCGGGTCGTGGACGCCTATCGCGTCCATCAGGCGCCGGGCCGTAGCGGGGCCGACCCCTTCGGGGAGCTGCAGGATCCGGAACCACGCGACCTCGTCCCACGGGTTCTCGAGCACCCGGAGCATCGCGAGGGCGTCCTTCACGTGCGCCGCCTCGAGGAACTTCAGCCCGCCGTACTTCACGAACGGGATGTTGCGGCGGGCGAGCTCGACCTCGAGCACGTCCGAGTGATGCGCCGCCCGGAACAGCACGGCCTGGTCCATCAGCGCCACGCCTCGTTCGCGCGCCGCGAGGATCGCGCGGCACACCCCGTCGGCCTGCCCGGTCTCATCGAGGCTGGCCTGCAGCACCGGGTGCGCGCCGTCGGTGCGGTCGGTCCACAGCGCCTTCTCGTGCCGCTGCGGTGAGCGCGCGATCACGGCGTTCGACGCGTCGAGGATCGGCTGGGAGCTCCGGTAGTTCCGCTCGAGGGTGACGATGGTCGTGCCCGGGAAGCGTTCGGGGAACTCGAGGATGTTGCGCACCGTCGCCGCCCGGAACCCGTAGATGGCCTGCGCGTCGTCCCCCACGACCGTGACGTTGCGCGGTCCCTCGCCGGCCGCCGGGCGCAGGCCCTCGAGGATGTCGGCCTGCAGCGCGTTCGTGTCCTGGTACTCGTCGACGAGGACGTGGTCGAACATCGCGGCGACCTGCGGTCCCGTCTGCGGCGCGGCCACGAGCGCGCGCCAGAACAGCAGCAGGTCGTCGAAGTCGAGCAGGTGCTGGCGTCGCTTGCGCGCGGTGTACGCGGTCACGATCGCCCGGACGTCGTCGACGTCGTCGAGGCACCACGGGTAGTGCGCGCGGATCACGTCCTCGAGCGGGGTCGCCGCGTTCACGGTCCGCGAGTAGATCGCGGCGATCGTCTCCTTGCGCGCGAACCGGCGCTCGGTGGTGGCCAGCCCGAGCTCCTCGCGCACGAGCCCGATCACCTCGGCGGCGTCGCCCTGGTCGAGCACCGTGAAGTCCGGTGACAGGCCGAGCGCGTGCCCATGGAGCCGCAGGAGCCGGTTGCCGACCGCGTGGAACGTGCCGCCCCAGACGCGCTCGGCGTCGGGATGACCGCTCATCGTGGCGGCGCGCTGGAGCATCTCGCGGGCCGCCCGCCGCGTGAACGTGAGCAGCAGCAGGCGCTCGGGCCGGGTCCCCCCGTCGATCAGGTGGGCCACCCGCGCGGCGAGCGTGGTGGTCTTCCCGGTGCCGGCGCCGGCGACGATGAGCAGAGGGCCGTCGCCGTGGGTCACGGCGGCGCGCTGCTCGGGGTTGAGCGGGGCATCGAACATGCGTTCGAGGAAGTGTACGCCGCGCGTCAGACCCGGTCGAGCATGGCGCGGGCGGCGGGCCGGCCGAACCCGAGCTGACGGGCGCGTCGCAGGTACGCGTCGGCGGCCGCGGCCAAGGCGGTGGCGCCGTCATCGGGCGTCTCCGGGAGTCGGTCCGCCACGAACGTGCCCGCGCGGCCGCGCCCCACGAGCCACCCGCCCACCTCGAGCTCGCGGTAGGCCCGTGCCACGGTGTTCGGCGCCAGGTGGAGGTCGGCGGCCAGGCCGCGCACGGTCGGGAGGCGGTCGCAGGGGAGCATCGTGCCCCGCTCGATCCTCGCGCGGAGCTGCTCGCGCACCTGCTCGTACGGCGCCGGGCCGTCGTCGCTGATCCGGAGGGGGCGCATCGATCGGATCATCGCACGGTAGCGTTCCGCCCATGCCGGACGAACCGCGGGTCGTCGTCACCGCCGACGGCCCCTACGAGGTCCACGGGGTGCCGCTGGTCCGCACCGCCCAGGTCGAGACCGAGTACGGCGAGCCGGTCGATTGGGCGCCCGACGACCCGCTCCCGTCACGGGGCGTGCCACGGCTCTGTCGGTGCGGACGATCCTCGACCAAACCGTTCTGCGATGACTCGCACGAGATCGACGGGTTCGACGGAACCGAGGTCGCCGACCGAGGTCGGTACGACGACCGCGCTGCCACCTTCCCCGCGCACGGGTTCACGCTGCACGACGACCTGCCGCTGTGCACCGACGCCGGCTACTGCGGCGATCGCTTCGAACACGTGTGGGACATGCTCGACCGCACGACGGATCCCCAGGTGGCCGCGCGCGTGCGGGCGATGGTGCGGCGGTGCCCGTCGGGTCGCATCGTCACGCGCGACCCCGACGGCACGGCGGACGAGCTGGCCTACCCCCCCTCGGTCGCGGTCGTGGCGGACGGTCCGCTCTGGGTGCGCGGGGGCGTGCCGGTCGTGGCCGCCGACGGGGAGCCGTACGAGGTGCGGCCCCGGCAGACCCTCTGCCGGTGCGGCCACTCGGAGAACAAGCCCTTCTGCGACGGGTCGCACAAGGTCGTCGGGTTCACCGATGCCTGAGCTCGCGCGGGCGTCGGTCCGCGTGATCCGGGGCGGGCCCATGCTCATCGAGGGCGCGCTGCTCGGCCGGCTCGTGCACGACGGCGATCGCTGGCGGACCGACCCCGTCGCGGCCGGCGACACGTACGCGATCTGCCGCTGCGGCCGGTCGGGATCGATGCCGTTCTGCGATCGCGACGCGCCATACGGGTGCTTCGACGAGCTCGAGCGCGAGGGACCGGAGCCGGGGCCGTTCCGTTGGGACGTCCCCGACCCCGAAGGTCCGCCCGCCGTCGCCCTGAAACCCGACGGGCCGGTCCGCGTCGCGGGCGACGTGACGATCCGGTACGACGACGCGCCGCAGGGCGGTCGGGACCGATGGTCGCTCTGCCGCTGCGGCGCGTCGCGGTGCCAGCCCGTGTGCGATTCCTCGCACAAGGTGGTCGGCTACCGGGGCTGAGCCGCCCCGATCCCGAGCTGCGCCACCACGTCGGCGGGGAATACGTGGCAGTACGGCTCGTGGCCGTTCCCCTCGTAGTACCGCTGGTGGTAGTCCTCCGCCGCGTAGAAGCGCTCGAGGACCTCGATCGACGTCGCGATCGGCCGCGGGAAGGCTCCCTGGGCACGGTCGCGGGACCGCTCGGCGGCCTCCCGCTGCGCATCGTCGCGGACGAGGATCACGCTGCGGTACTGCTCGCCGCGGTCCGGGCCCTGGCGGTTGACCTGGGTCGGGTCGTGCATCGCCCAGAAGACCTGCAGGAGCTGGTCGTAGGTCACGACGTCGGCGTCGAACGTGACGTCGACGACCTCGGCGTGGCCGGTCCGTCCCGCGCAGACGGCGCGGTAGGTCGGGTCCGCCATCGTGCCGCCCGCGTAGCCGACCTCGGTCCCGAGGACCCCGGGGACGCGCTCGAACACGTACTCGACGCCCCAGAAGCATCCGGCTCCGAACGTCGCGGTCTCGGTGGACATGGTGAGCATCCCTCCTTCGGATGGGTTCAACCCTATTGTCCGTCCAGCACTCGCAACGTTACGTCGGGCGGGAGGGAAGCGCCCTCGGCACGTTTGAGGAGCGGCCGGTTGGGTAGCGCCCGAGCGGAGAAAGGGGGTGCCCATGCGGAACCGCAT
>DASQKC010000142.1:0-7514 GCA_035630755.1 Actinomycetota bacterium | reverse complement strand
CGCCGTACGGCTTCTTGAACGAGACCGCGAACCGCTCGTAGGCGTCCTGGAGGAAGCCGAGGTCCTCGAGCTTCAACAGCGCGTTGCTCTTGTCCAGGATGCGGATCACGACCTTCTCGCCGTGGACGGTCGGGAGGGTGGCGACACGGAGGTCGAGCTGCTTGCCGCCGACCTTCATCGAGATGCGGCCGTCCTGGGGCAGGCGCTTCTCGGCGATGTTGAGATCCGCCATGACCTTCAAACGGCTGATGAGTCCGCCCTGGATGTTCTTCGGCGCCGCGGGCATCGGCTCGTGGAGCACGCCGTCGACGCGGAACCTGATCCGGACGTTCTTCTCCTGCGGCTCGAGGTGGACATCGGACGCCCGGTCCCCCACCGCCTGGGTCATGATCGCGTTCACGAGCTTCACGATCGGCGCGTCCTCGAGCGCGGCCTCGAGGTCGGCCTCCTCGCTCTCCTCCGACGCGGCCACGACGTTCGCGAGCGCCTCCACCTGGGAGTCCATCCCCGCGAACTTCTGGATCGCCCGCTCGACGTCGTTCGCCGTCGCCACGACGGGCTGCACGTCGCGCCCGGTGATCGTGCGGATGTCGTCGAGCGCGTAGACGTTGGCGGGGTCCGACATCGCCACGAGGAGCTTGCCGTCGCGCTCCCCGATCGGGAGCGCGCGGTACCGGCGCGCGAGCGCCTCCGGCAGGAGCACCGTGGAGGTCGCGTCGACCGGGAAGTCGGTGAGGTCCACGAACTCGAGGCCGACCTGCTCCGCGAGGGCGCGGACGAGGTCGGCCTCCTTGATCATCCCGAGGTCGATGAGGACGCGGCCGAGCGACTTCGGCGTGCGCTTGTGCTCTTCCAGGGCAACGTCGAGCTGCTCGGGGGTGATGTACCCGAGTTCGATCAGGATCTGGCCGAGCTGCTTCGACTTCCGCTTGACCGTCGTCATCCGGGCCCCTTCAGGCGTCCGTTCGGGCTAGGTCGTCAGGAAGAAGCTTCGTCAGCCTCGGAGTCGGCCTGAAGCAATCCCCCGAACTCTTTGGCCAGCAAGACACGGTCGATCTCGCCGACCTCCGCGGCCGGGGTCCCGTCGCCCACGAGCTTCTGCGGCGCACGCGGGAAGCTCGACGCGGTGGGGTCGGGCGCCGCCGGTTCGGCGTCGGCCGCCTGCCCCGCGACCTCGTCGGCCATCTCACCGTCGGCCGCACCGGGGGCCGACGGCCCAGGAGCCACGGGGGTCTCCCGTCCCGCGCCGCCGGCGAGGAGCTCGGCGAACGGCGAGGACGCGGGGGGTCCACCGGCCCCGGCCACGGGGCCGGCCGCGATCTCGGCCGCCGGCGTCTCCAGGGGCAGGGCCGCCGTGACCTCGACCGTCGGGCGCTCCGTGACCGGCGGATGGAGCGAGGTCCGCGGCTTGCCGGAGGGCGCGCCGGGGGCCTCGGGCACCCGCAGCGTGTCGCGCTTCTGGCGCGACTCCTCCGCGGTGAGCAGCGCCATCTCGAGCTGGTCCAACAGGACGCCGGGACGCACGGACGTGCCCGAGACGACGAAGGCGGCGTAGGGACCGCGGAAGATGTACGCCCAGATCTGGTCGCCGAACTCCACGAAGCTGCGGCGGGCCTCCCCCACGTTGACGAACCGGAGCCACGCCGGCTTCATCGTGGTCTCGCTCTCCTCGGGGAAGGCGCCGAGGACCAGGCCGTCGCGTGACAGCACCAGGCAGCCTCGCACGTCGTCCATCGTCATGGCGACGCGCTGCGCGAGCGCGGAATATTCGTCCATGCGTCCCGATGCAGGCATCGTCGGGGGCTCGAGGTGCCTTGAGCGTCCGGCCCGACCTCGACCCGGTCGCCGCGGGTCCGTGACCCGACGGACTAGGGCCGCTCGCCCACGGCGGCCACCGCCGCGGCCGACATGACCTCGAGCGGGGGCACCTGCCCCGTCCACAGTTCGAACGAAAGGGCCGCTTGATGCAGCAGCAGCCCCATGCCGCCTGCCGCCGTCGCCCCGGCCGCCCGCGCCCGGGCGATCAGCGGCGTGAGGACCGGACGGTAGAGCAGGTCGATCACGGTCGTGCTCGCGGTGAGCGGCGGCGTCGGCAGCTCCTCACCGTGCGCGCCCAGGGGGGTCGCGTTCACGAGCAGCTCGGCGGACACACCCGGCGCCTCGTCGAACCCGACCACCTCGACCGCCGTGTCGAGCCCGGCCAGCGCATTGACCACGGGCGCGGCACGTCCGGGGTCGCGGACCACCACGGTGACGCGCTCGGCCCCGCCGCGCGCCAGCGCCAGTGCGACGGCCCGAGCGGCGCCGCCGGCGCCGTAGAGCAGCGCGTGCCGACCGGCCGGGTCGACCATCTCGTCGTGGCGGAGCATCCGGTCGAAGCCGGGCGCGTCGGTGTTGTGGCCGACGAGCCCGTCCGCCGTCACGACGATCGTGTTCACGGCGTCGAGCCGCGCCGCGTCGTCGCTGCGCTCGTCGACGATCCCCGAGGCCTCGGTCTTGTGCGGCATCGTGACGTTCGCGCCGACGAAGCCGAGGGCCGCCAGGCCCTCGAGAGCCGGACGCACGTCGCCGGGCGCCACCGGCAGCGCCACGTAGACGAGGTCGAGGCCGAGGGCCGCGATCGCCGCGTTGTGGATCGCCGGCGAGAGGCTCTGATCGACCGGCCAGCCGATCACGCCGAGGGTCCGCGTCGTCCCGCCGATCGGTGGGCGACCGGCGACGACGCCTCCGGCATCGGTCACCCGAGGCACTCCCGCACGTTCGCGAGGTGCTCGTCGTAGGTGCGGGCGAAGCGATGGACGCCGTCGCCCTCCTTCGGACAGAGCACGTAGTACAGGTACGCAGAGGCCTCGGGTTCGAGGGCGGCGCGGAGCGAGGCCGCGCCCGGCGCCGCGATCGGCGTCGGGGGCAGGCCCGCGCGCATCCGCGTGTTGTACGGCCCGTCGGTCTCGATGTCGGCCGTCGAGAGCTGGCCGTCGGGCGTCGGGTCGTCGTACAGGAGCGTCGCGTCGATCCCGAGGGCCATGCCACGGCGCAGGCGTTCGTAGATCACGCCGGCGATCAGCGGCCGCTCGCGGTCGACCTGCGCCTCGCGCTCCACCATCGAGGCGACGATCACGGCCTGGTAGGGCGTCACCCCGAGGTCCTCCGCGTTCTCCCACGGGAGGCCCTCCGCCTCGCGGTCGAACTGCTCCAGCAGGTGACGGATGACCGCGTCCTCGTCCAGGCCCTTCCGCACGAGCTGGTAGGTCTCGGGGAACAGGAACCCCTCGGCCGTCGCGGTGCCCTCCGGGAGGTACGGCGGCAGCGCGTAGCGGCCGCTCTCCGCCAGGTCGGAGAACCGTTCGGCGGAGAGGCCCAACTGCTCCTTCACGACGCTGGCGATGCTCCGCTCCCCCGGGTACGTCGAGCGGATCCTGAGGCCCTCGGGGACGGTCACCCGCTTCGTCGGCACGGACGCGGGCGGCGTGCTCAGGAGCGTGACGATGTCCTCGAGGGGGGTCCCCACCGTCACGGTGTACTCGCCTGCGAGCAGCTCGTCGGCGGCACCGGTCCCCCGCAGCAGGAGGTTGCCGACGAACCCGTCGCACCGCGTGAGGCCCTGCTCGCGGAGGAGCGCGACGACGTCCTGCCCCGTCGCGCCCTCGGGGACCACGAGGTCGACGGCGCCGCCGGCGTCGGGCGGCGTCCGGCACGTCGAATACGTGGAGGCCGCCCAGGCGATCCCGGCACCGACGACCAGGAACGCCACGAGCGCGATGACGAACGACGGGCGGCGAGCGCGGGAGCGATCGTGACGGGCGGCGCGGCCGGGTCCGGGCGGGGGTGGGGGCGGCGCGGTCGAGGCCATCGGGGGAGCAGGATACCGGGCCCGCGCTCAGTCCCCGGGAGGCGGGTCGGCCCGCTGCGCGTCGAGCCAGCCGGCGAGGATCACCTGCGCGGCGGCGGCGTCGATCACGGCGCGCCGCTCGCGGCCGCGCACCCCCGCCGCCGCGAGGGCCCGGTCGGCCTCGACGGTGCTGAGCCGCTCGTCGTGGAGGACGACCGGGACGGGCAGCGCCGCCCGGAGCGCGTCGGCGAAGGCGCGCGCCAGCGCGGCGCGCGCCCCCTCCGAGCCGTCCATCGAGACCGGCAGCCCGAGGACCACGAGGGTGGCCCCGTGTTCGGCGACCAGCTCGGCGATCGCGCGGAGCTCGCCCGGCGGCCGGCCGACGTGGACGGTCCCGACGGCCACGGCGACCCGCCGGTCGGGGTCCGAGACCGCGACGCCGATCCGCACGTCGCCCAGGTCGATGCCGAGGGCCGGGCCGGGCGCACCGGCCACGTCAGCCGCCGGCCAGGAGCTCGCGGACCCGGGCCGGGATCAGGGCGAGCGCCTCGCCGACCTTCGCCGCGTGGGTGCCGCCGGCGTTCGCCAGGATGTCCTTGCCACCCGCGCCGCCGCCGATCACGGGCGCGGCGACCGCCAGCAGGGCCGGGGCGCCCAGGCCCCGCCCGACCGCGGCCCCCGTGCTCGCGGCCACGAGCATCGCCTTCCCGCCGTCGCCGTTGCCGACCACCACGACGGCCGCGCGGTCCTGGAGGCGGTCACGGACCTTCTGCGCCAGGTCGCGCAGGCCGCCCGGGTCTTCGCCCGGCACCTCCGCGGTCACGACGGCGACCCCGTCCACGTCGGTCGCGCCCTCGGCGAGCGAGGTGACGATCGCGCCTCGGTCGCCCGCCCGCAACGACCCGAGCTCGCCCCGCAGCCGCTTGTTCTCGTCGATGACCGCGCGGGCGCGGTCGAGAGCGCCCGCCGGGTCGGAGGATCCGAGCGCGTCGACAAGGTCGTGCAGGAGGGTCCGCTCCGCGTTGATCGCCGCCAGCGCGTCGGGCCCCACGAGCGCCTCCACGCGTCGCATCCCCGCGCCGATCGATCCCTCGTGCAGGATCCGGATCACCGCGACGTTCCCGGTGCGCTCGACGTGGGTCCCGCCGCACAGCTCGCGGGAGTAGTCGCCGATCTCGACCACCCGCACGCGGTCGCCGTATCTCTCGCCGAACAGCGCCACCGCCCCGATCGCGCGAGCCTCATCCATCGACATCTCCGCCGCCGTGACGGGGTCGTCGCTCGCCAGCCGGCGGTTGGCCGCGAGCTCGGCCGCCTCGAGCTCCTCCTGCGGCACCGACGTCGGGTGCGGGAAGTCGAAGCGCAGCCGGCCGGGCGCGACGAGCGACCCGGCCTGCCGCGCGTGGTCGCCCAGCAGCTCCTTCAGGGTGGCGTGCACGACGTGCGTGGACGTGTGGGCGCGCGCGGTGGCCTCGCGCCGGGGCGCGTCGACGCGTGCCTCCGCCGGCTGGCCGGCCACGATCTCGCCCGACTCGACGACACCGGTGTGCAGGATCGCGTCGCCCGCAGGCTGCGTGTCGGTGACGCGGATGGTTCCGGTGGCGGTGCGGATCACACCCTGGTCGCCGACCTGCCCGCCGCCCTCCGCGTAGAACGGCGTCCGGTCCAGGAACACCGCGACCTCCTGCCCCTCCTCGGCCACCTCGAGCTGCGCGTGGTCGCCATCGAGCAGCAGGGTCAGCGGCGCCTCCGCCGCCAACTGGGCGTAGCCCACGAACTCGGTGGGTGGGACCGTGCCGGCATCCAGCCCGATCTCGACCTTCTTCGCCGCGGCGCGCGCACGGGCGCGCTGCTCGTCCAGCAGCGCGTCGAAACGGTCCCAGTCGACATCCAGCCCGGCGTCAGCGGTCCACTCCTCGATCAGCTCGCGCGGGAACCCCTCCTGGTCGGCGAGCCGGAACGCGTCCTCGCCCGCGATGCGGCCGTCGGCCGCGCGCTCCTTCGCCTCGTCGAACAGCACGAGGCCCTGGCGCAGCGTCGCCGAGAACCGTTCCTCCTCCGAGCTCGCCACCTGGCGGATGAACGCCTCGTTCTCCACCAGCTCGGGGTACGCGGCGCCGAAGCCCTCGATCACGGTGCCGATCAGCGGCTCGAGGACCGGATCGCGGACCCCGAGCCGCCGCGCGTGCGCGACCGCCCGCCGGAGCATCCGCCGCAGGATGTAGCCGCGGCCCTCGTTCGCGGGCAGGACGCCGTCCGCGATCAGGAACGCCGTGGCCCGGCCGTGCTCGGTGAGGATCTTCAGCGAGACGTCGTCCCGAGGGTCCTCCCCGTGCCGCCGGCCCGAGAGCGCCTCCGCGAGCTCGAGGGTCGGGCTGAACAGGTCGGTCTGGAAGACGTCGTCCACGCCCTGGACCACGGTGGCGACGCGTTCGAGCGACGAGCCCGTGTCGACGTTCTCCTCGGGCAGACGCCCCACCACCTCGAGGGACGCGTCGATCCGGTCCTGGATGAACACGAGGTTCCAGATCTCCATGAACCGTTCCTCGTCGACGTCGGGACCGCCCTCGGGCCCGTACGCGGGACCGCGGTCGACGAAGATCTCGGTGCAGGGACCGGCCGGGCCTGCCGTGTGCGTGTGCCAGTAGTTCGCGGGCTCCCCGTCGGCGTCGAGCTTGCCGCGCCGCACGACCCGCGCCGGATCGATGCCGGCCAGATCGGTCCACGCCGCCGCCGAGACCTCGTCGTCGAGGTAGACCGTCACCCACAGGCGATCGTGGTCGATCCCGTAGCCCTCGGTGACGAGCTCGTGGGCCCAGGCGATCGCCTCGGTCTTGAAGTAGTCGCCGAACGAGAAGTTCCCGAGCATCTCGAAGAACGTGAGGTGGCGGGCGTCGCGCCCCACGTTCTCGATGTCGTTCGTGCGCATCACCTTCTGTGCGGTGACGGTGCGGCGGTGCGGCGGGGTCGACTGCCCGAGGAAATACGGGATGAACTGGTTCATCCCGGCGTTCGTCAGCAGCAGTCCCGACTCGCGCGGCGGGATCAGGGACGAGGACCGCACGACCGTGTGCCCGCGCTCCTCGAAGAAGCGCAGGAACAGCGAACGGATCTCGTGGCCCCGCATGGCGCGAGTCTACCGGCGGGTCAGCCGGCGCCCGGCGCGTCGCGCTCGGCGCGGAGTTCCGCCTCGCGCTCGGCCATCGCGCGCTTGCCCTCGTCGATGGACGCGGCGACGAGTTTGGACAGATCGAGCAGCCCGCCCTTGGCCTCCCGCGCCACCGCCGCGGGCTGGGGGCGGCGCGCCGTCTGCTTCTTGGTCCAGCGCGTGGTCGCGATGGCCGTCACCGCCCCGAGGCCCACGCCGAACCCGAGCCAGAACAGGCGGCGCACGGCCTCAGTTCCCGGTGACCTTCGAGACGGCCTTGCGCAGGCCGGCGCCCACGCTGATCAGCTTCACGAGCGGGCCGGACGCGACCTCCTCGACGAGCCCCGAGATCCGCTCCACGCGGCCCATGACGCTGCCCGCCGAGGCGAGCACCGTGTCGACCCGGTCGATCTCGGCGTTCGTCTTCTCTACGGTGGTCTTGATCTCGCGGAGCAGGGGGACGGTCTCTTCGCGCATCGTGTCGATCGTGACCTTCGTGCTGGTCAGCACGTTGTACGACCCGATGAGGACGACGCA
>DASQKC010000141.1:0-8793 GCA_035630755.1 Actinomycetota bacterium | reverse complement strand
CACGCCGCAGAAGCGGAACGTGAACATGGTGTTCCAGGCCTACGGCCTGTTCCCGCACATGACCGTGGTCGAGAACGTGGCCTTCGGGCTGAAGATCAAGCGCATGGCGCGCGACGAGATCGGGGACCGCGTGGCGGAGGTCATGCGGACCGTCCGTCTGGAGGGCATGGAGGACCGCCGGCCGGCCCAGCTCTCAGGGGGACAGCAACAGCGCGTGGCCCTCGCCCGCGCGCTGGTGAACCGGCCCGCCGCGCTGCTGCTCGACGAGCCCCTCGGCGCGCTCGACCTCCAGCTCCGCAAGGAGATGCAACTCGAGCTGAAGCGGCTGCAGACCGCCACCGGCACCACGTTCGTCTACGTGACGCACGACCAGGAAGAGGCCATGACGATGTCGGACCGGATCGCCGTGATGAACGGCGGCGTGGTCGAGCAGGTCGCGTCGCCGCGGGAGCTTTACCAACATCCCGCATCGCCGTTCGTGGCCGGGTTCATCGGTGTGTCGAACCTGCTGTCGTTCCGGGTCGACCGCCGCGACGGCGACACGCTCGTGATGGACCTGGGCGACGGCCAGCGCATCAGCGCGGCGGCGGCGACCCACGCGGCCGGGACCGCGACGATCACGGTCCGCCCCGAGTGGATCAAGATCGGGGACGCGGGCCTGAACGGGCGCGACAGCCAGGTCAAGGGGACGGTCACCGACGTCGTCTACCTGGGCTCGGTGACCCAGCTCATCGTGCTGCTGCCCACGGGCGAGCGGCTGACCGTGCACCGGCTCAACGACGAGGTGGGCGGGATCGACCCGACGCCGGGCCAGCAGGTGGAGCTCCGGTGGGCCGCGGAGCACAGCTACGTGATCGCGGGGAGCGCCCCCACCGACGACGACGCGACGGCCGCAGGGCCGGACGAGGAGGGATAGACGATGGCCACGCTGAGCGCGAGCCAGATCGTGGAGCTGTCGAAGCGGCACACGATGTTCGACTGGCAGGTCCAATCGAAGGTGGCGCCGATCCCCGTGGAGCGTGCCGAGGGCATCTACTTCTGGGATGTCGACGGGAAGCGCTACACGGACTTCAACAGCCAGCTGTGGAGCGTGAACGCGGGCCACGCCGACCCGCGGATCGTCGAGGCGATCGCCGCGCAGGCGGCGCGGCTGGCCTTCATCTCGCCGTTCCAGACCTACGAGGAGCGGGCGCTCCTGGGCCAGAAGCTCGCCGAGCTCTTGCCGGGCGACATGGAGAAGACCTTCTTCACGCTCGGGGGCGCCGAGGCGAACGAGAACGCGATCAAGATCGCCCGGATGGTCACGGGCCGGCACAAGATCGTGGCCCGCTACCGCTCCTACCACGGCGCGACGACCGGCACGATCTCGCTGACCGGCGATCCGCGCCGGTGGGCTCACGAGCCCGGGATGTCGGGCGTCGTGCACGTGCTCGATCCCTACCACGGGCCCGGGCAGCCCTGGGACGACGCCGAGCGCGCGCTGGCGCTCCTGGACGAGACGTTCCAGCTGGAGGGCCCCGAGACGATCGCGGCATTCTTCCTGGAGACGATCACCGGCACGAACGGCGTGTTGATCCCGCCCGACGGCTACCTCCAGGGCGTGCGCGAGCTGTGCGACCGCTACGGGATCCTGATGATGGCCGACGAGGTCATGTGCGGCTTCGGCCGTACCGGCGAGTGGTTCGGCGTGGACCACTGGGGCGTCGTGCCCGACATGCTCTCGATGGCCAAGGGCCTCACGTCCTCCTACGTCCCGCTCGGCGGGCTCGCCCTGCGTCCTCACGTGGCGGCGCACTTCGACGATCAGGTGTTCGGCGCCGGGCTCACGTACAACAGCCACCCCGTCGGCGTCGCCGCCGCGCTCGCGACGATCCGCGTGTACGAGGAGGACGGCCTGGTCGAGAACTCGCGGAAGATGGGCGAGGTGCTCGCACGGCACCACCAGGAGCTGAAGGCCAAGCACCCGTGCGTCGGCGACGTCCGCAGCATCGGGCTGTTCGGCGTGATCGACCTCGTGAAGAACGCGGCGGGCGAGCCGATGTCGCCCTACAACGTGACGAACGAGGTCATGGGGAAGATCAACCGGTTCCTGCTTGACCGCGGCGTCTACACGATGGTCCGGTGGTGGAGCGTCATGACCAACCCGCCGCTGATCATCGACGAGGCGCAGCTCGCCGAGACGTTCGCGGTGATCGACGAGGCGCTCGCGATCGGCGACGACGCGATGGAGGACTGAGTGGGGGAGCGCGTCGGCTTCATCGGGCTCGGCATCATGGGCCGTCCCATGGCCGGGCACCTGCTCGACGCGGGTCTCCCGCTCACCGTCCACTCGCGGAGCCCCGGCCCGGTCGACGAGCTCGTGACCGCCGGCGCGTCGCGGGCCGCCTCGCCGGCCGAGGTCGCGGCGGCGTCCGACGTCGTGATCACGATGCTCCCGGACACGTCCGACGTGGTCGACGTGATCGGCGTCCTCGTGCCGGCGCTCGCGCCCGGATCGCTCGTCATCGACATGAGCTCGATCGACCCCGGCCCCACGCGCGAGCTCGCCGGCGCCGTAGCGGCGGCCGGCTCCTCGATGCTCGACGCGCCGGTCTCGGGCGGGCAGAAGGGTGCGATCGACGCGGCGCTCTCGATCATGGTCGGCGGCGAGGACGCCGCGTTCGCCCGCGCCGAGCCGACCCTCCGCCTGATGGGCGCGAACGTCGTGCACGTCGGCCCGTCAGGCGCCGGGCAGGTCACGAAGGCGTGCAACCAGCTCGTCGTGGCGGCCACGATCGAGGCGGTCGCCGAGGCCCTGCTGCTCGCCGAACGCGCCGGCGTGGACCCGGCGAAGGTCCGCGAGGCCCTGCTCGGCGGGTTCGCCGGCTCGAAGATCCTCGAGGTCCACGGCCAGCGCATGCTCGACCGCACGTTCGACCCGGGGTTCCGGATCCGCCTGCACCGCAAGGACGCGCGGATCGTGAGCGACGCGGCCGCGTCCGCCGGGTCGCCGATCCCGTCGTTCGCGGTGGTGGCCCAGCAGTTACAGCGTGCGGTCGACGCCGGCGACGGCGAACTCGACCACTCGGCCTTGTTCAGAGAACTCGACCGCGAAGGCGGTCGTTGAGCGCCGGGCTCCCCGTGCCCGGAGAGGGGATGCACACATGTCGAGACTGAAGATCGGCGGCCGCATCGCGGTCGCACTGACGGCGAGCGCGGTCGCGCTCGCCCTCATCACCCCCGCAGCGGCGGTCCCCCCGCCCGCGCCGAAGAACGTCATCGTCTTCATCGGCGACGGGATGGGACCCGAGCAGGTGGAGATCGGCCGTCGGGTGAAGGGGTCACCGCTGTTCCTCGATTCGATCACCTCGAGGGGTGGGATCCTGGGATCGCTCGACACGGATTCCCTCGAGGGCCTCACCGACTCGGCGGCCGGCGCCACGGCCCTCGCGACGGGCCGGGCGACCCTCAACGGCTGGGTGAGCATGGTGCCGCCCGAGCCGGGCACCCCGGTCGAGACGGTGCTGGAGGAGTGGGAGGACAACGGGAAGTCGAGCGGGCTGTTCAGCACCGGCGATCTCCCCGACGCCACGCCCGCCGCGTTCGCGGCACACGTCAGCGACCGCGGTGAGGACGAACAGGTGTCGACGCAGATGCACGCCCAGGGCATCGAGTTCCTGCTCGGCGGGCGCGGGGGCGGCGGCGTCGCACCGCTCGAGGGCGACCCGAACGTCACCTACGCCAAGAACCTGCGAGCGCTCCAGACGGCCGCGGCCGCCTACGACGACGGCGACGATCCGATCTACAGCCTGATGGGAGCGCAGACCCTCGCCTACGCGATCGACCGCGAGGAGGAGGGGGCCGTCGGCAAGCATCCGACGATCGCGCAGGGGACCGACGCCGGGCTCGACATCCTCGAGGAGGACCCGGACGGGTTCTTCCTGATGGTCGAGGGTGGGCAGATCGACTGGGCCGGCCACTCCCGCGACGGTGGCTGGACGGCCGCCGAGGTCCTCGCGTTCGACGCGGCGGTCGAGGCCGCGTTCACGTGGGCGGCGGGCCGCACCGACACGCTCATCATCGTGACGGCCGATCATGAGACCGGTGGCCTCGAGGTCGACGGCTCGCTGAACCTCACCGCGATCCGCAAGCAGAAGGCTTCCACCGAGTGGATGTGGGGCGCGATCCGCAAGAACCCGACGGCGGCGACCGTGAACTCGGTCCTGTCGACCTACGCGGGGATCACGAACCTCACGACGGCCGAGCGGAACCTCATCCTGGGCAACAAGGAGATGGGGATCGCCGACGTCCTGGCCGCACGGTTCAACGTCTCGTGGGAGCTGAGCGGGACCGACGAGGGGGACCACACGCGCGCGAACGTGCCGATCTACGCCTTCGGGGTCGACGCCGCGAGCTACGCGGGCACCGCCTACCCGAACGAGAACGTCGGGATCCGGCTCCTGTCGTACCTGCCGTAGCGCGAGCGGGGCTGAGCGGGGGGCTCCGGCCCTCCGCTCACCGCGTCCGCGAGCCGGACGTCGGGCGTATCGCCCAGCGTTCGGCCCAGACCTGCAGCTCGCCGAGGACGGCGGCCAGCTCGGCGCCGCGCTCCGTCAGTCCGTAGCTGATCCGCACGGGGCTCGTGGGCTCGACGTCGCGGGTGATGATCCGCTCGGCCTCGAGGTCCTTGAGACGGTCCGAGAGCATCGCGTCGGAGATGCCCGGGATCGCGTCATGGATGGCCGTGTAACGGGCCGGCCCGCTCACCAGCACGTAGATGACCTGCGGCACCCAGCGCTGGCCGACGAGCTCGGCGGCCCGTTGGAAGTGCTGGCAGATGGTGCCCTCGTGCGGTGTCACGGCCATACCGTAGGCAACGCCGGTGGGGTGGTCAAGATTCCGAAGGAACTCTGGAATACAGAGTAGCTCTGCTCGGTTGAGCGTGGGAGAGCGGCCACCGCACCCGGCGGGGCCACGGGAGGACCCAGGAGGTCAGCCATGTCCGTCACCACGCAGCGGGTCGTGAACGGGATCGAGGGGCCGCCCGCCGGCACGTACACGTTCGACCCGGCGCACACGACCGTCGAGTTCATCGGCACGCACATGTTCACGAAGACGCGGGGCCGTTTCACCGAGGCCGAGGGCACGATCGTGCTCGGCGAGGACCCCGCCGACGCGCGGGTCGCCGTCACGATCACGGCCGCGAGCCTGCAGTCGAACACCGCACAGCGCGACGAGCACCTGAAGAGCCCCGACTTCCTCGACGTCGAGGCCCACCCGGAGATCCTGTTCCGGAGCACCGCCTTCCGTCCGGGCAGCGGGCGGGACTTCGAGCTCGACGGCGAGCTGACGATCAAAGACGTCACGAAGCCCGTCACCCTGCGTGGGGCGTTCACGGGCTTCGCGGTGAACCCGTTCGGGCAGACCTCCGTCGGTTTCACCGCCACGACGCGGTTCCCCCGCGCCGAGTGGGACATGACGTGGAACATGGCCCTGGAGGCCGGCGGGTTCCTCGTCGGCAAAGACGTGACCGTGGAGGTCGAGGTGGAGGCGATCCGGCAGGACTGACCTCCCCCCCGCACGGACCGTCGGCCGGGGGCCGCCATGCGACTAGCATGGCGGCCCCATGCGCGTCGCCGTCTGTCAGCTGAACGCCGGTCGCGAGGACGTCGATGCGAACGTCGCGACGGCGGTCGGTCTCCTCGCGGAGGCGGCGGCCGGCGGCGCCGACCTGGCGGCGCTGCCCGAGTTGTGGCCCCACTACGGATCGCGCCGCGTGGCCGGCGAGATCGCGGCGCCGATCCCCGGACCGCTCACCGACCCGATCGCCGCGGTGGCGCGCGAGCACGGGATGTGGGTCCTCGCCGGCTCCGTGACCGAACGCGACGACGGCCGCGTGTACAACACGTCCCCGCTGTTCGACCGCGAGGGTGAGCTCGTCGCGACCTACCGCAAGGTCCATCTGTTCGACGTCCAGCTCGACGGCCAGCCACCGATCCGCGAGTCCGACCTGTTCGCGTCAGGCGACCAGCTCGTGACCCACCAGACCGACCTGGGTCGCGTGGGTCTGTCCATCTGCTACGACCTGCGGTTCCCCGAGCTGTACCGCGGGCTCGTGGCGGCGGGGGCGGAGCTGCTGGCCATCCCCTCGGCGTTCACGGCCGTGACCGGCGCGGCGCACTGGGAGGTGCTGGTGCGGGCACGCGCCATCGAGGACCAGTGCCTCGTGATCGCCCCGGCCCAATGGGGCCCCTGGGGCCCGCCCGAGGACGGCCGCCGCACGTTCGGCCACTCGATGGTGGTCGACCCGTGGGGTGAGATCCTCGTGGAGGCGCCGGGGGACGGCGACGGCGTGTGGTTCGCCGAGGTCGACCGCGACCGGATCCGCGAGGTCCGCCGCTCCCTGCCCGCGCTCGCGCACCGGCGCCTCGGCACGGTCTGCTGATGCGGGTCGCGTTGCCCGGCGGCTACGAGCTCGACGACGACCGCGACCGGGTGGACGTCGACGCGGTCCACGCGTTCCTCGTCGAGGCGTACTGGTCCGCGGGCCGTCCCCGCGCGACGGTCGAGCGATTGATCCGCGAGGCGACCCGGGTGGTGGCCGTCTACGAGCGGTTCGGGTTCCGCGCGCTCGATGATGGGCGCACGATGGTCCGGCCCACGCCGTCCCGTTAGGAGCTCGCGGCCTTCGCGTGCAGGAGCTGGGAGAAGTACGCCAGGGCCGTGCGCGTCTTGGTGGTCTGCTCACCCCACAGGTCGATGCCGTGCCCGTCGAGGAAGGCGCGCGCGCGGTCCGCGGCCTCGACCGCCTGCGGGGGCGCGGCCTTCGTCGACAGCTCGAGGACCCGCTGGCCGTCGGGGTAGTTCCACATCTCGACCGTGAGCTTGCCGCCGAGCGTCTTCGGCTTCAGCTTCAGCTTGAACACCGTGATCGGGCCCAGCGCGACCAGTTCCTCGAGCGCGATCCCATCCGGTGCGTGCGTCTCGTAGAGCGCGCGCTGCGCCTTCGTGAGGAGCTCCTGGAGGGGGCGGCCGGCCTTCGCCACCTCGCGGACCTTCGCGTTCGTCGCGGGCCCTTTCATCGACGCTGAGCAGACGAACCCTCCCGGCATCGCGTCGACCTCGACGCCGAAGGTGGGGTCGGCGCGGAGATCCGCGGGCAGCTCACCGGGGACCACGGGCCGGAGCTTCACGGTCGTGTCGGCGCTGTCGCCCTGGATCCTCCGCGCTCGCACCACCACGCCGGCGCCGTCCAGGTCGAGGTCGGGCGTGTCGAAGAAGAAGACCTGACGGATGTGCGCGTCGAGCGGATCGATGTCGAGCGCCTCGAGCGTCGCGTACCGGTCCGTCTCGGCGATCGTGAGCTTCAGCTCGACGCTGTCGGCGTCCTGGATCAGCGCGAGCATCTCCGCGCGCGCTTCAGGGGACAGAGGCTGGGTCATGCGCCCAGCATAGGCTCAGGTTCTGGCGGGCGGCTCGACGGGAAGGTCGGCGGGCTCGTCGACGTCGCGCGGGGCCGCGCCCATGACGCGCACCTCGTGGATCCACTCGGGGTGGCTCGCCATCACCACCCGCGCGCCGGTGTCGCCATGGAGGTGACCGGCCTCGGCGTAGATCTCGCGGGACAACAACGCCGGGCCGGGACCGCCGTCGTAGATGAGGCGCACGATCGGCTGCCGCGTCCGGCGGAACCCGCCGATGAGCGCATCGATGGCCTCGGTCGACACGCCCGGCTGGTCCGCCATCAGGACGACCGCCGCCTCGCTGTCGTCCGCGATGGCGTGCAGCGCCACCGCGAGCGATGCCGACTGACCGTCGCGGTAGCCCGGGTTCCTGACGAACCGGCCGATCGCCGGCAGGGTCAGCGCGTCCTCGACCGCATCGGCATCGTGCCCGGTGACGACGAGGATCTCGCCGACGTCCGCCGCGGCGAGCGCGTCGAGGGCGTACTGCGCCAGGGGCTTGCCGCCCACCATGGCCAGCTGCTTCGTCCCTCCGAACCGTCGGCCTTCGCCGGCGGCGAGCACGACCCCGCTGATCACGTGGTGTCGCCGCGCCCGAAGAGCCGACGGAACCAGCCCCTGATCACCGACCAGATGGCGGCGAGTCCGAGACCGATGCCCCCGACGTGCTCGGGCGTGCTCGGCGCCGCGGTCGAGGTCGGCGTGGCGCCCTCGGTCGCCTCGGCGGCCGATGCGGGCGCCACCCCGTCGGCGCCCATCGAGTCCTCGAGGCAGTCCGCGAACTGCTGCGTGATCTTCTTCGAGATCTCGGGCAGGAGCCCGCGGGAGAGCTGGGCGGCGGTGCCGGTCAACGTGATGTCGGCCTGCATGTGGACGCTGGTGCTCGCGGCGTCGACCGGCTCGAGCCATGACGTGATGTTCGCGGTGGCGGCGCCCTTGCCTTTGGCCTCCATCCCCTTGGCCGCGAGGACCACGCGGTGCGCGGCGTCATCGCGTTGGTCGATGTGCACCGACCCCGCGAACGAGAGCTTCACCGGTCCGAACGCGACGTTCACCTTCCCCTTCCAGGTGGTGTCGTCGACCTGTTCGGTGAGCTCGGCGCCGGGCATACACGGCGCGATCTTCTCGACGTCGAGCAGGTACGCCCACAAGGGGTCGACCGGCTGCGCCACCACGAACTCGTTCTCGATGAGCATCCCTACCTCCTGCGAGAGCGCCACCGTACCGGACGCCGTACGATCCGACGCCCGCCTAGGATGGACGTCATGGACGGGACGTGGACCGACGTGGGCGCGCTGGCCGATCTCCCCGACGGCAAAGGGCGGCAGGTGATGGTGGGGGACGAGCCCGT
>DASQKC010000140.1:0-22838 GCA_035630755.1 Actinomycetota bacterium | reverse complement strand
CGCGGTCGCGACCACCCTCGCGGGGATCCTCGCGGACGAGTCGCCCGGCTGGGCGCGCCCGCTCGTATGGTCCGTCCCGGCGCTCACGGCCGCGGGCCGCCTGTACGTGGGGGCGCACCTGCCCCACGACACCGTCGGCGGGGCCGGGTTCGGGCTGATGTTGTCGGCGCTCGTCCCCCGCCGCTAGGCCTCGGCGGCCCGGAACCACTGCCCCCCGTTGTACTCGGCGACCACCGCGCGTCCGCCAGCGCCCTCGCCGAGGAAACGGATCCGTCGCGGGTCGCGGAGGCTCCCCGCCGCGAACCAGCCGTCCTCGAGGGGGATCAGCACCGCGTCGGCGCCTTCGTCCGAGCCGGTGTACGGCCAGGTCACGACGAGCCGTCCCCGCCGGACGAGCACCCGCAGCGCCGGGCTCCAGGGGTCGTCGTTGCGGTACAGCCCGACCACGCGGTCGGCCTCGGGCGGGGGCGCCGGGTCGTCCCCGTCGTCACCGGCGTGGCGGTCGCCCCGGAACCAGGTCGCGCCGTGCACCGCCTCAACGACGGCACCGTGGTCGTCGCGTCCGAACGCGAGCGGGAACCGTTCGAGCGCGTCGTGCGGGATGACGAACACATCGCCCGGATCCTCCTCGAGCGGGTCGCGCTCCAGGGCGACCCCGATCCCTCCGACCTCGAGGCGGAGCCCGCCGTCCTCGGCGCTGAGCATCAGCACGCGCCCGTCGTCGCCGCGGTACGTGCCGGCGAACTCGGCGGCGGCCGGGACGTCCGTCGCGGCGGGGGGCACCCACGGGTCCGGGAGCGGGTCGCCGGTCAGCGCGGCGCGGACCTGGGCGAACGCGGTCCGGGCGAGCCCGCGCTTGCCCCCGCTCCCGTTCTGGCAGATCACCACGCCCAGCCCCTCGTCGGGGCTCACGGCGAGGTAGGCGGTGTAGCCGACCATCCCCCCGGAGTGCCCGATCCACCGCACGCCGTCGACCTCGTCCTGCCAGAAGCCGTAGCCGTACGTGCCGCCCTCGTCGTCGTCGACGTACTGCGCGACCCAGCGCTCGAACAGGTCCTCGGGGACGAGCCGGCCGCCGCGGCCGTCCGGGACGTCGCCCCGCGCCAGGAGCAGGCGAGCGTAGGCCCCCATGTCGAGCACGTCGGAGACGATCGAACCGTCGGCGGTGTCCGAGACGATGCGCTTCGCCGGCATCAGCGGATGCCGTAGCTGCACCGGCCGGTCCGTGAACACCGGCTCGTAGCCGATCGCCGTGGTGAGGTGCTCGGCCTCGGTGATCGCGCCGGCGGTCGAGGTCATCCCCAGCGGCCCGAAGATCCGTTCGGCGAGCAGATCGGGCACGCGCGTCCCGGTGACCTCCTCGAGGCAGGCGCCGACCACCTTCCAGCCGTCGTTCGAATACAGGAACCGCTCCCCCGGCGCCGTCGTGGGCGGGTTCTCGCGCAAGCGGTGCAGCGTTCCGGCGCCCGTCGGCGCGTCCTCGGTCCCGACGAGGAGCCCCGCGGTATGGGTCATCAGGTGGTGCAGGGTGATGGTCCCGAAGGGCTCGGCGAGCCCGAGCCAGGGCACGAGGTCGTTCACCGAGACGTCGAGCGGCAGGCGGCCGGCCGCCTCCTCCTGCAGGACGATCAGCGACGCGAACGACTTCGAGATGGACCCGATCTGGAACCGCGTGGTCGGACGGACCGGCGTCCGCGCGGCGACGTCCGCGAGCCCGCGCACGACGACGCCCAGGGTGTCCTCACGATCGGTGACCGACAGCGCCAGCCCGGGGGCGTGCGAGGCCTCGAGATGGTGCTCGGCCGAGACGCCGATGCGGTCGAAGGCCTCCTCCAGGCCGGGCATCGCCCTGCTACCCGAAGAAGAGGGCCAGCTCGCGCTCGGCCGAGGCCGGGGAGTCCGAGCCGTGGACGATGTTCTCGCCGATCACGGTGGCGAGATCGCCGCGGATCGAGCCGGGCGACGCCTGGACCGGGTCCGTCGGACCCATCAGCGCACGCCAGCACGTGATCGCGTCCTCGCCGGTGACCTTCGCGACGACCACCGGCCCGCTCGTGATGAAGTCGACGAGCTCGCCGAAGAACGGCTTCTCGCGGTGTTCGCCGTAGTGCTCCTCGGCCGTCCCGCGCTCGATCGTGAACAGGCGCATCGCCTCGATGGTCAGTCCCTTGGCCTCGACGCGGCGCAGGACCTCGCCGACGAGGCCGCGGCGCACGCCGTCGGGCTTCACGATCAACAGGGTGGACTCGATGGCCATGGACTCAGCGCTCCTCGGGGTCGTGGACGGCCCGGGGAGTCTAGCGAGGACGCGGCGGCCGCCACGGTAGGGTCCGGACGTGCAGACGTTCGACCGTCACCGTCACCGCTGGCCCGACGAGGCCCTGCGGGAGGCGGTGACGATGGCCCTGTACGTGACGCTCGTGCTCGCGGCCGAATTCGCCGCGCTGGGACACGAGCCCACCTCGGTGCCGGTCACGCTCGGCGCGATCTGGGGGACGACCGTGGGCCTGACCGTGATCCACGTGTTCGCCTTCGGGATGGCGTCGCGTCTCGTGGCCGGCGGGCGGCTGCCGGACGAGGGGCGCGTCGCGGCGGTGCTGCAGGTGGTCGCGTCGCTCTCGATCGCCGCCCTCGTGTCGCTCCCCTTCCTCGTCCTTCCGATCGCGGTCGCGACCGAAGCGGCGGGCTGGCTCACCGTGGTGATCCTCGGCGCGACGGCGTACGCGATGTCACGCACCGCCGGCGGCTCGCACGGTCGCTCGGTCATCACCGCGATCGTCGTGCTCGGCCTGGCGGGCCTGCTCGTCACGCTGAAGGTCCTGCTCTCGGCGTACTGAGAGGCGGGGTCGACTAGGGTCGCCGGCAACCGATCGGGGAGGGATGCATGGAACCACAACCGGGCATGTTCGTGATCCACGTGGGTGACGGAGGGTGGGTCGCCGACCCCGAGGTGCCCGGGAGCGAGATGCAGGAGCTCGTGCACGACGGCTCGCTCGAGGCCGGCACCACGAGGATCCTGGAGACCGACGGCCCGATGACGTGGACGCCGGAGCAGCGCGAGGTGCTCGCCGTGCTCGAGGGCGGCGTCCGGATCGAGTTCGGCGACGGCACATCCGTGTCCCTCGGGCCCGGTGACATCGGGACGATCCCGGCCGGCATGGAGACGACGTGGCACGTGACGGTGCCGATCCGCGAGATGTGGGTGCTCGCCGAGACGTGAGCGCTAGCCCGCGAGGGCGCGTTTGGCATCGCCCACGGTGAACAGGGACCCCGTGACGAGGATCGCGTCACCCGGTCCCGCCGCGGCGCGAGCCGCGGCCAGCGCGTCGGCCACGCCGGGAAGGACCGCGACGTCGGTCACCCCCGCGGCCCGAGCCGCGGCGGCCACCGCGTCGGGCTCGGCGCTGCGGACGCTGTCGTTGCGCGTGGCGTACACGACGTCGGCGAAGGCGGCGACGGGGCCCACCACGCCCTCGACGTCCTTGTTCGCGCTCACGGCGATCACGAGGTGGAGCCGGTCCCACGTGAACGACCGCGCGAACGCCGCGGCCACGGCGAGCGCCCCGCCGGCGTTGTGCGCCCCGTCGAGGACCACGAGCGGATCGCGGCCGACCACCTCGAGCCGGCCCGGAGCCCGGACCGCCGCGAGACCGTCGTGGAGCGCGTCGTCGTTGAGACCCTTCTCGGTGAGGGCCTCGAACGCGACCACGCCGGCGGCCGCGTTCGCCACGGCGTAGTCGCCGAACACGGGTAGGTAGAGGTCCTCGTAGGTCGCCCGCGGGGTGCGCAGCGTGAACGACTGGCCGCCGACGGCCAGCAGCGGTTCCTCGACCTCCCAGTCCGCGCCCTCGTGCAAGAGCGTGGCGCCGACCTCGTCGGCTCGCCGCGCGAGCACCAGGGCGGCCGCGGGGTCCTGCGCGCGCACCACCGCCACCCGCGCGTCCTTGATGATGCCGGCCTTCTCCGTGGCGATGTCGGCGAGCGTGGGGCCCAGCTCGGCCACGTGGTCCATCCCGATGGGCGTGATCACGGCGACGTCGCCCATCACGAGGTTCGTCGCGTCCCACGACCCGCCCATCCCCACCTCGAAGACGCCGAGGCCGACGGGTCGATCCGCGAACCACAGGAACGCCAGGGCCGTGACGGCCTCGAAGTACGTGACCTCACCCATGCCGAGCCCGTCGACCAGCTCGAGGTAGGGCGCGAGCCGGGCCCATTCGGACGCGAACTCCCCGCGCGTCATGTCCCGCCCGCACACGTTGAACCGCTCGGTCACGTCGACGAGGTGCGGCGACAGGTACACGCCGGCGGTCAGCTCGTGCCCGCAGGCCACGGCCGCCGCGGACCGGGCCGCCGTCGACTTCCCGTTCGTGCCGGTGACGTGGATCGTCGGGTACGTCAGCTCGGGATGGTCGAGGTAGTCGACGAGCGCGCGGATCCGGTCGAGCGAGGGTCCCGGCATGTGCTCGGGCTGGCGCGCCCCGAGGTGCGCGACGGCGTCCTCGTAGCGCATCAGGCGGGGTCGGGTGCGCCGAGGACGGTCCTGATCGACGGCTCCTCGGCCTCGGCCGTCGCGAGCGAGGCGATCCGCCCGGCCTCGCGGACGTCGGCCTCGGCCTGCGCCAGCCACGCGAGCCGCGCCGACGCATCGCTCACCGTCACGGACGCGGCGGGGACCTTCAGCGACACCTTCGCGAGCGCCTTCTCCTTGCGGACCGCGGTGAGGACCTCGGCGGCCATCATGTACACGCCGGTCTCGGCGCCCTCGCCCTCACCGAGCTCGTCGCGGGTCGGCCACGCCTGTCGGTGCACCGATCCCTCGCGCCACCAGGACCACACCTCCTCGGTGACGTAGGGCTGGAACGGGGCGAGGAGGCGCAGCACGACATCGAGCGCACGGCGGAGCGCGCCGACGGCGCTCCCGGCGCCCGCCGCGCCCGCCGCGCCGTAGGCCCGCTGCTTCACGAGCTCGAGGTAGTCGTCGGTGAAGCCCCAGAAGAACCGCTCGACGGCCTCGAGCGCTTTCGCGTGCTCGTACGCCTGGAACGACAGGGTCGCCTCCTCGACCACCGCGCAGAGCGCGGCGAGCATCGAGCGATCGAGCGGGGCGGTCACGGGCCCGGGGTCGGCCTCCATCGACAACACGAAACGCGACGCGTTCAGCACCTTGATCGCGAGCCGGCGGCCGATCTTCATCTGTTGCTCGTCGAAGACCGCGTCGATGCCGAGCCGCGCGCTCCCCGCCCAGTAGCGGACCGCGTCGGCGGAGTGCCGCTCGAAGACCTCGGTCGGCGTGACGACGTTGCCCTTGGACTTCGACATCTTCTTGCGATCCGGGTCGGTGACGAACCCGCTGATCGCGGCGTCGGTGAACGGCAGCGAGCCGTGCTCCAGGTGCGCGCGCAGCACGGTGTAGAAGAGCCACGTCCGGATGATGTCGTGCGCCTGCGGGCGCAGATCCATCGGGAAGAGCCGGCCGAACAGGTCCTCGTCCTCGCCCCAGCCGGCGGCGATCTGCGGGCTGAGCGAGGAGGTGAGCCAGGTGTCCATGATGTCGGGGTCCCCCGTGAACCCGCCGGGCACGTCGCGCTGCCCGGGGTCGAACCCCGGAGGGACATCCGTGAGCGGGTCGACCGGCAGGGTGGCCTCCTCCGCGAGGATCGGGTGGTCGTGGTCGGGCTCACCCTCGGCGTCGAGGTGGTACCAGACCGGGAAGGGGACGCCGAAGAACCGCTGCCGGCTGACCGCCCAGTCCTGGTTGAGCCCCTCCACCCAGGAGGCGTAGCGGGACCCCATGAACGACGGGTGCCATCGCAGCTCGCGGCCCCGTTCGAGCAGACCCTCGCGGTGCTCGAGCATCGAGACGAACCACTGGCGGCTCGAGATGACCTCGAGCGGCCGGTCGCCCTTCTCGTAGAACTTCACGACGTGGCGGACCGGCTCGGGCTCGCCCACGAGCCAGCCGCCCTCGGCGAGCAGCTCGGCGATCCGCCGGCGGGCCTGCTTCGCGGCCTTCCCGGTGAGCTCGGCCATCGCCGCGTTCGCCGCGGCCGGATCGCGTGACTCCCATCCCGGCTCGCCGAAGCGGCCGTCGATGAGCGTGCCGTCGCGGCGGACGACCACCCGGGCCGGCAGACCGAGGTCGCGCCACCACACGACGTCGGTGACGTCGCCGAACGTGCAGATCTGCGCGGCGCCCGTGCCCTTCTCCGGGTCGGCCAGCTCGTGAGCGACGACGGGCACCGGCACCCGGAACACCGGCGTGAGCGCGGTCCGGCCCACGAACGGCGCGTACCGCTCGTCACCCGGGTTCACCACGAGCGCCACGCACGCCGGGATCAGCTCGGGGCGGGAGGTCTCGATCGTGATCGCCCCGCCCCCGTCCTCCATGTCGAAACGGACGCGGTGGTACGTGCCGTCGATCTCACGGTCCTCGATCTCGGCCTGGGCGACCGCGGATCGGAAGTCGACGTCCCAGAGCGTCGGCGCCTCCGCCGAGTAGGCCTGGCCCCGCTCGACCATCCGGAGGAACCCGCGCTGGGAGGCACGGCGCGACACCTCGCCGACGGTCGTGTAGGTCTGGGTCCAGTCGACCGAGAGGCCCAGCAACCGGAACAGCCGCTCGAACGCCTGCTCGTCCTCGGCGGTGAGCCGCTCGCAGAGCTCGATGAAGTTCCCCCGGCTGATGGGGACCGGCTTGTCGTCGGGGCGCTCGAGCGCGGCGGCGGCGAAGCCGGGGTCGTAGGGCAGCGAGGGATCGCACCGCACCCCGAAGTAGTTCTGGACGCGGCGCTCGGTGGGCAGGCCGTTGTCGTCCCAGCCCATCGGGTAGAAGACCTCGTCGCCACACATCCGCCGGAACCGCACCATCAGGTCGGTGTGCGTGTACGACATCACGTGCCCGATGTGGAGCGACCCGCTCGCGGTGGGCGGGGGCGTGTCGACGGCGAACACCCGCTCGGCGGGCGCGCTGCGGTCGAAGCGGTAGGTCCCGGTGGTCTCCCACCACTCGCCCCACTTCGCTTCGAGGCCGTCGATCGATGGCTTCTCGGGGACCGGCATGCGGGCGATGCTACCGGACGCGTCGAGGGCGGCCCGCGTGCGGGCCGCCCTCGAAGGTCACGCGTGCGCCGGTGGTCAGATGCCGAGCAGCTGCTTCTTCTTCGCGGCGAACTCCTCGTCGGTGAGGATGCCTTGGTCGTGCAGCTGCGCCAGCTGCTGGAGCTGCGCGGTCGGGTCCGCCGCCTGCTGCTCCACGCCCTGCTCCGCCGCGGCGGCCTGCTGCTGGGTGTACTGGGCGTCCTGGTCGGCGTACTTGGCCGCCTGCCGGCGGCCCACCCGTCCGCTCACCGCGGTCGCGGTGCCGGCGACGACCGCCGTGCGCGCCGCCATGCCCACCAAGCCCGGTCCACGTCTCATCGTCCGATCAGCTCCTTCTCGGGTTCGGGCCTCAGCCGGCCGCGTTGGCCTTCGCGTAGTCCATCGCCGCGACGACGACGTCGTGCGGGATCCGGTCGAGGTCGTACAGCTCGCCGCCGGCGTCGCGGATCGCGTCGGCGAGCTTCGTCGCCCACACGTCCTCCCAGACGAGCAGCGCCGCGGATGAGTTCGGCTCGAGCTCCTCGCCCGCGGCCGCCATGTCCTCCTCGTTGAAGAGCATCCCCGCGCTCGCGCCCGTCGACCCGAACAGGGCAGCCACGTCGGGATCAAGGTCGCTCAGCTCGAAGGCGGCGATCGACCCGTCGGCGTCCTTGGACACGAACGCCAGGTCGATGATCCGGATCGTGTCGCTCTCGACGAGCTCGGCGAGCGCCGGCGCGATCTGTCCGGTGAACCTGTTCCCGGGGAACGCCACCACCATGTACTCGACGGGTCCGATGCCCATGCGTGCTCCTCTCGTGACGTCGGCGCGGAACGGCCGGGGGTGGAACAGCCTACCCCCCCGGCGCGGTGCCGTCCCCGGCCCCGGCGTCGGGCTCGTCCTTCACCGGGTGCGCGTACGCGTCGAAGACGCCGCGGACGTCGAAGGCTTCGCCCCCCGAGCCGACGCCGGCGAAGGTGGACGACAGGAACGTGCTCCACAGGAGCACCCGCGCCACCAGGTAGAGGGCCAGGAGGATCACGATCGCGATCCCGATCGAGCCGTAGATGTCCTCCACGCGGTGGACGCGGTCGGCGAAGTAGACGTCGATCGCGAGCCGGGTGGCCAGGATCGCCAGCGCGAAGAGGATCGACCCCGGCAGGACCACCGTCCAGGGGCGCTCCCCCCGTGGGAGCAGGGTCAGCGCCCAGGTGACGATGGCGAACGTCACGACCGCGATCAGCACGATCAACGCCAGCTCACCCACCAACGAGTCCCCGAGCAGGGACCCCGAGAGCAGCTGCAGGAACATCGTGGCGAGCATCAGCCCGTTGAACACCAGGGAGCCGCGGGTCGCCGACCCGCCCGAGGGCCGGGTCTCGTAGGCGATCGCGGACACGACCTTCAGCGCGCGGGCCGCCCCCCGTCCCGCCCAGAGCATCCCCCAGAGCCCGAACAGCAGGAGCCACCACGCCGAGGTGCCCGCGTCCCTCGCGACCTGCCCCATCGCGGACGCGACGGCGGCCGTCAGTCCCGCCTCCTCCATCACGACGCCGGGATCGGTGTCGCCCATGTCGGCGAAGAGCCCCCCGATCGCGACGATCACGAGCGCGGTCGGGAGCTGCCACAGGAAGATCCGGTACGCCAGCCCCCCGGCGAGCAGGCCGCCCGCGCGGTCCCGGTCACGTTCCCAGGCGCGCACCGCGAGCCGCACCCAGCTCCGGCGCTGGCGCTCGGTCGCCAGGCGCGCCTCGGCGCTCGCCTTCAGGCGGTCGACGCGCTCCTTCGCCTCGGCGATCCGGTCGCGACGTGGGGTCTGCTCATCCACCGTCGGGGGGCGTCGGGACCTGCTCGTCGTCGGCCGCCCCGACCCGGTACACGAGGAACTCGGCGATCGCCGCCACGACGGCGAGCAGGAAGAGACCGCCGAACGACAGGTCGGCGATGAGCCAGATCACGACCGCGGCGATGGCGACGCCGGCCATCACGCCGTCGCGGTGATCGGCGATCCACGCCACGGCCGGGCTGCGGTCCGCCGCGCGCACGGCGCCGGCGGTCCCCGACGCCACGTCGCCGACCCACGCGCGGAAGGCCACGACCCACGGGTAGGGACCCGACATGACGGCCGCCACGATCACGGCGAGCATCGCGAGCAGGACCCAGAGCGTCGTCGAGAGCAGACTGTCAAGCAGGACCTGTCCGGTCGCCTCGGCGGCCGGCTGGAACGTCGCGGGCACGTCTTCGACGATCGAGTTCGTGCCTGAGATCGCCAGCCGCCGCTCGAACACGGTGATCACCAGGATCCCGACGGCCAGCTGGAGGATGGTGCGCCGGCGACGGGGCGAGAGCGCGATCGCCACCGCCGCCAGGACCAGGATCAGCAGGACCAGCAGGACCACGATCGCGTTCGTCATCCGGAAGACCTGCTGCAGCGCCCCGAGGTCGTCCCCCTCGTAGATGACCACCTGGCCGAAGGTCTCCGGCAGGTCGACGCCGAGGGCGCTCTCGAGCGTCGCGATCGCCTCGGTCGGCACCGTGTCCTCGGTGATCGTCGGGAGGGTGATGGAGCGGCCGAGCAGGTCGCTCAGCAGGCCGGAGAGATCCGCGAGCGCCCGGTTCACGAGCGGCAGGTAGCTCAGCACGACCTGGTCGCCCTGCACGGACACCGCCTCGGACTCCCCGCGGAGCACCGCCAGCGCTTGTTCGTGGACGAACCGGTTCGCCTCGGACCAGAACGTGATGAAGGCTTGGCTCTGGACGACCTTCAGGACCTGCTCCTGGACGAACCCCTGGATCGCGGTGCTGATGGGGCCCGCCAGGAACCGGAGCTCGGGCAGCCGCTCGCCGATGACGCTCGAGAGCCGGTCCTGGACGTCCAGGGCCTCGAACACGGCGGCGGTGATCTCGGTCGCGAGCGCCTGCTGGATGGCCGGCTGCGTCGCGAGGTCGTCGACGGTCGCGACGTAGCGATCCGTGTCGAGGAGGGTCCGCCGGGCCCAGACGCCGGGCACCGCGGCCGCCGTGGCGACGAACGTGAGGATCACCAGGATCAGCGCGATGATGCCCCGCGTACGTGTACGCCGCCGCGGCCGGTCCTCGAGCCGCGCGACCTCGGCGGCGAGGCGGTCGCGTTCCCGCTCGACCGCTTCGAGGTCCTCCCCGCCCCCGGCCACGTCGCTCATGCGGCGGTGCTGGCGGTGCCGGTGTCCATGGCCTCAGCTGCCTTCTTCCCGCGGTGCAGCGCGAACGCCACCGCGATCTCTGCGATGCCGCGGAACAGGCACATGAAGCCGGCGAAGAACAGGATCAGCTCGGCCCGCTCGTCCATGTTGTAGACGCGGTCGGCGCCGGCGACCCAGAAGGCCAACAGGAGGAACAGGATCCCGGCGATCAGGCTCAGCCACCACAGGTCGTTCTCATCGCGGGTCATGAACGCGCGCGTGATCTCGAAGATCCCCTGGATGGCCAGCAGAAGACCGAGGATCGACGCGAGCGCGAAGAAGGTCTGCACGGGCTGGAAGAAACCCCACAGCGCCCCGAGGGCGAACAGGAACGCCACGATCCAGTGGATCGCCTTCCATCCGCCGCTCGTGTTCATCCCGACGATGAACTCGTTCACGCACGCGAACGCGAAGATCGCGCCGATCAGGATCCCGACCGACACGATCGACGTGATGTCCATCCGCAGGATGATCACGGACAACATCAACCACAACATCCCGGCGAGCAGGACCACCCACCACAGCCTGCCGGCCTCGCGGGTGTACATCCGCTCCTCAGCGCTCATCGACATCCTCGGTGCCTCCCTCTCGGACGCTCAGGTCGTCCCGATCATTCTGCCCTAGTCCACTCCGGCGTGCGAACACTCGGCGGGCGAGGAGGGGTATCCTCCGCGACGGACACGAGCGGGGAGGCCGACATGGCGAGGACGGGCGGACGCGGTTGGTACGACCTGGCGGGAGCGCTCCTGGGGATCGCGGGCCTGTTCCACGGGTTCGCCGGGCTCACGGGCATCCTGAAGCCTGAGTACACGACCGCCGCACCGGCCTTCGGCGAGCTCTCGCAGTGGGCGTGGGGGTGGCTCGTCCTCGGTGCCCTGCAGCTGATCGCGGCCGGGATGCTCTTCGGGGGCGGCGGGCGCGTCTTCGGCATCGTCGTCACGGCGCTGAGCGCCGTCATCGTGTTCTCCTCGCACCGGATCTTCCCCCACGACGGGACGCTCGTGATCCTGCTCGACGTCCTGATCATCTACGGGCTCACGGCGCACCGGCCGACCGGCGACGCGCAGGCGTTCCCGCCCCCCACGCACGAGATCGACCGGCCCACGCCGCCGCCGATCCACTAGTCGCGGTCCGGCGAGCTCCCCTCGGCCGTGTACCCGAGCGGCTTCGAGCTCCCCGAGAGGATCAGCGAGGCCCCGGTGCCGGCGAACTGGAAGCTGTCGGTCTGCGCGAGCCGCTCGAGGTAGTCGACCTCGAGCGCGGTGAGCGCCGGGTCGCACGCCCGCGTGGAGGCGACGATCTCGCTGAAGGACAGGTCCGCCCCGTCCGCCACGTACCTGGCCGTGTAGGTGTTGCAGCCCGTGGTCCCGCTCGCCTGGCCGCCGTCGAACCGGATGTCGACGCGGGTACCGGCCGGGACCTGGATCCCCAGCCGCGCGACCGTGGAGGGGTCGAGGATCCACGTGGGCCCGACGAGGCGCGACGGATCCTCGGTGCACGCCGTCGCGGCGAGGAGCAGGAGCGCGAGGACGAGGGTCGTGGCGCGGCGCATGCGACGGCCGAGTCTAGCCGTGGCGCTCAGGCGCGGTAGCCGAGCACGAACACGCCGGCGGCGTCGAGCAGCGAGAGCGACGAGCCGTCGATCGTGTAGGCGGCCGTGCCTTCGAGGGCGGCGAGCACCGCGGCCTCCTGCGCCATGGCGTCGTCGGGACAGGCCATCCGCGTCGTGGCGAGCGGGCCGAACGCGAGCGAGGCGCCGTCGTCCGTGTACGACCCGGTGAACGTATTGCAGCCGGTCTGCCCGCTCACGGTGCCGTCCTCGGCGAACGTGATCGTGCCGGGCGCGACCGGGCTCGAGACCGCCCCGTTGCCGTCGCCCACCGTCTCGAGGAACCACGCCGTCCCGACCAAGGGGAGGGGCTGCTCCGCGGTGAACGACAGCGCCGCGTTGGGACCGGTCAGGACGAGCGCGTCGCCCGCGACCTGGAACGCGTCGGCGCCCGTCAGGGCCGCAACGTACGCGGACTCGAGCTCCCCGACCGGCGGCGGGCACGCGATGAGGGTCTGGAACAGGTCCGAGATCGAGATGGCGTCGCCGTCGACCGTGTAGGTCCCGCCGTACGTGTTGCAGCCGGTCGAGCCGCCGACGGTGCCGGCGTCGAACCGGAGGGTGACCTGGACCTCGGCCGGCACGTCGGTGGCGAGGAGCGCCAGCGAGGCGTCGTCGAGGATCCAGCTGGTGCCGTCGAGCCCGCCGCCGCCGGCCGCCGGCTCGTCAGCCACGACCGCGACCACGAGCAGCGCGACGACGGCGATCGCGAGCGCGGGCCACGCCTTCAGGCGCTGCGCTCCTGGCGTTCACCGCGGGACTTCTTCTGGTCGCGCGGGACGAGGGTCGGGTTCACCCCGGTCAGCACCACGTCGCGGTCGACGAGGCACTTCGTGACGTCCTCGCGCGAGGGCAGCTCGTACATGACGTTGAGCAGGACCTCTTCCATGATCGCGCGCAGGCCGCGCGCGCCGGTCCCCCGTTGGATCGCCTGCTCGGCGATCGCGGCCATCGCGTCGTCGGTGAACTCGAGCTCGACGCCGTCGTACTCGAAGAACTTCATGTACTGGCGCACGAGCGCGTTCTTCGGCTTCGTGAGGATGTCGATGAGCGCGGACTCGTCGAGGTTGTCGACGTGGGTCAGCACGGGCAGGCGGCCGACGAACTCGGGGATCAGTCCGAACTTCAGCAGGTCCTCGGGCAGGACCTTGCCGAACAGCTCGCCGAGGTCCTTGTCCGATCGCGCCACGATCTCGGCGCCGAACCCGATGCCCTTCTTGCCGATCCGCGACTCGATGATCGTGTCGAGGCCCGCGAACGCACCGCCGCAGATGAACAGGATGTTGGTGGTGTCGATCTGGATGAACTCCTGGTGCGGGTGCTTGCGTCCGCCCTGCGGCGGGACGCTCGCCTGCGTGCCCTCGAGGATCTTCAGCAGCGCCTGCTGCACGCCCTCGCCGGAGACGTCGCGCGTGATCGACGGGTTCTCGGACTTGCGCGCGATCTTGTCGATCTCGTCGATGTAGATGATCCCGGTCTCGGCCTTCTTCACGTCGTAGTCGGCCGCCTGGATCAGCTTCAACAGGATGTTCTCGACGTCTTCACCGACGTAGCCGGCCTCGGTGAGCGCCGTCGCGTCGGCGATCGCGAACGGGACGTTCAACATCCGCGCCAGCGTCTGCGCCAGGTAGGTCTTCCCACAGCCCGTCGGCCCGAGGATCATGATGTTCGACTTCTGGAGCTCGACCTCGGGGTCCTTCTGGCCGACCTGGATCCGCTTGTAGTGGTTGTAGACCGCGACCGACAGGACCTTCTTCGCGACGTCCTGGGCGACGACGTAGCCGTCGAGGAACTCGTAGATCTCGGCCGGCTTCGGCAGCTCGTCGAGCTTCAGCTCGGAGGTCTCGGAGAGCTCCTCCTCGATGATCTCGTTGCACAGGTCGATGCACTCGTCGCAGATGTACACGCCGGGACCGGCGATGAGCTTCTTCACCTGCTTCTGGCTCTTCCCGCAGAACGAGCACTTCAGCAGATCGGAGTCCCCGAACTTCGCCATCGCGCTGTGGGCCTTCCTCTCTCCCGACACCGACGACCGGGTGCATCACCCGGTCGTGACGTCGGATACTACGCCCCGTTCGGGCTCGCTGCAGCCATCTCCGACGCGAGGCCGCGCCCGTAGAGGATCTCGTCCACGGCCCCGTACGCGAGCGCCTCGTCCGCGGTCAGGATGAAGTCCCGGTCGGTGTCCTTCGTGACCTTCTCGAGGGTCTGGCCGGTGTGGTGGGCGATGATCTCCTCGAGCAGGCCCCGCAGCCGCATGATCTCCTTGGCCTGGATCTCGATGTCGATCGCCTGACCCTGGGCGCCGCCGTGCGGCTGGTGGAGCAGGACGCGGGCGTTGGGCAGCGCGTAGCGCTTGCCGGGCGCGCCCGCGAGCAGGAGCACCGCGGCCGCGCTCGCGGCCAATCCCATGACGATCGTGGAGACGTCGGGCTTGATGTACTGCATCGTGTCGTAGATCGCGAGCAGCGCCGACACGTCGCCGCCGGGCGAGTTGATGTACAGGTTGATGTCCTTGCCCGGGTCCTCGGACTCCAGGTGCAGGAGCTGGGCCATGATCAGGTTGCCGACGTTGTCGTCGATCGGCGTGCCGAGGAACACGATGCGGTCCTTCAGCAGACGGGAGTAGATGTCGTAGCCCCGCTCACCGCGGCTCGTCTGTTCGATGACCGTGGGGACCAGGTAGTTCTGCACGGGCTGGATGGTCATGTCGTCTCCTCCATCCCCTCGCCGGCCGCCGCCAGCGCGGCCGCGGTCTCCTCGGGGGTCTCGTCGGTGATATCGGCGTACTCGACCACCAGGTCGAGCGCCTTCGTACGGATGATATCCCCGGCCAGCGTGACGATCTGGCCGCTGCGGTCGAGCTGGACCGCCAGTTCCTTCGGGTCGCGCCCGTACGCCTGTGCGAGCGAGTTGATCTCGGCCCCCAGCTCGTCGGCCTCCACCTGGATCTCGGCGGCGCGCGCGACGCCCTCGAGCGCCAGGTCCGCGATGATCGCGCGGCGCGCGTGCTCGCGGCTGTCCTCTTCGAGGCGGGCGCGGTCCCAGCCCTGGATCTCGAGCATCTGCTCGAGGCTGAGCCCGTACCGGGCGGCCTGCTCCTGGGCGTGCTGGACGCGGTGGGCGGTCTCCTGCTCGACGAGGCTCTCGGGGAGGTCGACGTCGACGCGCTCGACGAGCGCCTGCAGCGCCCGGTCCCGGACGACGCCGTGCACCTCGCGCTCCTTGGCCTCGGCGATCTTCTCGCGCAGGTCGTCGCGGAGCTCGGCCATCGTGTCGAACTCCGAGGCGGTCGTCGCGAACCCGTCGTCGACCTCGGGCAGCGCGAGCGCCTTCACGTCCTTCACGAGCACCCGGAACGAGACCGTCGCGCCGCCCCCGAGCTCCTCGCCGAACCGCTCGGGCAGCGTGCCGTCGAACGCGAGGATGTCGCCGGCCTTCGCACCGGTGAGCCGCGCGTCGAAGGTCTCGCCGAGCTCCTCGGAGCCCACGTTGTACAGGTAGTCCTCGCGGGCCAACGCATCGACCGCCGCGCCGTCGCGTGTGACGCCCACCGTGATGGTCACGAAGTCATCCGCGGCGGCGGGGCGCCCGACCGGCTCCAGCTCGCCGAACTGGCGGCGGAGCCGCTCGACCCAGGCGTCGACCTCGTCGTCGGTCACCACGACGGCCGGCCGTCGCACCTCGATCCCGCGGTAGTCGGCGTCCTCGAACGTGAGGCGCGGCCGGACCTCGACGGTGGCCGTGAAGATGAGCGCCTTCCCCGGCTCCAGCTGCTCGACGTCGACGTCGGGATCACCGATCGGCGCCAGGTCCTCGTCGGTCACGGCGGAGTGGAAGTACGTCGGGAGCGTGGCGCTCACGTACTCCTCGAGCACGGCGTCGCGCCCGATCTGCGCGTCGATGATCGCCTTCGGGGCCTTCCCGGGGCGGAAACCGGGGATCTTCACCTCGCGCGCGATGGCGCGGTAGGTCTGGTTCAGATCGGCTTCGACGCGGTCGGCGGGAACCTCGATGGTGAGCTTGACGGTGTGTCGATCCGTGCTCTCGACGGTGGTCTGCATCCTGCGGTCCAGGCTACCCGAGATCCCCTGGCACGACCGTCGGACGGTAGGCTCGGCGCGCCATGTACGAGGAGGAACTCGCGTTCGCGCACCGGTTGGCGGACCGCGCCGCGGACCTCGGGCTCGGCATGTTCCACCGCACCGGGCTCCAGGTCGAACGCAAGCCCGATCGCACGCTCGTGACCGAGGCCGATCTAGCGATCGAAGCCATGATCCGTCGCGAGATCGCGTCGGCGTACCCCGATGACGGGATCCTCGGCGAGGAGGAGGGCGGCTCCCACGAGCCCGAGGGCCGGGTCTGGGTGGTCGATCCGATCGACGCGACCGCGAACTTCGCGCGCGGCGTCCCGATCTGGGCGGTGCTCATCGCGCTGCGGATCAACGGGCAGAGCGTCGTGGGGGTCGCCGAGGCACCCGCCCTCGGCGAGCGCTACGCGGCGGCCCACGGTGCGGGCGCGACGCTCAACGACACCCCGATCCGGGTGAGCGCGGTGGACGAGATCGGCGACGCCCACGTGCTGGTGGCCGAGATGAAGACCCTGCTCGGCGGGCCGGACGCCGCGGCGGTGCGCGGCCTCATCGACGACAGCTGGCGTGACCGCGGGTTCGGGGACTTCTGGGCGCACATGCTCGTGGCCAAGGGCGCGGCCGAGATGATGCTCGAGCCGCAGCTCTCGTTGTGGGACTTCGCCGCGCCGCAGGTCATCGTCGAGGAGGCGGGCGGGCGCATGACGTCGTTCCGCGGGGACCCGCCGGTGCACCGCGGGACCGTGGTCTCCACGAACGCGGCGCTGCACGACGAGGTCCTCACCCGGCTCGCGGGGTCCCGGGCGGTCGACCGGCCGGCCACGGCCTGAGCCGAGCTCAGGGCTCGACCATCTCGCCGGCGCCCGGCGCCACGTTGGCGAGCACGGCGTTCGCCGCCGCGACGTCCTGGACGCCGACGCCGGTCAGGTCGCAGACCGTCCAGCCGTGGACGGTCCGCCGGGGCGCCCCCGCGTCGACGACCGCGCCGAGCTCGACCGCGCGCGCGGCCTGCTCGGGCGCATGCTGGAGCTCGCCGAGCCGGCGGCTCTGGTCGAGCGAGTCCACGACCACCGCGTCCGCGCCACGGAGCACCTCGGGGTCGAGTTCCTGCTTGCCCTCGCCGTCGGATCCCACCGCGATCACGAGCGTCGACGGCGCCAGCATGTCCGCCGTGACGAGCGGCGTCCGGCTCGCGGTGCACGTGATGACGACGTCGGTCCCCTCGACCGCCGCCGCGACCGTGGCCGCGGTGGTCCCGCCGACGTCGGACGCGGCCGCGGCCGCGCGCGCCGCGTCGCGGCCCCACACGGCGACGTCGAACCCGCCGGGCGCGACCACCCGGAGCGCCTCGAGCTGGCGCCGCGCCTGGATGCCGGTCCCGATGACCGCGACCTTCGCCACCGGCGACGGTGCGAGCCAGCGCGCGGCGACGCCGCCGGCGGCGCCCGTCCGCAGATCCGTGAGGTACCCGCCGTCGAGGAGCAGCGCGACCGGTGCGCCGCTCGTCGCGTCGAACGCGATCACCATGCCGTCGATCGCGGCCGGCTCGGCGGCGTAGAAACCGCTCGCCACTTTCACGGCGTAGACGGGGGCCCCGTGGATGTGGCCCGCCTTCACGTGGATCTCGCCACGTGCCTCGGGCACGTCGAGGTGGATCACGCCGGGAAGCTCGGCGCGTCCGGCGCTGTAGGCGACGAAGGCCGCCTCGACCGCGTCGATGCACGCCGCCATGCCGAGCGCCCGCTCGACGTCCTCGCGTCGCAGGATCCGGACGGCCGCCATCGGCGAAGACTGCGGTCCGCGCGGTCACCGGGTCAACCCCGGCGACGGTCCGCGCCGCACGCGGTAGGTTCGGCCCGTCGACGTCGAGGGCGAGGGAGGTCCACGGGTGGCACGCATCGAGACGTTCGAGATGGAGCGGTACCAGTCCCTGCACTGGTACCGGGTCGATCACGACCTGTCGGAGTCCGGCGTCTCGCCGATGACGATCCGCGACCTCCTGGGTCCCGCCGCCGACGCCGAGGCGTTTCTGCACCACGCCCTGGGGTACCCGCTGTCGGAGGGGTCCGAGGAGAGCCGGGCCGCGATCGCCGCCTGGTACCCCGGCGCCGACGCGGGCAACGTCACGTTGACGAACGGCGGCTCCGAGGCGAACTTCCTCACCCTGTGGACGCTCCTCGGGCCGAAGGACCGCCTCGCGTTCATGGTCCCGAACTACGTCCAGGGACGCGGGCTCGGCGCGGCGTTCGGGGATCGCGCGGACACGTTCGGTCTCGTCCGACGCGACGGCCGGTGGACGCTCGATCTCGAGGTGCTCGAGCGCGCCGTCACGACGCGCACCCGCGCCGTGATGGTCTGCAACCCGAACAACCCGACCGGCGCGGTGCTCACCGAGGCCGAGATGGACGCCGTCGTGGAGGTCGCCTCGCGCGTCGGCGCCTGGGTCGTGGCCGACGAGATCTACCGCGGCGCGGAGGTCGACGCCGACGTCACGTCGCCCACGTTCTGGGGCCGGTACGACAAGGTGATCGTCACGTCGGGCCTGTCGAAGGCGTTCGCGATGCCGGGGCTCCGCGTCGGGTGGGTCGTCGCACCCCCGAAGCAGATCGGACGGATCTGGCGGCGCCACGACTACACGACGCTCACGCCGGGCCTGCTGAGCGACGCGCTCACCGCTGTCGCGATGCAGCCCGACGTCCGCGAGAACATCTTCGCGCGCACGCGCGCGATCATCCGCGCGAACCTCCCGCATCTCGAGACGTGGATCGCCACGCATCCGTACCTCTCGTACGTCCGGCCGGTCGCCGGCGCGATCGCGTTCACGGAGGTCGACCTCCCGATCACCACGGCGGACCTGGTGGAGCGGATCCGCGAGGAACGGAGCGTCCTCCTCGTCCCCGGCGAGATGTTCGGCGTGCCGAACGGGATCCGGTTCGGGTTCGGCTTCGACATCGAACACACGATCAAAGGGCTGACCTTGGCCGACGAGACGTTCGCCGCGGTCGCGGAGGCCCGCTAGCGCCGGGGCGGCTGGAGTCGGTACCCCATGCCTCGGACGGTCGCGATCGTGTCGGCGCCCACCTTCTTGCGCAGGTATCCCACGTAGACGTCGACGACGTTGGACCCCGGGTCGTGGTCGTAGCCCCAGACGCGGCTCAGGAGCTGTTCGCGGCTGAGGACCTGCCCCGGATGCGTGAAGAAGGTCTCCGCGAGAACGAACTCGCGAGCGGTCAGCTCGGTCTCGCGGTCTCCGACGCGCAGGCGCCGCGTCCGGAGGTCGAGGGCGAGATCGCCCACCTCCAGGAGGGAGGCGTCGGTCGCCGCGCGCGGCCGGAGCCGCGCCCTGACGCGTGCGAGGAGCTCCTCGAACCGGAAGGGCTTCGTGACGTAGTCGTCGGCACCTTCATCGAACCCGGCGACCGTCGCGCGCACGCCGTCGCGGGCGGTGAGGATCACGACGGGGATCGACAACCCCCGCTCCCGCATCGCTCGGAGGACGTCGAGCCCGTCGCCGTCGGGCAGTCCGAGATCGAGCACCACGAGATCGAAGTCTTCCGTGCGCAGCTGAGCCGACGCGTCCGCGACCGACGCGCAGGCCACGACGACGAACCCCTCGGCGCGGAGCCCCTTCTCGACGAACGCGGCGATCCGCGCCTCGTCCTCGACGACGAGGATGCGCGTCATCCGTCGCCCACTTCCGGTTGGTCGACCGGGACCACGATGGCGAAGGTGGCGCCACGTCCTTCGGTGCTCTCGACCGTCACGCGCCCGCGATGCGCCTCCGCGATCGCGCGGACGATGGCGAGCCCGAGGCCAGCGCCGTCCGAGGGGCGAGGCCCGCGACCGCGCGCGAACCGCTCGAAGATGCGATCGAGCTCCTCCGGTGCGATGCCCCGACCCCGGTCGCGAACCCAGAGCGACACCTCCCCCGCTCGGACGTCCATGCCGAGCTCGATGGGATCACCGTCGCGCGTGTGCTGCACGGCGTTCTGGGCGAGCTGCATGACGGCTTGGGTCACCCGCTGGCGGTCGGCCACGATCGTGCCTCGTGGCGTATCGGCGAGGGTCCACCGGCGGTCGCCCAACGCCTGGGCCTTCGCGAGCAGCTCGCCCGCCAGCACGTCGAGCTTCACCGGCTCGAGCGTGAGGAAGTCGGGCCGTTCCGCCTTCGCGAGGGTCAGGAGGTCGTTCACGATGCGCTGCATGCGATCGAGCTCGTCCTCCACGAGGACCAGCGTGCGTGCGCGATCGCCCGGATCCTCGTCCATCAGCTCGAGGTGCCCTCGGATGATGGTGATCGGCGTCCGGAGCTCGTGACCGGCGTCGTCCACGAAGCGCTGCTGGGTGTCGAACGCCTCTTCGAGCCGACCCAGCAGCTCGTTGAAGGTGCGGCCGAGGTCCGCGATCTCGTCGTTGCCCGAGACCGGCATCCGCCGCGTGAGGTCGCTCGTGGAGATGTCGCGTGCCGCATCGGTCGCCCGCCGGACGGGTCGCAGGATCCCCTCCGCGACGCGCCACACGACCACCGCCCCGAACAGCACCATCAGGAAGCCGACCCCCGCCGTCGCGATCGTCGCCAGGCGCACCTCCTCGGTCTCGATGTCGCGGAAGAACGCCGCGACGAACACACCTCGCGTCGCACCGTCGTTGACGATGGGGACGGCGAGGTATTCGACGCGCCCCGCGGGCGTGAACGCCGTGCCGCGATCGGGGTCCCGGAGCTCGCGCCATCGCTCGACGAGGGTCACGTCGAGGTCGAGGCGGTAGGGCGGCTGGCGGAACGTCCGCTCGTATGGTTCGCCCCCGACGAAGGTGACATAGGTCTCGTTGCGTTGCGGGACGTTGCGCTCGAGGAAGACGTCGAAGACCCTCGCGACGTCCCCGTCGAACGGTTCGCCGGTCGCAGGGTCGCGTCCGCCCGCGAGCCGCCGCAGCTCGTTCGCCTCCTGCACGAGGCCCTCGTCGATCCGGTCATCGATCTGGGCGAAGAGCACCTGGCGGACGGCGAAGACCGCCATCGTCACCGCGAGCACGAGCGCGGCGATCGAGACGAGCAGGATCCGGGCGCGGATGCCGAGCCGCGGTCCGCGCCCCTGCGGGTCCGTCCCGCCGGGTCCCTCGTCAGCCGTGGGCACCGCCGGCTGTCCGCCGGCGCGCGTGGCTGACTCCCGGGTCCCTGTCGACGCCATGCGACCAGCGTGGCCCTTCCGAGGGCGAGAGCCAACCCCGGGAGCAACGCATGAGAGGACTCTCACGTCGACCTCATCGTGCCTTCACGGCGTCTCCCCAGGCTGGACGTACGCACGAGCACGCTCGGATCGCATGGAGGTGGGGATCGTGATCGGGAACATGACGCGACGCCGGACGACGTCCGGAGGGTCGTGGGGCTTCGTCGAAGGGGACGAGATCGTCCCGGGGCGGATCGCGCTACAGCACCTAGGGACCAGCCGGACGTACGACGTCTACGCCGCCTTCGACGAGCATCTCCTCGCGGTCGTCGCCGTCAAGCTGATCCGCCGCGATCGACTCGGCGATGCGGCGGTCCGGTCATCGTTGGCGCGGGAGGGAGAGCTGCTGCGCTCGATCCAACATCCCGCGATCCCACGCTGCTTCGACGCCGTCGACGGCGACCGCCCGCACCTCGCGATGGAGCTGATCGAGGGACCCCGTCTCTCGACGCTGATCAGGCGCCAGCGATCGCTGGGGCCCGAGCAGATCCTCCCCCTCGCGCTGCAGGCGTGCGCGGCCGTCCACTTCCTGCACAGCCAGCAGCTCGTCCACCTCGATGTGAAGCCCAAGAACGTCGTGATGGCGCCCTCGCCGATGCTCATCGACCTGAGCATCGCGAACACGGTCGAGCGGGCGGCGACGCTGCGCGGGCCGATCGGGACCGACGCCTACATGGCGCCGGAGCAGTGCGGCGTGTACGGGCACGGGGCGATCGGTCCGGCGGCCGACGTGTGGGGGATCGGCATCACGCTCTACGAAGCGGCGACCGGCAAGCTGCCGTTCGGGGCGCGGCGTCCCGGCGTCCGCATGGACGACCGGTTCCGGCAGCTCGCCGGGCGCCCGATGACGCCGCTGCCGCGCGACGTGCCCGCCGACCTCGCGACGGCGGTGGGGGCGGCGCTCGCGCCCTCGCCCGACGATCGGCCGACCGCCGCCGAGTTCGCGAGCTCGCTCGGCGCCGACTTCGACGGGCTGCCGGACCGGGTGCGGCTCGGTACCGCTCGCGTGTCGTGGCGCCGACGGTGAGAAGGCTCTCAGGACGGTCTCACGGCGACCTCATGGTCGGCGGTCATGGTGAGTGTGACGGACGGTTGGACGGAAGGAGGAACGGCAGATGTGGACCAAGATCTGGTTGATCGCACTGGTCGCGGTGCTCGGCGTGGGGGTGGCGCTGGCCACCGGTCCCGGCAACGACGCGACCTCGGTCGCACCCATCGCGGTGTCGGACGACGAGGTCATCCGCCCCGAGGAGGGCTCGGAGCTGTCGGACGACGATCCGAAGGATGACGACGACACCGGTGACGGTGACAACACCCGCGGTGACGACGGGACCGGCGGCGGAGACAACACCGGTGACGGTGACAACACCGGTGGGAACGACGGGACCGGCGGCGGAGACAACACCGGTGACGGTGACAACACCGGTGGTGACGACGGGACCGGCGGCGGAGACAACACCGGTGACGGTGACAACACCGGTGGGAACGACGGCACCGGCGGCGGGTCCCGGGGCAACACCACCTAAACCCCCGGGGTGCGAGGAGGCCGCCCTCTCGGGGGCGGCCTCTCGCCTGTCCGAACGTCCTGCGAGGATGCTCCGATGACGG
>DASQKC010000139.1:0-3554 GCA_035630755.1 Actinomycetota bacterium | reverse complement strand
CGTTGAAGGCGACGAACACGTTCTGCCCGTCGTCGCTCACCGCGAGGATCGGCTTGTCCGTCCAGCTGACCTTCCCGTACACCTTCACGGGCAGGGACCAGGTGGCGCCGAAGTCGGTCGACTTCGAGAACTTCGTGTCGTAGCCGTCCATCCACACCGCGTAGACGTGGCCGGTGCCGGGGACGACTTCGATGATGGGGTCGGCCTGGGCGCCCACCCGCCGGCATTCGCAGATGAAGCGGTCCGGGCCCCACGTGACGCCGCCGTCCGTGGAGACCTTCAACATCATGTAGGGGAGGGGGCATTGGTTCCCGCACGCCGTCGGTCCGGTGTAGCGCGTGACGAGCATGTAGACCCGGGCCGAGTTCGGGTCGGCGGCGATCGCCGGCTCCCAGTCGTCGGCGTTGGGGTGGATCAGCGTCTCGCCGGACCACCCGGGCGCGGCGAGCGCGACGATCTCGCCCGTCTGCCCCAGCGTGCCGTCGGCCTTGGCCGCCGCGTAGGCGTCGAGGCGGCGTTCGGTCACGAGGGCATGCTCGAGCCGCTCCAGCTTCGCGCGGCCCATGCCCGGTGGCACGTCCTCGCTCATCGCCCAGATCGCGGTCCCGACCAACACGGCGACCGCGATGATCGCGGTGACCGTCATGCGCGCGCTGCGGACCATGGACGCCCCCCTCGCGGAGCCGCGCGGCTCCTCGCCGCGGATCGTAGCCGACGATGCGCCCGATGGGAACCGCTAGGATCGCCGCGTGAACGGCCGGGGACGCTCCGTCGCAGGCACCGCGGCGCTCCTGCTGGTCGCGGCCGCGTTCGTCCTGCCGATCGTGCTGCTCGTGCGCGGGTCGTTCCGACCGGTGGGGCTCCCGCCGCCCCGCGCGGACGACCTGCTGGCCGGGCCGTGGTCGCTCGAGGGCTACCGAGGGCTCGCGGAGATGCTGCCGCTCGCGACGCCCCTGCTGAACTCCCTGCTGGTGGCGGCGGTGGCGGTCCCGCTCGGCGTCGTCGTCGCCTCGTGGGCCGGCTTCGCGATGGCGCGCCTGCCCGCCGGCCAGGGCGCATTCCTCGGCGCCTGCGCGGTCGTGGTCCTGCTGGTCCCCGTGACGTCGTTGTTCGTGGGCCGGCTGACGGTGTTCCGGTGGGCCGGGCTCACGGACACGCTCGCGCCGTTGATGGCGACGGGGCTCATCGGCGTCTCGCCGGTGTTCGTGCTCGTGTTCGCGTGGGCGTACCGCCGGCTCCCGAGTGAGCTGTTCGACATCGCGACCGAGTTCGGGCTGTCGCCGTTCGCGGCCTGGCGCCGCGTCGCGCTGCCCTTGACCCGCGGGGTGACGGGGGTCGTGGCCGCGATCGCGTTCGTGCTGACGTGGAGCGACTACCTGGGGCCGCTCGTCTACCTGAGCGACCAGCGGCGTGCGACGATGCCGCTCGCCGTCGGCACCCTCGCCGCGCTCGACGGGCCGCGCCAGCCGATCATGCTGGCCGGCGCCGTGGTGGCGATCGTGCCGGTCGTGCTCGTGGTGGCCGTGTTGACGAATCGGATCCCGACGGAAGAGGAGCGCACGTGAGGCGGATCGTGGCGGTGGCGGCGGTGGCGGCCCTGGCGGCCGGGTGCACGGGGGCGTCGGGATCGACGTCGTCCGACGGGGGGTCGCCGGCGGCCGAGGAGATCCGCGTGATGGTCTCGGGCGACCCCGAGGAGCTCGAGGCCTATCGGCAGGTGGCCGATGCCTACGAGGCCCAGGGCGGCGGGCCGGTCTCGCTCATCGAGATCGAGGAGCGGGACAAGCTGATCAGCCGGCTCGCCACCTCGATCGCGGCCGGGAACCCGCCGGACCTGTTCCTGCTCAACTACCGCTACTACGGGCAGTTCCTCGACGCCGGCGGGATCGCGCCGGTCGAGGACCGGCTCGCCGCCTCGACGGGGCTGGACCGCGACGCGTTCTTCCCCACGTCGATGGCGGCCTTCCAGGACGACGGTGCCCAGACGTGCCTGCCGCAGAACGCCTCCTCGCTCGTCCTGTATCACAACGCGGACCTGTTCGAGGCCGCGGGGCTCGAGCCGCCGCCGGATGACTGGACGTGGGACGAGATGGTCGCGGCGGCGCGCGAGCTGACCGTCGACGAGGACGGGGACGGTGCGACCGACGTCTACGGGCTGGGGGTCGACCCCGAGCTCATCCGCGTGGCGCCGTTCATCTGGTCCAACGGCGGCGAGGTCGTCGACCACGACGCGGCGCCCACGGGCCTGGCGATGAACACGCCCGAGGCGGCCGTGGCCCTGCAGGCGTTCATCGACCTACAGCAGGTCGAACACGTGGTGCCGACCGAGGAGGAGGCCGAGTCCGAGGACCTCGAGACCCGGTTCCTGCGCGGCGGTCTCGCGATGATGATGGAGTCGCGCAAGGTCGTGCCCACGTTCCGGACGATCGAGGACTTCGACTGGGACGTCACGGCGCTACCGCGCTTCGGCGACGAGCCGGTGAGCATCCTGCACTCCGACGCGTACTGCATGACGACCGACGCTGCGCACCCCGACGACGCGTGGCGGTTCCTCGAGTTCGCGCTCGGTCCCGAGGGCCAGGACGTCGCGGCGCGGACGGGTCGCACGGTCCCCTCGCTCACCGACGTGGCGTCGACGGAGGCGTTCCTGACCCCGGGCGCCGAGCCGTCGAACTCGCAGGTCTTCCTCGACCAGCTCGCGACGCTGCGGTCGGTGCCCCACGTGGCGGCGTACCCGCAGATCGAGGACGCGATCAACACCCTGCTGGAGGAGGCCTTCTACGAGCCGACGACGGGACCCGAGTCGCCCGAGCTGATCGCCGCGATGCAGCAGGCGACCGAGGGCATGTTCGGCGGAGGCTGACCGGTGCCGGGGGAGCGGCGCGCGCTGTGGCTCATGGCCGCGCCGTTCCTCCTCGGCGTCACGGTGCTCGTCGTCGGGCCGGCGGTCTGGACCGCGACGATGGCGTTCACCGACGCGAACCTGATCCGGCCGCCGCGGTTCGTGGGGCTCGGCAACTTCCGCGATCTGCTCGAGGACCCGCTGTTCCGGCTGGCGCTCCGCAACTCCCTGCTGTTCGCGGTCATCGCCGTGCCGCTGCGTCTGGCCCTCGCGCTGGGGGTGGCGCTGCTGCTCGCGCGGCCCGCCCGGTTCGGGCGTGCCGGCGCGGCGGCCGTCGCCCTCCCGGCCGCGATCCCTGACGCGGCGCTCGCGCTCGCGTTCCTGTGGCTGTTCAACCCGCTCTACGGTCCGCTCAACGCCGGGCTCGGGGCGGCGGGCCTCCCGACGCCGTCCTGGCTCACCGAACCCACGCCCGCGCGGTGGGGCGTGGTCCTGATGAGCCTGTTCGTGGTGGCCGAGGGGGTCCTGCTCGGCGTGGCCGCGCGCCGGGCGATCCCCGGCGAGATGTACGAGATGGCCGCCGGCCTCGGGGCCGGGCCGTTCGGGCGCTTCGCCCGCGTAACGGTCCCGCTCCTGACCCCCGTGCTGCTCCTGCTCGCGGTCCGCGACACCGCGCTCACGCTGCAGTCCTCGTTCGTCCCCGCTCTGCTCG
>DASQKC010000138.1:0-16748 GCA_035630755.1 Actinomycetota bacterium | reverse complement strand
GACCACGCGACCGACGTGATCGATCGCCCGCGCCATCGCCGCGACATCGCGCGCCGCACCGTCGGGCGCGACGCGTCCGTCGATCGGCGCCATGGGGTTGCCGTCGAGGTCGCTCACGGCGTCGCCGCCCTCCCACCGGAGGATCTGTCCGACGTGCAGATCGCCGTGGATGCGCATCACCGGCGTCTCGCCGACCGCCCCGAGTGGCGCGAGGGCGTCGAGGACGTCGGCGGCCAGCGCGCGGAGCCGCGCCCCTGCCTCGGCGGGCGTGAGCGCGACCGCGGCCGCCAGCGTCGCGCGGGCGGGCCCGAGCCACCGCGACGCGTCGGTCGATCCGACCGGCGCCGCGAGGACCGCGGACGGGGTGGCGAGCGCGCGATGCAGCCGCCCGACCAGCCCACCGATGTCGGTCGCGGCGTCCACCGCGGGGGCGATCGGTGCGAGGCCGTCGAGCGCGTCGAGCACGAGCTCCGGGTACCACTCCCACCCGTCGCGCGCGCCCGGCAGGTACGCGGCGGCGGTGGCGAGGAGGACGTCGCCGTCCCAGACGAGCGCGCCGATCGAGCCCGGCGTCTCCGCGAACCCGACCGCGGCCAGGTGGGCGGGCAGGTCCATCGAGGGCTGCGGGCCGGCCGAGGTGCGCACGAAGAGCTTGACCACCGCCGCGTCGCCGACCACCAGCGAGTCGTTCGACTGATCGACGTCGATCGCCCGCTCGGGACCGCCGACCTCGGTCGGCCCGTCGCGCCGGACGGCGAACCGCCCGCGTGCGTCGCCCGACGCGAGGACGGCGAGCACCCCGGCCCAGGCGCCGTCGCCCGGCGTCGCACGCCGCACGGCCGTCCCCGATCCGACGAGGGGCACGACCAGGAACCCGTCGCCGGACGCGACGACGGCGAGCGCGCTCGCCGGGCCGATGGGGAGCAGGTCGACGACCTCGCCGACGGGCACGTCGCCGTCGCGGCGCCGCGGGGGCAGCAGCTCGTGCGGGGACGCGGCCACGAACCCCCGGACCGCCTCGATGTCCATCGCGGCGCGCAGTCTACGCAGGCCCCTACGATAGGAGACATGACCCAGCGTCCCCGGATCGTGTTCCTGTGCGTCCACAACGCCGGCCGCTCCCAGATGGCCGCCGCGTGGGCGACGCGCCTGGGCGGAGACGGCGTCGAGGTCTACTCGGGGGGGTCGGACCCGGCCGCCGCCGTGCACCCCGTGGTCCTCGACGCGATGCGCGAGGTGGGGATCGACCTGACCGACCGGGTCCCCGCCCGCTGGACCGATACCGTCGTCGCGGAGGCCGACGTGGTCGTGACGATGGGGTGCGGCGACGCGTGCCCGGTGTTCCCCGGGGTCCGCTACGTGGACTGGCAGCTGCCCGATCCCGCCGGCCAGCCGATCGAACGGGTCCGGCCCATCCGCGACGATCTCCGTGGCCGCGTGGCCGCGCTGCTCGCGGACCTGGGCGTCGTGGTCCGGGTTCCCTGACCCGGAGTCAGGCGCGTCTGTTCCCGGCGGGCGTCCGTCGTGGCACCGTGCCCCGGTCGCCCCGCATGGGTCGTCGCACCCGACCGCAGGAGAGATCATGGCCGACCGCGAGATCCGCACCGTCACGCACCGGACCCCGCCCCTCGACATCATGCCCGACGAGGCCGTGGCGGCGATCCGCGACGCCACGACCGAGGTCCTCGAACGCACGGGGATCGAGGTCCGCTCGCGGGCGATCCTCGCGCAGCTGGGCGCCGCCGGCGCCGTCATCGACGAGGAGACCGGCCGCGCCCGGTTCCCACGGGAGGTGCAGGCGGGCGCCCTGACGACCGTGCCGCCGGACCTGCCGCTCGCCTCGCGCGAGCCCGGGCTCGACATCGTGCTGGACGGGACCCGCGGCTACCTCGGCGTCGACGGGAACGCCGCGGAGGTCGTCGACCTGGACACCGACCAGCGACGCGCGTCCTCGAAGGCCGACGTCGCCGCCGGCACGCTGATCGGCGACGCGCTCCCCCAGATCGGGTACATCTGGCAGCCGGCGGTGAGCCGCGAGATGCCCGTGCCCTCCGAGCCGCTCCACAACCTGGAGGCGAACCTCAACAACACGGGCAAGCACATCGTGATGATGACCGCGGTCACGCCCGAGCAGGCCGAGGCGTCGGCCGAGATGGCGGCTGTCGCCGTCGGGGGTGCAACCGCGCTCCGGGAGCGGCCGATCCTCTCGGCGTTCCAGTGTTCGGTGTCGCCGCTCGTCTACGACGGCGGACCGCTCGCGGCCGCGGTCGAGTTCGCGAAGGCGGGCGTCCCGAGCGGGTTCATGGTCATGCCGATCCTGGGAGCGACCGCGCCGATCACCCGCGCCGGGACGATGGTGGTGAACAACGCCGAGGTGATCGGCGGCGTGATCGCGCACCAGCTGCTGGCACCGGGCGCCCGGACGTTCTACGCGAGCGCGGTCACGACGATGGACCTGTGGTCGGGCGCGGCGAACTGCGGCGGGCCCGAGGACCTGGTGTTCCAGATGGCCAACGCCCAGCTCGCGCGCGCCTACGGCCTGCGGTCGATGGTCGGGACGTTCGCGACCGGCTCGAAGACGAGCGACTGGCAGGGCGGCGTCGAGAACGGGCTGAGCGGCTTCGCGAGCTGGATCTCGGGCGTCGACATGGCGAGCGGGGCGGGCCTGCTCTACGCGGCGCGCGTGTTCAGCGCGGCGCAGCTGATCCTCGACGCCGAACTCTGGGACCTCGTCTGCTCCACGTCCGAGGGCGTGCGCGGCTGGGACGCCGAGTCCCTCGCCGTGGACGTGATCGACGCCGTGCAGCCCGGCGGGCACTTCCTCGACCAGGACCACACGCTCACGCACATGCGCGAGGTCTGGCAGTCGAAGATGTTCCACCGCGGGAACTGGGAGGACTGGGAGGCGAACGGCCGCCCCGTCTCGAAGGACCGGGCGGTCGAGCGCGCGCGGGAGATCCTCGAGACGCACACGCCCTACCCGCTCCCGGACGGCGCCGCCGACACGATCCGCGCCATCGTGGAGCGGTTCGAAGACGAGCACGTGGAGGCGGCCTAGCTACCCGCCACCCGCCGGAGTATCCTGAACGGCGATTCAAGATCAGCCGGGCCGCCCGGCACCGGAGCGACAGGAGACCAGGATGTCCGAAGAGCACATGGAGCAGCTGCGCCAGGCGCTGATCAAGGCCGACCGCGAGTCCGGCCTGGCGGCGACCGAGGCCCTGCTGGCCGAGGGGGCCGATCCCGTCATCATCCTGCAGGACGCGATGGCCGTCGCGATGTTCACGCTCGGCGCGATGTGGTCACGCGGCGAGGTCTTCCTGCCCGAGGTCGTCGCCTCGGCCACCTTGTTCAAGATGTGCAACGACCTCGTGGAGCCCGCCCTGCTGGCCGCGGGCGGCGAGAAGCAGATCACCGGCAAGGTCATCCTGGCCACCGTCAAAGGCGACCTCCACGACCTCGGCAAGAACATGGTCGGCGCGATGCTGAAGACGGCCGGGTTCGAGGTCACCGACCTCGGCAAGGACACGCCGACCCAGAAGATCCTCGACGCCGTGCGCGAGCTCGAGCCCGACATCGTGGGGATGTCCGCGCTGCTGACCACGACGGTCCCCCAGCAGAAGGTCGTCATCGAGGCCCTCAAGAAGGAGGGCCTGTTCGACAAGGTGAAGGTGATGGTGGGCGGCGCGCCGGTGACCCAGGAGTGGGCCGACGAGATCGGCGCCGACGGCTTCGCGCCCGACGCACCCGAGGCCGTCAGCCGCGCGAAGGCTCTGCTCGGCGTCGCCGTCTAGCCATCTCACCGCCGGGTCGACCCCCGCACGGTCAACCGGGTCGGCACGTCGAGGACCGACGCCGCCGGGCGGCCGTCGAGCACGTCGCACAGGAGCTCGGCGGCCACCTCGCCGAGCGCGTCCTGCCCGATCTCGAGCGTGGTGAGCGGCGGGTCGGTGCCGCCCGCCCGTCCCTCCTCCGCGATCGTCGCGACGAGCAGGTCGTCGGGGACGCCGACCATGACCTCCCGCGCGGCGGCCAGCAGCTCCACCGCCAGCCGTTCGTACAGGCAGAAGACGGCGTCGGGCTGATCGGTGCGGTCCAGGAAGGACTCGGCGACGCGCCGGATCGTCGAGGGGGAGGCGGTGGAGTCCTCGGCCGCCAGGTGGACCACGGGCGGTACGGCGTGCGCGTCGCACCAGTCGCCGTAGGCGTCGATGCACTCCTCGCTGAAGGACTCGAAGGTGCGGAGGCTGAGGATGGCCGGGCGTTCGGCGCCCGCCGCTCGCAGATGATCCAGCACCGCCCGGGTCGCGGCACGCCGGTCGTTCTGGACCACGAGGTCGTCCGGCGGACCGCCGCGGTCGCGGCCGACGAACACCAACGGGACGCCCCGCGTGCGGAGCAACGCGACGGCGGCGTCGTCGTCGGCGGGGTCGACGACGATCACGCCGTCGAGCGGGAGGCGGCTCCACGTCTCCTCGCCCGCCGTCGAGGGCGCGATCACGAGCGCGGCGCCCCGGGTGAGCGCCGTCCTGGTGGCGGCGTTCAGCAGCTCGACGTAGTAGTCGATCTCGGTGAAGGCGATCGCGGCGTCGCCGGGCGCCGAGACGAGGGTGGCGAGCAGCCCGGTCCGACCGGTCGCCAAGCTCCGCGCGGCCGGGTGCGGCACGTACCCGAGTTCGGCGGCCACCTGCCGCACCCGCTCGCGCGTGTGCTCCGGGAGCCGCCCCTTGCCCGAGAGGGCGTGCGAGACGGTCGTGATCGATACGCCGGCCGCCTCGGCGACCTCCTTGATGCCGATCCGTTTGGCGCCGTCCGTGCCCATGCCGTCCCCCGGCGCCATGCTGGCCCGCGGATCACCGGGACGCAACCGGCGCCTCCCGCGCGCTAGGATCGCGCCGTGCCGGACCGCCGCGTGAGCATCAAGGACGTCGCCCGTGAGGCCGGCGTGTCCGTGACCACCGTGTCCCACGCCCTGAACGACAAGGGACGGCTGAGCGAGACCACGAGGAGCCACGTCCGCGCGGTGGCCGACCGGCTCGGCTACCGGCCGAACCCCGCGGCCCGGAGCCTGGTCTCGGGCAAGACCGGCCTCATCGCCGCGATGCCGTCGCTGCCCGACGACCCGCGGATCGCCTTCTCAGAGTTCGGGTACTACTCGGCGCTCATCGGCGCGGCCTCCGGCGCCGCCGTCGCGCGCGACCGCGCGCTCGTGGTGGCGCCCCCGTCGCGCAGCGGCTTCATCTGGGACCGCGTGCCGCTCGACGGCGTGCTCGTGATCGATCCGCTCGTGGGCGAGCCGGCGCTGCCGGCGCTGCGCGCCGCCGGCATCCCCTACGTCACGATCGGGCACGATGCCGACGACGGCGCCGGGCCCTCGGTCACGGCCGAGGAACGCGCCGCCACGCACGCGATGCTCGATCACCTCGCGGCGGGGGCGAGAGCGGAGGTCGGCCTCCTCACGATCCCGCCGATCAACGCCTTCATCGTCGAGACGATCGCGGCGTACGACGCGTGGTGCGCGGCGCGCGCCACGCCGCCGCGGCGTACCGTGATGGACCTCGACCGGTTGGTCGCCGACGATCTCGACTACCTGCGCGACGAGATCGGCCGGCTCCTCGCGCAGGGCGTGGACGCGATCTACGCGCCGATCGAGATCGTCGGGGTGGAGGTCGCGCGCACGCTGCGGTCGATGGGTCACAGCATCCCCGACGACGTCATGGTCGCCACGACCGACGACGCCGGGCGGGCGGCCGCGTCGGACCCGCCCATGACCACGCTCTCCTACGACTACGCCGAGATGGGCCGGCGGGCCGCCACGCTGCTCCTCGCGCTCGTCGACGGTGAGGAACCGGCCGAGCGGCAGGTGACCGTCCCGGCGCGGGTGACGCCGAGGGCGTCCACCCAACGCCGATGACGCGCGCCGCGGCGGCGGTCCTGCTGGTCGCGCTGGTCGGCGCGTGCTCGTCGTCCACACCGACACCCCCTCCCGCGACCGGTGCGCCCGTGGTCCACGTGATCGAGGCGTCGGTGCGCCGGCAGGGCGGCGGCGAGGCGCTCCTCACCTTCGTCGCCCACAACGCGGGGGCGCTGCCCGACACGCTGACCGCGGTCAGCTGCGCGTGCGCGCGATCCGCCGACATCGGGGGGGACGCCACCATCGGGCCCGAGGAGACCGTGCTGTTCGGACCCGACGGACCCCACGTCACGCTCAGCGGCTTCGACGGGGCATCCGGCGACGCCGTGGACGTGACGCTGTCCTTCGCGAACGCCGACGACGAGGTCGTGACCGCCGAGGTGGCTGCCCGGCACGGGACCTAGTCGGTCCCTGGCCGAAAGCCGGATGCCCGCGTCCCCCGGAGCGACGTACCGTCGTCCCCCGCACACGCGCCGCTCCCCCCGATGGGCCTACGGCGCCGACAGGAGGTAGGTCATGAAGATCCGGTTCAGGGCCGCGGCGCTGTTCGCAGCGTCGCTCGGCCTGATGGTGGTCAGCGCGATGGCGCCCGCCACCGCCGCGCCCGGCAACAACGGGACGGTGAAGGTGGACAACATCGAGCTCGACAACCAGATGAACGCGAACGAGCCCCACGTCGGGTGCGAGTTCGCGGTCGAGTGGTACGGCTTCGACCCGAGCGTCACCTCACACGTGACGTTCGAGGCCCAGCCGCCCACGGGCACGCGCCTGCTGCTCGAGGACGACGTCCTGCTGTCGAGCAACGCGATCCCAGGCGGGAGCCCGGCGGCGTTCGACGGCGAGGAGCTCTACGTCCTCGACTTCAACGACGGCGACTTCATCCACCCCCAGCAGGGCTACCACGTGAAGCTCACGATCAACACCCCGATCTCGAACGGGGCCGACGTGAAGCACAAGGTGTTCTGGGTCGAGGGCTGCGACGTCCCGCCGCCGCCCATCTAGATCGACCGAACGCGGTACCAAGGCGCTCCGGGGCGCCGGCCTTCGGCCGGCGCCCCTCGCGCGTCCGGATCTAGGTGCCGCAGTTGTCCGCGAACCAGGCGCTCACCCGCTCGGACGCGGCCTCGACGTCGGTCCCCTCGAGCGCCTGGGAGGCCTCTTCCATCGCGGCGATCTGCTCCTGCGTGGGGAGCGTCCCGCTCGTCGGGTCGTAGCCCACGTCCTGCATCGCGGCCAGGAACGCGCCGTACGCCTCGTAGACGGTCGTGAGGTCGGCGCGGATCTCCTCGGGCGCCGAGGCGGCGAACGCCTGGAGCTGGGAGAGCGAGCTCTCCAGGTCGCCGGCGCCCGCGGTCATCGCGGCGCCCGCGGCCGAGGCCGCCGACCCCCACGCCGCCACGGCCTGCGCGCACTCGGCCGTGTCGAAGATCCCGCCGTCGCCCGTCGACGTATCGGTCGCCCCATCGGGCGCCGACGGCGCCGAGCTCGTGTCGTCCCCGCCGCATCCCGCCAGCACCAGCGCCGCGATCGCCACCGGGGCGAGGGTGCGCACGAACCAAGTCCGGGTCATCGTTCTACCTCCGAGAGTGATGGCGACATCGTAGCCCGGGCTCCCGCCGCGGTCGGGAGCGGTGCCCGGGGTGGGAGTCGAACCCACACGCCCTCGCGGGCGAGCGCTTTTAAGGCGCCTCCGTCTACCGGTTCCGGCACCCGGGCCTGGGGGGAGCCTACCCCCAGCGCGCGTGACGCAGCAGGTCCCCACGCCTCGCATCGGCGTCGGTCAAGTTCGGCCCCCCAGACGGCCGATACCTGAGCGAGGTTCGGAGGAAGGGTGACCCCGCATGGAGGGAACGACCACGGGGACGATCGAGCGACGGTCGTTCCTGAAGACGGCCGCCGTCGGCGCGGCCGCGATCGGCGCCGTCGGCACGGCCTTCACCGGCGTCGCGAGGGCCACCAGCCCCCAGGGACACCTCTCGGGCGACCAGGACCTGCACCTGCTCCGACGCGCCACCTTCGGTCTCACTCCGGCATCGGTCGCCCGCATCCGGCAGATCGGGCGCGAGCGCTGGCTCGACGAGCAGCTGCGGCCGTCGTCGATCGGCGATCGCGCCTGCGAGGACCTCGTCGACCGATTGCCCCAGCTCCGCATCTCGATGCGGGACAAGTACGAGACCCAGGACTTCGACTGGAACGTGATGTTCGCGCTCGGCCAGGCCACCATCATCCGGGCCGCGTGGAGCCAGCGGCAGCTGTTCGAGGTCATGGTCGACTTCTGGTCGAACCACCTCAACGTCACGAACCCCGGTGATCACGGCTGGTACAACCGCCACGACTACGACCGGACGGTGATCCGCAAACACGCGCTCGGAAAGTTCGAGGACATGCTGATCGCGTCGGCGAAGCACCCGGCGATGCTGCACTACCTCAACAACCTCAGCTCGACGAAGGACAACCCCAACGAGAACTACGGGCGCGAGCTGCTCGAGCTGCACACGGTCGGCGTCGACGGTGGCTACACCGAGGAACACATGCGCCAGTCGGCGCTGATCATGACCGGCTGGACGATCGACTGGGACACGGGGCTGTTCCGCTACGACGGCTCCGACCACTACCGGGGCCCCGTGGAGGTCCTGGGCTTCTCGCGCGCCAACGACTCGGGACCCGGCGGCCAGGACCTCGCGCTGGACTACCTGCGGTACCTCGCGCGCCATCGGCAGACCGCTGAGCACCTCGCCACGAAGCTCGCTCGCCGGTTCGTCGGCGACGAGCCGCCGTCAGGGCTCGTCGACGCGCTCGCCGACACCTACCAGGCCAACGGCACCGCGATCGCGCCCGTCCTGCGCAAGCTCTTCCGGTCGACCGCCTTCCGATCGTCGATCGGCGAGAAGGTCCGCCGGCCGTACGAAGACGTGATCGCCACACTGCGCGCGCTCCGCTACAAGGCGGACGCGCACGGCACCGGCGGGATCCAGGGCCTGTACTGGGTCTGCGAGAGCCTGGGGCAGGCGCCGCTGGCGTGGAGCCCGCCCGACGGCTACCCGGACACCGCCGCGGACTGGCGGTCGGCGGGGGGCACGCTCGATCGCTGGAACACCCACATGTCCCTGGCCGCCCACTGGTGGCCGAGCGAGATCCGCCGCCCGAAGCTCGAGAGCTACCTGCCCAAGCGCCTCCCCGCCACGTACGGCGACCTGGTGCAGGACGTGGCGAAGGAGCTGCTGTTCGTGAAGCTTCCGGGTGAGCAGCGCGACGCCATCTGCGGGTTCTTCGACCGCGGCGCCGGCTCGCCCCTGCACGACGACGACGCCATCGTGACCTGGCGTCTCTCCCATCTGGTGTCCCTCGTGCTGGACACCCCGGCCCACCTCCTGCGATGAGCACGGACGAGACCGCGATCACCCCGTGCGGCTGCCCCGACTACGAGCGGGGCATGACCCGGCGGTCCTTCCTGAAACGCGCCGGCGCGGCAGGTCTGGTGGCCGGGATCGCGCACGAGACGGCGTTCTCCCAGCTCGCTTTCGGGGCCGGGCCCTTCACCGGCGACGTGCTCGTCGTGTTGTCCCTGCGGGGCGGGTTCGACGGCCTGCAGGCGATCGTGCCCGCCGCCGATCCCGACTACGCGACGTGGCGGCCCGGTGTCGGCATCCCGGCCAACGCGCTATGGCAGCTCGACGCGACGTTCGGCATGCACCCGGCGATGGTGGACCTCCAGCCGTTCTGGACCGACGAGACGTTCGGCGCCGTCCACGCCGTCGGGATGTCGGAGCCCAACCGATCCCACTTCGCCGCGATGGAGGAGATGGAGCGGGCGGCCCCCGGCTCGGGGCTGCGGACCGGCTGGATCGACCGTCTGCTGGGTACGCGCCTGCACGAGAGCGAGTTCCAGGGGGTGCAGATGGGCTCGTCGCTCGCCGCGTCGGCGTTCCTCGGGCAGACCCCCGAGCTCGCGATGTGGTCGATCGACTCCTTCGGCCTGAGCGCCGCCTACGACGACGACGAGCTCGCGCGGTGGGACACCGCGCTCCGCGGGCTGAACGACGGCGCGCCCGGCATGCTGAGCGAGCCCGCGCTCGCGGCGCTCGGCGCGCTGTCGGTCGCCGCCCAGATCACGAACGCCGGGACCTACCTGCCGGCGAACGGCGCCGTGTACCCGGACACCGATCTGGGCCACGCCCTCACCGACGTCGCCCGGCTCATCAAGGCCGACGTCGGGCTGGAGGTGGCCGCCGTGGACTACGGCGACTGGGACATGCACGTGGACATGGGCGACGTCGACGGCGGCTGGATGGTCGACCACCTGAGCGAGCTGTCGGGCGCGCTCGCCGCGTTCGCGACCGACATGGGGACGGCCGGCATGGCGGGGGTCACGCTCGTGTCCCTGACCGAGTTCGGCCGCCGGATCCAGGAGAACGGCAGCGGCGGGACCGACCACGGGCACGGCCAGGTCGTGCTGATGATGGGCGGCGGCGTGAAGGGGGGCCAGGTCCACGGGCAGTGGCCCGGCCTGGCGGAGGAGGACCTGGTCGACGGCGACCTCGCGGCCACGACCGACTACCGGTCGATCCTCGCGGAGGTCCTCGAGCGGCGGTGCGGCGCGAGCGCGGCCGACGTCGCCGGCGTGTTCCCGGACCTGGGCGGCGACCGCCCGGACGTGGTGCAACAGCTCCCTTAGGGCCGGACGTAGGCGGTCTTCACCGTCGTGTAGAACTCGACGGCGTGCCGGCCCTGCTCCCGCGGTCCGCTCGAAGATCCTTTGGTCCCGCCGAACGGCACGTGGAAGTCCACGCCGGCGGTCGGCAGGTTGACCATCACGAGGCCGGCCTGCAGCTCGTCCCGGAAGCGGGCGGCGTGCCGCAGCGACGTGGTGACGACGCCCGCCGAGAGGCCGAACTCGGTCGCGTTCGCGAGGGCGAGCGCATGGTCGGGGTCCTCGGCTCGCTGGACCGTCGCGACCGGGCCGAAGATCTCCTCGCGGTTGACGCGCATGTCGTTCGTCGAGTCGACGAGGAGCGCGGGGGCCAGGTAGTAGCCATCGGTCCCGCGGACCAACCGGTCGCCCCCGACCGCGAGCGTGGACCCCTCGTCCACGCCGACGCGGAGGTACTCGAGGTCCTGGGTGAGCTGCTCCTCGCTCACAACGGGCCCGATCTCGGTGTCGGCGTCGAGCGCGTGGCCGACGCGGAGCGCCGCGATCCGGTCGACCATCGCCGCGACGAACCGATCGTGGATGCCCGCGGTCGCGATGAGCCGGCTCGACGCCGTGCAGCGCTGCCCCGCCTGGAAGAAGGCGCCCTGGGTGGCGACGTCGACGGCCACGTCGAGATCGGCGTCGTCGAGGATCACGAGGGGGTTCTTGCCGCCCATCTCCAGCTGGTAGCGGCCGAAGCGCGACGCGAGGACCGCGGCGACGCGGGCACCGACCGCCTGCGACCCCGTGAAGGAGACGCCGCGGACGCGCGGATCGGCGATGATCCGTTCCCCCACGACCCGCCCCGGCCCGACGACCAGGTTGAACGCGCCGGCCGGCATCCCCGATCGTGCGAGGACGTCCGCGAGGGCCCAGGCGCTCGCCGGCACCAGCTCCGCCGGTTTGCAGACGACGGTGCACCCGTACGCCAGCGCCGGCGCGATCTTCCACGCAGGGATCGCGATCGGGAAGTTCCAGGGCGTGATGATCCCGACGACGCCCAGCGGCTCGCGGAGCACGTCGACGTCCACGCCGGGGCGGACGCTCCGGTGGTGCTCGCCAGGGATGCGGAGCGCCTCGCCGGCGAAGAAGCGGAACAGCATCGCGGCCCGCTGCACCTCGCCCACCGCCTCCCCGCGGGGTTTGCCCTCCTCGCGCGCGAGCAGCTCACCGAGCTCGTCGGCCCGGGCCGCGAGCTCCAGGCCGACACGCTCGAGGACGGTGAACCGTTCCTGCGGCGTGGCGGCCGCCCACCCGGGGCCGGCGTCCGCGGCCGCCCCGATCGCCGCGTCGACCTGCGCCTCGTCGGCGACCGCGAACCTCCCCACGAGGTCCGACAGGTCCGAGGGGTTGCGGTCATCGGTCGTCCCCGCGCCGTCGATCCACGCGCCGCCGATCAGGTTGGGCCGCACCTGTACCTGCACCTCGCGCCTCCCGCCGCGGCGCCCGGGGCCGCCGGATCCTCAGGCTATCGGACGTGGCCGTGCGGCCGATGCCCGGGTCGGTGAGCAGGCTCTATCCTGACCGGGTCCCCGTTTCCCCCGAGGTTGGATGGAACCTACCGCGACGCACCGCTCCACCGCGCGTTCCCTCCGCGACGCCACGCGGCGCGGCAACATCACCGCGCCCGTCCTCGTCGTCGTCGTGGCGGCGATCGCCGCCGGGTCCGCGGCCGCCGCCGGCGCCTCGCGGACCGAGATCTCGATCCCGCTCATCGCCGCCGCCGGGCTGGCCCTGGCGTGGCTCGGCTCGATGCGCTTCACGTACTTCGTGGCGGCCATCCTGTTCGTCCGCGCGAGCCTGGACGCCGTGAAGCTCTCGACGACCGGCACGACGGCGGCCGATCCGGCGGCCATCGTCTCGATCGTGTTCCTGCTCGCCGGCGCGCTCTGGCTGCTGATCCAGCCGGCCGACGAGCGCGCCCCCCGCTCCCCGCTCGTCGCGCCGCTCGTGATGCTGGCGCTGGTAGGCGCGTTCAGCACGGCGTCCTCGGCCAACGCGGTCTCGGGGCTGGTCGACGCCGGGAAGCTGATCACGGTCGCCGTGATGCTGGCCGTCCTCAACCAGGTGTTCAGCACCGAACGCGACGTCCGGATCGTCGTGGCGGCCGCGTTCGGATCCGCGGCGATCCCGCTCGGCGTCGCGCTCGTGCAGTACCCGACCGAGACCGGCTTCCACTACTCGGACGGGTTCGCGCGGCTGTCCTCCACCTTCAACCACCCGAACCCGTTCGGCATCTACCTCAGCTTCCTGATCATCATGGGGGCGGCGATCCTCCCCTACCTCACGAGCCGCGTGCAGATCGCCCTCGTGTGGCTCATGGCCGGCTGCGGGCTGGCGCTGCTCGCCACCTACACGCGCTCCGCCTGGATCGCCGCGATCGTCGGCATCGTGATCGTGACGTGGTTCATCAGCCGCCGGGTGATGGTGGCCGTGCTCGTGATCGGCGCGGTCCTCGCGTTGACCGTGCCCGACATCAGCGCGCGGTTCTCCGACCTCGACGACACGGTCACCCAGTCGGGCGCGGCCGGCAACTCACTCGTGTGGCGCGTCGAGTACTGGCGCCAGGCCCTCGATCTGAACGATGACCCCTTGCTGGGCAGCGGCCTGTCGGCGGTCCGCGTGGAGGGCAGCGAGGCGAAGGAGCCCCACAACGACTTCATCCGCGTCTACGTCGAGACGGGGCTGCTCGGGCTCGCGGCCTACCTGTGGTTCCTGTGGGCGGCCGCGAAGGTGGCGCTCGAGGGGATCCGCCGGACGCGCGACGGGTTCCTGCGCGGCGTCACGATCGGCTTCGCCGGCATCATCGCGACCTACGTGGTGCTGTCGCTCGTCTCGAACGTGATCACGCAGCTCGCGCTGCTCTGGTACGTGGGGGCGTTCGCGGCGGCGGCGGTCGCGGCCCCGCGGCTCGCGCCCCGCGAGGAGCCCGAGCCTGTCGTCGGCGTCGACGCATGAGGATCCTGCACGTCAACAAGTTCCTCTACCGGCGCGGCGGTGCGGAGGGCTACATGTTCGACCTCGCGGCACGACAGCGCGACACCGGCGACGAGGTCGAGTTCTTCGGGATGGCACACGACGAGAACGAACCGATGCGCTACGAGCGATGGTTCCCGCCGCGGATCGACCTGGAGCCGCCGCCGGAGGGCGTCGGCGCGAAGCTCGCCGGCGCCGCCCGCATCATGTGGTCGCGCACCGCCGGCGACGGGATGGCCCGCGCCCTGGACGCCGTGCGCCCCGACGTGGTCCACCTGCACAACATCTACCACCAGCTCTCCCCGTCGATCCTGCGCCCGGTGGCCGCGAGGGGGATCCCGGCCGTGATGACCCTGCACGACTACAAGCTGGCGTGCCCCACCTACCGGTTCCTCGACCACGGGGAGATCTGCGAACGCTGCCTGCCGCACCGGTTCTGGGAGCCGATCCTGCGACGCTGCAACGGCGGGTCGCTCGCTGCGAGCGCGATGAGCGCCCTGGAGCTCAGCGCGCACACGCTGACCGGGGCGTACGGGCCGGTCCGCCGGTTCGTCTGCCCCAGCCGGTTCCTGCTCACGAAGATGCGGGAGGGCAAGGTGTACCCCGCCCGTCTCCGCCACCTGCCGAACTTCGTGGACGCCGCGGCGATGGCGCCGAAGGAGACGCCGGGCGGCGGCGTGGTGTACGCGGGCCGGCTGTCGGCGGAGAAAGGCGTGGACACGCTCGTCGACGCCGTCCTCGGTGAGCCCGGGCTCGCCCTCGACGTGGCCGGCGACGGGCCCGAGCGGGACGACCTGGTCGCGCGCGCCGCCCCGGCGGGCGACCGCATCCGGTTCCACGGCCGGCTGCCCGCCGACGGGGTCCTCGAGCTGCTCCGCGGCGCGGCCGTCGCCGCCGTGCCGTCGCGCTGGTACGAGAACATGCCGCTCGCCGTGCTCGAGGCCTTCGGCGCGGGGGTGCCGGTGGTGGCGAGCGGGCTCGGCGGGCTCCCCGAGCTCATCGACCCCGGCGTCGACGGCGCCATCGTCCCGCCCGACGACCCCGGCGCGCTCGCCGCCGCGTTGCGGCCGTTCGTCGAGGACCCCGACCGGGCGTTCGAGATGGGCCGCGCGGCGCGGTTGAAGGCGGAGTCCTCGTTCGACGCCGCGGGGCACCTCGCGCGGTTGCGCGCGATCTACGCCGAGGCGGGCGCGGTGTGAGACCGCTCCGGATCGGGGTGATCGGCGCCCGCGGCGTGCCGGCGACGTTCGGCGGCATCGAGCACCACGTCGAGGAGCTCGGCGCGCGGATGGTGGCCCGCGGGCACGAGGTGACGGTGTTCGCCCGGACGAACTACCTCGAGCATCCGATCGCCGAGCACCGCGGCATCCGCGTCGTGTCGCTGCCGACGGTGGGCACCAAGCACCTCGACGCGATCGTCCACAGCGGCCTGGCGACGTGCCGCGCGATGGCCTCCTCGCTCGACGTGATCCACTACCACGCGATCGGACCCGGGATCCCCGCCGTGCTCCCGCGCGCGGTGGGCCGGGCGAAGGTCGCCCTGACGGTCCACGGTCGCGACGGCGAGCGGGCGAAGTGGGGCCGCGGCGCCGCGGCCGTGCTCGCCGGCGCCGAGTGGCTCTCGGCCCGGGTCCCCGACGCCACGATCGTCGTCTCCGAGGATCTCGCCGCCCACTACCGGGCCGCCTACGGCCGGCGCGTCGTCCACATCCCGAACGGCGTCGATCCGGGCGAGCCGGCCGCGCCCGACGAGATCGGGCGGCGGTGGGATCTGGCTGCGGGCACCTACGTGCTGTTCGTCGGACGGCTCGTCCCGGAGAAGGCGCCCGATCAGCTCATCGAGGCCTTCCGCGGGATGGACGGACGTCACCGGCTCGTGATCGCGGGCGGAACGAGCTTCACCGACGACTACGTGGCGCGGCTGCGATCGTCGGCGGCGGCCGACGCCCGGATCGTGATGCCCGGCTACGTCTACGGGGAGGCGCTCCGCGAGCTGTACGCGAACGCCGCCGTCTTCGTGCTCCCGTCGTTGCTCGAGGGCCTGCCGCTCACCCTGCTCGAGGCCGCGTCCTACGGCACGCCGATCGTCGCGAGCGACATCCCGCCGCACCTCGAGGTGCTCCGGGACGAAGGGCCCGGCCGTCGCCTGTTCCCGTCGGGTGACGTACACGGGCTGCGCGCGGCGCTCGAACGGTCGCTGGCCGACCCCGTTGCCGAACGGACCGGCGCCGCGGCGTTCCGCGCCGACGTCCTCGGACGCTACGACTGGGAGGACGCCACCGACCGCACGATCGACGTCTACGAGCGCCTCGTCGGGAGACGTCGGTGAAGGTCCTCTACATCGCCGGGTCGGGTCGGAGCGGGAGCACGATCCTCGACAACATCCTGGGCCAGCTCGACGGGTTCGCGTCGGTCGGCGAGGTCCGCTTCCTCTGGGAACGCGGCGTGCTCGAGGACCGGACCTGCGGGTGCGGGCAGCCGTTCTCGTCGTGCCCGTTCTGGCAGGCCGTGCTCGACCGAGCGTTCGGCGGCCCCGGCGGCGTGGGCCCCCACCGGATGATGACCCTGCTGGCCCGCGGGACCCGTGCCCGCCACGTCCCACGGCTGGTGGGCGGCGCCGCCCGCCGCCGGCGGTTCGTGGCCGGGCTCGACGAGCTGCCGGCCGCGCTGCGGGCGCTGTACGAGGCGATCGCGGCCGAGAGCGGCGCCGAGGTCATCGTCGACTCCTCGAAGCTGCCCACCTACGGCGCGGTCCTCGGTGAGGTGCCGGGCGTGGAGGTCAGCACGCTGCACCTCGTGCGCGATCCGCGCGCCGCCGGCTACTCGTGGCTGCGACGCAAGCCGTTGCCCGACCGGCCCGGCGCCGTGATGCAGCGGCAGGGACCGTTGCACAGCGCGGCCTTGTGGACCCTGTGGAACGCCACGGCGGAGGTCCTCGGCCGGGGTCCCTCGCCCTACCGGCGCCTGCGGTACGAGGACCTCATCGCGGCCCCCGAGGCGGAGGTCCGCGCCATCGCCGCGTGGATGGACCGCGAGATGACGCCAACGCCGTTCGAGGCGCCGGACCGTGTGCGGCTCGCGGCCGCGCACGGCGTAGCGGGGAACCCGAGCCGCTTCACGACGGGGACGGTCACCCTGCGCGAGGACGACGCGTGGCGGACCGAGCTC
>DASQKC010000137.1:0-8242 GCA_035630755.1 Actinomycetota bacterium | reverse complement strand
CGACCGCGGCGAGCAGCTCGGCCTCCCGCTCGGGCGTGAGCCCGGCCGACATCGGCCACGGGGCCCCGCGCTCGTCGTCCCACGCGAGCGTGTCGCGCACGGTGTCGTCGAGCGACCGCGTTCCGAGCCCGGCCGCGCGCGCCCGCGCGTCGGAGACCTCGTGCGCGTGCGGCTCCTCGGGGGTGATCATCGGGAACGGATCGGGCCCGTCCTCGGTGCCGACGAGCTCGTGGGTCCGCACGAAGTCGGCGTCGACCCAGACCGGGGTCGTCGCGGCGCCCGCGACGCGAGCGGAGGTCTCGAGCAGGCTCGCCAACGTGTACCGACCCGGCGCGTCGATCGCGCTGAACGTGCCCGCCGTGTCGGTCTCGACGAGGTGCAGCAGGAACGCCGCCAGGTCCCGCGCGTCGATCCACTGCATGGGCTGGTCAGGCGGCGCGGGCGCGACCATGCGCCCACCACGGGCGGCCCGGCGTACCCAGAACGTGAACCGGTCGGTCGGGTCGTAGGGGCCCACGATGTACCCGGGGCGCACGACGGTGGCGCGCTCGCCGTAGGCGGCCGACACCTCGCGCTCGGACGCCACCTTGAGCGGCCCGTACGTGTCCCAGGTGATCTCCTCGGTGTCCGGGAAGGGCGGCTCGAACAGGTCCTGGTCCTCGGTCACCCCCGCCCGGAACCCCTCCGTGTGGGCCGAGATCGACGAGATGAACAGGTACCGGCCGGCGTCGGGGAACGCGTCGGCCGCCTCGCGGATCTGCCGCGGGAAGAATCCGCAGAAGTCGAGCACCGCATCGAACGGACGCCCCGCGAGGGAACCGAACCCCTCGGCGCGGTCCCCGTGCACGTGCTCGGCCGCCGGCCACGGGTCGTCGGGGCCCGAGCCCCGGTGGAACATCGTGACGTCGTGCCCTGCATCCGATGCCAGCCCGGTCAGGGCGCGGCCCGAGAACCGCCCCCCTCCGATCGTCAGGATCCGCATCGGTCCAGCCTAGCCACGATCTCACCAGAGGGGTTGACAGACGGCATGGATGACGTCATAGTGACGTCATCGGAGACGGCACCTAGACGGAAGGGAGACGCCGATGCACCCCGAGATCGCTCGCCAGATCATGTGGCAGGAGCGCCAGGTCCGCGATCTGACCGCGGCCCGGCACCACCGTTCCACCCGCCGCCGGTTCCCCCGCCGGCCGGCGGCCACCGAGGCCCGCTGATGGACCTCACCCCGCACCTGGAGGCCGTCCGCGCGGATCTCGAATCCCTCGCGGACGACCAGAACCGCCCCTCGGTCGAGCGCCTCAGCCGAGCCGTCGAGCCCGCCCTGCAGCTACGGATGCTCGACGTGCTCGGCGAGGCCTCGCTCGAGATCTCCCAGCAGCTCCCGGGCGGCCACGCCGAGGTCCGTGTCGCCGCGCGCGACGCGAGCCTCGTTTACGTCCCGGAGGGTCCCGCCGAACAGGAGGCGGCCACCGAGGAGGAAGAGGGCGGCACGGTGCGCCTCACCTTGCGCATGCCCGAGCACCTGAAGACGAAGGTCGAGCAGGCAGCCGCGCGCGACGGCGCGTCGGTGAACGCCTGGCTCGTCCGCGCGATCACGCGCGGCGTCGAGGGCAAGCGCTTCGAGTTGGAGATCGGACGGAACCGCCGCGGTGGCTCGCGCGTCACCGGCTGGGCGGAGAGCTGAGGAGACCACGATGGACACGATGAGGTTCCCCTCCCCCGGGCAGGTCCGGTTCGAGATCGAGATCGGCGCCGGCGAGGTGCAGGTGACGGCCAGCGACCGGGCGGACACGACGGTCGAGATCGACGTGCGCAAGGGCCCTGAGCCCGAGGTCACCCACCGCGACGGACCGGACGGCACCCTGATCACGATCAGGGCGAAGAAGGCGCGGCGCCAGGACTACGGCATCTTCATCGGGTGCCCCGAGGGGACCTCCTTCGAGATCACCACCGGCTCCGCCGACATGATCGCCAAGGGTGTGATCGGGTCGATCGAGTTCCGCGCCGGGTCGGGCGACCTGATCTTCCATGACGCGCGGGGCGACGTGGCCGTCAAGGTCGGCAGCGGCGACGCGATCGGCAAGTCCGTCGGCGGGTCGTTCACGATGCACAGCGGCTCGGGGGACGTGCGGTTGCAGCAGGTGGCACACGACGTCACCGTCAAGACCGCCTCGGGCGACATCTCGACCGGCCCCGTCGGAGGAGACGCGAACGTGACGACCGTCTCGGGCGACGTCGAGGTCGCGTCGCTCCGCACCGGCGCGGCGCATCTCCGCAGCGTGTCCGGCGACGTCACGGTCGGCGTGGCCGCCGGGACGCAGGTGTTCCTCGATCTGTCCGCGACCTCGGGCGAGGCTCGCTCGGACCTCGCGCCGTCCGAGGGACCGACCGGCGAGGGCTCGAACCTCGAGCTGCACGTGGCCACCGTGTCCGGCGATATCCGCGTCCGGCGCGCCTGAGGCATCGGGCGATGCGACAGCTCCTGCGCGATCGTGACTTCAGGTTCCTGCTCGCCGGCCAGACGCTCTCGGCGTTCGGCGACTACGCGATGTTCCTGGCCATCGGCATCTGGGCCAAGGAGCTGACCGGGTCCAACGCCGCGGCGGGGCTGACGATCCTGCCGTTCGCGCTGCCGGCGCTCGCCGGGCCGGCGCTCGGCGTGATCGTGGACCGGTTCCCGCGCCGCCACGTGATGATCGCGACCGATCTCCTGGCCGCGGCGGTCGTCCTGGGGCTGCTCGCCGTCGACGGGCCCGAGGACCTGTGGATCCTCTATTCCGTCTCCTTCGCCACCGGCGCGATCGTCGTCGTCTACCAGTCGGCGCGCGCCGGCCTGCTCCGCGGGCTGCTCGACGAGGGGATGCTGGGCGAGGCGAACGGCCTCCTGCAGTCGACGAACCAGGGCATGCGGCTGCTCGCACCGCTCACGGGCGCGGCGTTGTTCGTGGCGTTCGGCGGTTGGGCGATCGCGATCCTCGACGCGACGACGTTCCTGCTGAGCGCCGCGCTCCTGGCGGCGATCCACGGCCGCGACCTCGAGCGGCGGCGCGATCCCGTGCGTTGGTGGCCCGAGATCCGCGAGGGGCTGCACCACATCGTCGGCAACGTGGACCTGCGACGGCTCACGATCGGCACCGGGCTGATCACCCTCCTCGTCGGGTGCACCGAGGTGATGATCTACGCGCTCATCGACGAGGGGCTGCACCGGCCCGCGTCGTTCCTCGGCGTGCTCGCCACGCTGCAGGGCGTCGGATCGGTCCTCGGCGGCCTGGCGGCCGGCGCGGTCCTCGCGCGCTGGGGGGAGCTCCGGACGATGGCGATCGCCAGCGCGGGCGCCGGGGTCGGCATGATCGTCTTCGGGACGGCCCGGATGCCGCTCGTCATCGCGGCGTGCGTGTGCTTCGGGGTGATCGTGACGCTGTTCCTCGTGGGCTACCAGACGCTCATGCAGCGGCGCACCCCGCTCGAGCTCCAGGGCCGCGTCATGGCGGCGGTCGAAGCCGCCGTCACGTTCCCCTACGTCGTCTCCATCGCCATCGGCGCGGCGGTCGTGGCCTTCGTGCCGTACCAGGTCGTCTACACGATCGGCGGCGTCGGGGGGCTCCTCACGGCGCTGTACTTCCTGCGCGGCGTCGGCACCGACGAGCCCGTCGCGGCCGCGTCGGACGCCGCCTGAGCGTCACCGGGGCACGCTCGCGAGGTCCTGCTCGAGCATCTGCCGCTCCTCCGCATCCTGGATGCCCTCGGCCACGCGCCACGCCTGGGCCTCGGCCTCCGCGGCCGCGGCGCGGTCCCCCGCCACGGCGTGGCCGCGGGCGAGCGCTTCGTACCCCTCCGCGAGGTAGAACGGGCCGACGTCGTGCTCCTCGCACATCGCGATGCACCGGCGCGCGTGGTGCAGCGTCGGCTCGGCCCGGCCGAGGACCGCGTAGACGCGGGCGCATTGCCACTCCCCCACGGCCAGGTTCCGCGGCGTCCCCGTGCGCTCCCAGTGCAGGCGCGAGGCGTGGGCGGCGTGGAGCATCCGGTCGTCCTGCGCGGGCGTGCGGTCCGACGTCTCCAGCAGCTCCCACGTGTGGTTGAACAGATCGACGGCGACCTGGCGCTCCTCCTCGGGCGTCAGGCCCCCGGCGACGAACGTGTCGGTCTCTGCGGTCACGGCTGCCTCCTCGGGATCGGTGAAGTGTCGGAGCCGATGGGCGATGCGCTGGTGGCGGAACACGTCGGCCTCTACCTCAGCGGCCCGGGCCGCGAGGCGCTTCGGGAGTTGCCCGGGGTCCTCGAGCACGGCCCGGACGTCCTCGAGCGGGACGTCGAGGTCGCGGAGGCGCCGGATCAACCGGCCGGTCTCGACCTGCGCGCTGTCGTACCGGCGGTAGCCCGTGGCCAAGTCCACGTCCGCCGGGCGGAGCAGGCCCGACGCGTCGTAGTTCCGCAGCGCTTTGGCCGAGAGCCCGGTGAGGCGGGCGAACCGCCCGATCGTCAGTCGATCGTCCATCGAGGCGAGCGTAGGGGCTCCCCCGAGGGGAAGGTCAAGCTACGCGGCGGTCTCCATCGCGGCGTCGTACGCGCCGCTGCGGGCGAGGCCGTTCATCTTCGCGCGGTGCGCGAGGGCGCGCTGGCCGGCCTCGACGTTGGCGGGATCACCCCGCCAGGCCTGCAGCGACGGCGCCTGGAGGGCCCGGCCGTAGCTGTAGGACAGCTCCCACGGCACCCCGCCGATGCGGTTCATCTCGTTGAGACGGCTCGTGGCCTGCTCGTCGCTCATCCCGCCGGAGAGGAAGACCACGCCCGGCACCTCGGCCGGCACGTGGGCACGCAGGACGCGGATCGTGGCCTCGGCGATCGCGCGATCGTCGTCCTGCACGGCGTTGCCGGTCCCCGGCACGATCATGTTCACCTTCAGCAAGGTGCCCGGCAGGGCGACGCGGTGCGCGGCGAGCTGCTCGAACAGGACGGCGAGCGTCCCCCCGGTGGCCGCCTCGCACGCGGCGAGGTCGTGGTCCCCGTCCATGAGGATCTCGGGCTCCACGATCGGCACGATCTCGGCCTCCTGGCAGAGCGCGGCGTAGCGCGCCATCGCGTGCATGTTCGCGAGGATCGCGAAGCCGGTCGGCAGCCCATCGCCCACGGCCATCGGCGCGCGCCACTTCGCGAACCGGGCGCCGAGTTCGCGGTACTCCGCCAGTCGCTCGCGGAGCCCGTCGAGGCCCTCGGTGACCGTCTCGCCCGGGAACAGGGCGAGCGGCTTGGCACCCGTGTCCACCTTGATCCCCGGGATCGACCCCGCGGCGACGAGCACGTCGACGAACGGGCGCCCGTCGTCGGTGGATTGCCGGATGGTCTCGTCGTAGAGGATCACGCCGCTCAGGTGGTCGCCGAACCCCGGGGTCGTGAAGAGCATCTGCCGGTACGCGCGGCGGTGCGGCTCGGTGTTCTCGACGCCGATCGGGTCGAAGCGCTTCCCGATCGTCCCGGTCGACTCGTCGGCGGCGAGGATCCCCTTGCCGGGGGCGACGAGTTCGCGGGCGGTGTCGTGCATGGCGTCGCTCATGGGTGGACCTCCTGGGGATCGATGCTCGTCCGTCCGGCAGCCTAGCGGGCCCGCCCACCCAGCGACGATCCGCGCGAACGTCGCCCGCGCGCTAGGTTGTGGGACTCAGGCTCGTCGCTTCCTCTACCGATAGCCGGGTATGCGCTCCTCCCCCCGTATCAGCGCATCGTTCCAGTCCTCGTGGCTCGCCATGGCCCTGGCGGGGCTGCTCACCGTGGCCACGCCCGTCACCGCACACCTGGCCGGGAGCCGGGGTGCGGGACCGGCGCCCCAGGCGCGCGCGATGGTCGCCGCCGCGGTCGACGAAGCCCCACGCGCTCGGGCGAACCCCGACGTCGAGGCACCGGCGGCGCCCCGGGAGCCGCGGCCGCGGCCGCACCTCCTCGTGGACGCGCGGACCGGCGTGACCGCGTACCGGCACCCCTCGCGCGCCGCCGCCCGCCTGGGGACGGTGGCCACGGTCTCGCGCTTCTACCACCAGCGGCTGGTCTGGTGGGTCGAGGAAGTCGTGCGCCGAGGCGGTCAGGCGTGGGGTCGCGTCGAGCTGCCCTACGTCGCCCCGCGACGCGACGGATGGATCCCGCTGCGCGGCCTCACGCGCGACAGCACATGGGTGACCGTCCGGGTCGACCTGTCGCGGCACGAGGCGGTCGTGGAGCGCCGAGGTGAGGTCGTCCTCCGCGTCCCCGGTGCGACCGGCGCCGCGATCTCGCCGACGCCGCCGGGCGAGTACGTCGTCACCGACCACGTCGCCTTCGGCGCGGGCTCTTCGCTCGGCTCGTTCGCCTTCGGGATCAGCGGGATCCAGCCGCGCCTGCCACCGGGGTGGTCGGGCGGCGACCAGCTGGCGATCCACGGGACGAACGACCCCTCCTCGATCGGCCGCAGCGCCTCGGCCGGGTGCGTGCGCGTCTCCGAGTGGGCGCTCGACCGCTTCAAGCCGCTGCTCCGCCAGGGCACCCCCGTGATCATCGTGCCCTGACGCCTCAGCGCGCCAGCGAGCGCAGATCGGGCTGGTGCGCCTGGTCGTGACGGAACAGCTCGTCCCGCCCGGCGAGGATCTGCCCCACCCGGACGCCGAGCGGCCGGCGCTGACGCGACGTCGGTGGCCGCGCCCAGGCCTGGTCGTCGATGCCGCGCAGGGCGGCGATCAGCGCGTCGTGGGTCGCCGAGGCCGACGACAGCGCCTTCGCGAGCGAGCGGGACGCTTTGCGGGCGACCTCCTCCTCGTTGACGGTCGGGGTGCCGCGCTCGCGCAGCGCGCGATCGATCGGCGCCGGCCATCCGCTCGACCAGGCGTCGAGCGCGGCGAGGGCGTGCTCCTCCCAGCTCTCGAGGTGCCCCACGAGGTCCTTCGCCGACCAGTCGCCGCCGCCCAGACCCGGGGTGGTCAGCGCCCGCGCGGAGAGCGTCGCGATGAGGGCCTCGGTGGCACGGCGGTCGGCCTGCAGCAGCCGGATGGCCTCGCGTCGAGGGACGAGGTCCGTCATCCCGCGACCCTACACCCCGGTCCAGAGGGCCGCCGCGGCGAGCTCGGCGACCAGGGCGTCGGCCAGGAGCCGCACCGTTCGATCGTCGTCGCCGCGGTAGCGGACCGCTGGTCCGCCGACGGGATCGACGCCCGGACCGACGACGGCGAGGCGGGCGCCGCGCTCCTCGATCCACCGGGCGATCTCGGCGTCGGCGTCCGACCCCGCGCCGAGGATCGCGCGGTAATCGGGCCCGAGCGGCTTCGTCAGGTAGACGTCGACGTGCGGCCAGTCGTTCGACTCGCACGCGGTGGCGACCCGACGCGGTCCCTCACGCAGGGTGAGCGCCGCCTGCGCCGCCGATCCGAGGCGCTCGGCCGGCGCGATCAGGAAGGACGACCCGTCCTCGAGGTGCTCGACCACGGCCGGGAGCCACGTCGGGCGGCGCGCGAGGAGATCGTCGGTCGCGACGGCCGTCAAGCGCGCCGCCCGGGCCACCTGGGCGACGTCGTCGCCGGCGAGCTGCGTCCGCAGCTGGAGCAGCCGGACCACGGTGTGGCGGAAGGTGCGGCACGCGATCCCACCGGCCTCGGGCCCGCACGCGAGGTCCACGTGCCCGGCGGCGACCTCGCCGAGGGCGGTCGAGGCATCGGGCGCCGCCGTCACGGCCACGGTCCGCGACCCCGCGCCGGCGTGCCGTCCGAGGGCCGCCACCGTCTGTGGGGTCGTCCCCGACGCCGAGATCCCGACCGCGAGGGTGCCGGCGCCGCCGGGGAACGCGGCGCTCGCGCCCGCGTGCTCGGCCACGGCGTCGATCCCGGCCGCCCGCAGGGCCGCGGCGCCGACGAGCGCCGCGTACCGCGAGGACCCCAGCCCCAGCAGCACGACCCGGTCCGGCCGCTCGGTCACGGGCCACGGGTCCACGAGCCGATCGGCGAGCGCGCGCAGCCCGGCCGGGACGGTCTCCAGGTCGGCGAGGAACCTGGCCGGATCGGGCCGCCAGCTCACGCGTGACGCCCCAACAGATCGGGCAGCGCCGCGTCGGGCACGTAGCGCCACCGCGGCAGGTACCGCGCGGCGTACACGTACTCGTGCAGCTCCTGGACGACCTCGAACGGACGGAGGAGCCGCTCGTCGAACAGCGCCGGATCGCTCGCCCGGCGGTACGCGTCGAGGAACGCGGCGCGGGCGTCGTCGATCCACGCGCGCACGTCGGCGG
>DASQKC010000136.1:0-6037 GCA_035630755.1 Actinomycetota bacterium | reverse complement strand
AACAGGAGTTCACGGGCTTGCCGTCGAGCAGCATCATGCACGCGCCGCACTCGGAGTCGTCGCAGCCCTCCTTCGAGCCGGTGAGCCCGACCTCCTCGCGGACGGCGCGCAGCAGCGTCAGGTGCGGGTCGATCTCGACCGGGTACGCGGTGCCGTTGACGGTGAGGGTGGCGCTGACCTTCATGCGGACGCTCCTTGGGTGCCGAACAGCGCCGGGCTCGCGGGGACGGGGACCTGCTCGCCGCGGGCGCGGGCGAGCGCGGCCGTGATCGCGCGGCGCGCGATCACCTCGGCCATGGCGCGGCGGTAGTCGGCGGAGCCGCGTACGTCGCTGATCGGGGTGGCGGCCGCCGCCGCGGCCGCGGCCGCGGCGGCGATCGCGTCGGCGCCGCCGTCGCTGCCGTCGAGGGCCGCCTCGGCCTCGGACACGCGCCGGATCACGGGCGTGAGCGCCGTGATCGCGATCCGCGCGTCGCGGACCGCGCCGCCGTCGAGCGTGACGACCGCGGCGGCACCGACCACCGCGATCTCCATCTGGCGGCGGTACTCGAGGCGGACGTAGCTGGAACCCGTGCCGGCACCGGGGACCGGCACACGCACGGCCGTGAGGAGCTCACCGGCGCCGGCCGAGGTCGCGCCCGGACCTGTCCAGAGCTCGTCGAGCGCCACCTCGCGCTCCCCCGACGCCGAACGAAGGACCGCGGTGGCCCCGAAGCAGAGCAGCGGCGCGCCCGTGTCCATCGCGGGCGAGGCGTTCATCACGTTCCCGCCGATCGTCCCCTGTGCCCGGGTCGCGTGCGAGCCGACGATCGCGGAGGCGTCGGCGATCGCGGTCAGGTGCGTCCGCACCGTGTCGTCGCCGACGAGATCCTCGTGGGTCACCAGCGTGCCGAGGGCGAGCACGTCGCCCTCGCGCCGGATCCCGCGCAGGTCCTCGAGCCGGTCGATCGCGACGATCGCCTCGGGGAGCGGCGCCTTGCCCTGGCGCGAGCCCACGACGAGGTCGGTCCCCCCCGCGATCGGGCGCGCGCCGTCGCCCAGCGCGGCGATCGCCTCCTCGACGCTCGCCGCGGAGGTGAACGACGCGGTCATGCCTCCACCTCGTTCGCGGTCGCCCACACGCGCTCGGGCGTCATCGGGAGCTGCGTCACCTGGCGGCCGAGCACCTTCGCGATCGCGTTCGCGATCGCCCCGGCGGTCGGGACCTGCGGCGGCTCCCCCACCCCCTTCGAGCCCCTCGGTCCGGCGCCCTTCGCGGGGATCTGGATCCAGTCCACGAGCATCTCGGGCGCGTCTGAGCACGTGACGAGCTTGTAGTCGAGCAGGTGCGGGTTCCGCTGGCGGCCTTCTTCGTCGAGGATCGTGCCCTCCGAGAGCGCCAGGCCGATGCCCATCACGAGGCCGCCGAAGACCTGGCCGTCGGCGCCGATCCGGTTGAGGATCATCCCGGAGTCGTGCGCGGCCGCGAGCTTGAGGACACGGACGACACCCGTCTCGCGGTCGACCTTCACGTGCGCGGCCTGGGTGATCAGCTGCGGCGCGAGGAACGACTCGTTGCCCAGGCGCCCGACGCAGCCGCCCGCGTCGACCGGCGGCGCTTCGGGCACCTCGCCCGAGCCCTTGCCGTGGACGGTGCCGTCGGCGGCGATGTCGGCGATCGACACCGCCCGCTCGGGCGAGCCCTTGACCCGGATGTGGCCGTCCGCGAGCTCCAGGTCGTCCCGGTCGGCCTCGAGCCGGTCGGCCGCCTCATCGAGCAGCTGTTCGCGGACGTCGGCGGCGGCGGCGAGCACGGCGCGACCGCTGTTGAACGTCGTCTGGGATCCGCACGACCCCATGTCCCAGTTCGCCGCGGCGGTGTCCTGGTAGAGGATCGTGAAGTCCTGGGCCTGCATGCCGAGCTCCTCGGCCACGAACCGCGGCAGGGCCATGACGGCTCCGCTCCCGTTCTCCTGCGCGCCGGTGACGATCGTCCCGCTGCCGTCGCCGTTGATGTGGACGTAGGCCCCCGAGGGAGCGGGCATCGAGGGCCACCACCCGACGGCGACACCGATCGCCTCGTCCTCGGGCAGGTCCTGCCCGTAGCCGATCATCTCGGTGGCCCGCTCGAGCGTCTCCTTGATCCCGACCCGGTCGAAGACCTGTCGCGTGGGTCCCTCGGCGCCCTCCTCGATCAACGTGCGACGCCGCAGCTCGACGGGATCCATCCCGATCGCGGCCGCGACCTCGTCCATGTGTTGCTCGAGGCCCCAGCAGACCTGAGGCGCCGTGGGGGCCCGGACGGAGCCCGACGGCTGGTTGTTGGTGTAGTTGAGGAAGGACTCCACCGCGATGTGGTCGATCCGGTACGGACCGCAGGCGTGCATGGCGGCCATCTGGCCGAGGAACCCGCCCTCGCCGCAGTACGCGCCCTTGTCGAGCACCAGGCGCGCGCGTCGCGCCACGAGCTTCCCCTCGCGCGTCACGCCGGTCTCGAACTCCATCGCGATGCCCTCGCGCCGCTGGGCGATCGCCGTGAACTCCTCCTCGCGGGAGAAGACCAGCTTCACGGGCCGTCTCGCGGCGCGCGCCAGGGCGGCCACCTGCCCCTCGAAGTGCAGGTCGCATTTCGCGCCGAACCCCCCGCCGAGCAACGGCACGACGATCCGGACGTTCGCCTCGGGCATGTCGAGGGTCTGCGCGACCCCGGCGCGTGCCGCGTAGGGGACCTGGGTCGAGGACCAGATCGTCACCTCGTCGCCCTGCCAGTGCGCGAGGACGGCGCGCGGCTCGATGGGCACCCCCTGCGAGGCGTCGGACCGGTAGCGGCCGTGCACGACGATCTCGGCGCCCGCCATGGCGGCGTCGGCGTCGCCCTTCACGATGGTGTGGTACGCGAAGGTGTTCCCGTCCGCGACGATGTTCTCGTCGCGGACGTAGGACGCCCAGTCCTCGTGCACGAGCGGGGCGCCCGGCGCCATCGCGGCCTCGAAGTCGCTCACCGCGGGCAGGACCTCGTACTCGATCTCGATGCGCCGCGCGGCCTCGGCGGCGATCTCGGGGGTGGTGGCGGCGACGCCGGCGACGATCTCGGCCTCGAACCGTACGACGTCCCTCGCGAACAACGTCCGATCCTGCGTGAACCCGCCGAACCGGACGTCGGGGAGGTCCGCCTGCGTCACGACCGCGAGCACCCCGGGCAGTGCCTCGGCCGCCGACGTGTCGATGGACAGGATCTTCGCGTGCGGGTGGTCGGCGTAGCGGAACTTCGCGGCCGCCACGCCGGTCATCGTCATGTCCGCGGTGTAGCGGCCGGTGCCGGTGACCTTCTCGATGCCGTCGGAGCGGATGTAGGTGGTCTCGGGTGCCGCGGTGCCCGTCGCCGTCACAGGTCCTCCCTCGGATGGTGATGCGGAGTGCCCATCATCCTGGGTCCGGGCGGGGGTCGGCAACGTTCACCAGCGCGCACCGCTCGAGCGGTTCGTACCGCGCGTGGGGCCGGCCGAGGTGACTCTCGAACAGGACGAGGTGCTCGACGGTCCACCGGGACGGCTCGACGTCGGCGGCGGCCCAACCGTCAGGCACGCGGATCGGCGGGCGCGCGCGCGCCACGGTCAGGTGCGGCGTGAACGCGCGCGCCTCCGGTGGCAGCGCGTCGGCCATCCGGGTCTGGAGACGGCCGGCCGTGACCGCCAACGCCCCCGCCGGGTCGTCCAAGCCGATCCACAACACCCGGGCCTTCCCGCGCGGCGGGAACCGACCCGCCGCGGTCACCGCCAGGTCGAAGCGCGGCGTCGCCGCGGCGGTCGCCCGCACCGCGTCCGTGACCGCGCCGACGAGCTCCGGCGCCGTCCAGCCAACGAACCGGACGGTGACGTGGCGGTTCGCCCGAGGGACCCAGCGTGCCGCCCGGAGCGCGTCACGCCACGGGTCGATCGCCGCGTCCACTGCGTCCTGCGCCGCGTCGGGGATCTCGACGGCCACGAACAGGCGCCGACGGGTCACCTCCTCCCCCGCCACGGACTCAGACCGTGGTCGAGGAGACCGGGAGGGTGATGCCTTGGAGGTACCGCCGGACGAGGTCGAGCCCGGCCTGCTCGGCCCACCGGCGCACGCGCTCCCGGTCGCCGCGGCTGACGAAGGCGCGTGCGTGCCGGACGTCGTCCGCGGCGACCGCGACGACGACCGTGCCGGGCGCGACGCCGTCGTGCGGCGCGGGGCCGGCCACGCCCGTCAGCCCGAGCCCCACCTCGGCGCGGAACGTGCGCCGCGCCCCCTCCGCCATCGCCAGGGCGCACGCCTCGCTGACGAGCCCGTCGCCCTCGATCACCTCCATCGGCACGCCGAGGACCTCGTGCTTCGCGGTGGCCGTGTAGACCACGGCCGACCCGGAGAACCACCCCGAGGCGCCCGCCACCGAGGTGAGGCGTGTGGCGACGCCGCCGCCCGTGAGGGACTCCCCGCACGCGATCCGGACCCCTCGCGCTTGCAGGAGTTCGCCGACGGTCGCCTCGAGCGACGCGTCGTCCTCGCTGAACACCACGTCGCCCAGACGCGCGCGCACCTCCGCCGCCACCGGCCGGAGCAACGCGTCGGCCTCGGCCCGTGCGACGGCCTTCGCCGTCAGGCGTACCCTGACCTCGCCCATCGACGCCAGGTATGCCACCGTCGGGGTCGACGACGACGCGAACAGGTCCTCGAGGACCTCGGCCACCGCGGACTCTCCCATCCCGGTGATGCGCAGGACCGTCGAGGCGATCACCGCGTCCCCCGTGCCGGCCAACGCCGGGAGGACGAACCGCTCCATCATCTCCTGCATCTCACCGGGGACACCGGCCATCGCGTAGAGGGTGGCGTCGCCGAGCGGCGCGACGAGTCCCGGCGCCGTCCCCCGCTCGGGCATGAGGTACCGCGCCCCCTCGGGGACGTCGGCCTGCCGCAGGTTGGACAGCGGCATGGGCGAGGAGGAGAACCCGGCGAACCGTTCGCGGAGCATGTCCTCGAGTTCGGGACGGCGCACCATGCCGACCGCCATCGCGGTGGCGATCGCGTCGCGGGTCAGATCGTCGCCGGTCGGACCGAGACCACCGGTGACGAGCACGGCGTCGGCCCGCGATGCCGCGAGCCGGAGCGCCGCGACGATCCGATCGACGTTGTCGCCGACCACCTGTTCGTGCACCACGTCGACGCCGATCGCGGCGAGCCGCTCCCCCATCCACCGCGCGTTCGTGTTCACGATCTGGCCGAGCAGCAGCTCGGTCCCGACGGCGACGATCTCGGCCCGCATCTACGCGGCCCGCCGGTGCCGCGTCGTGAGGAAGTACTCGGCGCCCGTGTAGATCGTGAGCGCGGCGGCGAGGAGGATGAGCCCGGTCTCCACCACCTCGAGCCATCCAGGGAGCGGCAGCATCGCGCCACCCACCGCCAACAGCTGCGACAAGGTCTTGACCTTCGCCGGTCCCGACGCCGGCATCGACACGCGTCCCTGGCGGTCGAGCCGCCACCGGAGCACCGTGACGGCCACCTCGCGCACCACGAAGACCGCCGTCACCCACCAGGGGAAACGGTCGAGCATCGAGAGCGCGATCGCCGGCACGACCACGTAGATCTTGTCCGAGAGCGGGTCGAGCCAGGCGCCGGTCGCGGTGCGTTGATCGAAGCGGCGCGCGAGGTACCCGTCGAGCTGGTCGGTGAACGCCCCCACCGCGAACACGGCCGCGGCCGCGACGTCGGTCCCGTCGCTCTCGCGCAGCAGGAGCAGGACGATGACGGGCAACAGCAGGAGCCGGACGATCGAGATCACGTTCGGCCATCCGAGCCCGAACGGCTCGGGCCGCGGTCGCCGCTCTACGCCGATGGCTCCTCCTCGTCCGGCGGAGCGGCGCCCACCTCGTACGTGCCCTCCCACGGGCGCCCGTCCCTGCCGGGGGGGCCGAGCTCGTCGCCGTCGACGGTCAGCCAGAACGCACCGCCGTCGTCGGCCGCGAGGTGCACCGAGACGAGCCCCGCGTAGGACGCCATCTCCCCTTCCCGCAACACGACGGTTCCCTTCGGCTCG
>DASQKC010000135.1:0-3306 GCA_035630755.1 Actinomycetota bacterium | reverse complement strand
TCACGCGCCCAGCCGAACGCCGCGCCCACGAGCGCGGTGCCGATCCCCTCGCGACGGCGCTCGGGCGCCACCGCGAGCCCGAACGTGGCGACGTGACGGTTCGCCGGGTCGCGCTCGCGGACGCACCCGATGCTGCCGACGACCGCGGACCCGGCCACCCCGAGGATCGTCGCCTCCTCCGCCGCCCAGCCGCGGTGGAACCGGCGTCGCGTGGCGGCGAGCCCGGGAGCGGGGCCGGCCCGCCACGATCGTTCGTCGGCCGCGACGACCGCTCGGTGGGCCAGGAACGCCCGCGCGTCGGCGGGTCGGGCGGGGCGGATCACGACGTCGGCGGGGATCGGGGCGGGACGCGGCCCTCGCTCCGACGCCGTCATCGCCTCAGCCGTCGTCGCGGTCCATCCGCTCGGGCGCGGTCACGCCGACGAGGCCGAGGAGGATCGCGAGCGTCCGTTGGGCCGCGGCGGCGAGGGCCAGGCGGGCGCGGCTGAGCGACTCGTCCTCGCCGAGGACGCGGCTCTCGGTGTAGAAGCGGTGGCAGCGGGCCGCCAGGTCCTGGGCCGCGTGGGTGAGCCGGTGCGGCGCCCGCAGGTCGGCCGCCTTCGCGATCACGCCGGGCACGCCCGCCAGGGCGCGGGCGAGATCGAGCTCGGCCTCGTGCGTCAAGAGCGCCAGGTCGGCGCCCGCGTCCGGGGTGTGACCGGCCTCGGCCGCCGCCCGCAGGATCGACGCGATCCGCGCGTGCGCGTACTGCACGTAGTACACGGGGTTGTCCATCGAGGCGCGCGCGACCTCCTCGATGTCGAAGTTCATCGCGTGGTCGTTCGAGAACAGCAACAGATGGAAGCGGGCGGCATCGGCCCCGACCTCGTCGATCAGCTCGTCGAGCGTGACGAAGGTGCCGGCGCGCTTGCTCATCTTCACCGGCTCGCCCCCGCGCAGGAACGTCACGAACTGGTACAGGAGCAGCTCGAGCCGCGCGACGTCGTAGCCGAGGACGGTCGCCGCGCCCATCACGCGGACGACGTCGCCGTGGTGATCGGCGCCCCACACGTAGAGCAGATGGTCGAACCCCCGGCCGAACTTGTCGATCACGTACGCGCAGTCGGCCGCGAAGTAGGTGTGCCGCCCGTTCGACCGGACGAGGACCCGATCCTTGTCGTCCCCGTGGACCGTGGATCGGAACCAGAGCGCCCCCTCGGACTCGTACGTGGCGCCGGCGGCCGTCAGGCGCTCGATCGCCTGCGCGATCTCCCCCTCGTCCTCGAGCGAGGCCTCCCGCAGGTAGGTGTCGAACGCGATCCCGAACCGCGCCAACGTAGCGCGCATGCCGTCCATCGCGCGGCGGGCGCCCTCGCTGCGCAGGCGCACGAACCGCTCCTCGGGGGGGAGGTCGGCGAGCCCAGGTCCCTCGGCGGCGAGGATCTCCTCGGCGTACGTGCGGACGTAGTCGCCGTGGTACCCGTCCTCAGGCACCGGGGCGTCGCGGCCGAGCGCCTGGAGGTACCGCGCCTCCACCGAGGCCCCGAACCGGTCCATCTGTTCGCCGGCGTCGTTGAAGTAGTACTCGCGCTCCACCTCGTGACCCGCGAAGGCGAGCAGCCGGGCCAGCGTGTCGCCGATCGCGGCGTTCCGCGCGTGGCCGATCGTGAGCGGCCCCGTCGGGTTCGCGCTCACGAACTCGACCTGCACGCGCTCGCCCGACGACGCGCCGCGGCCGAACGCCGGTCCCTCGGCGAGGATCCGCCGCACCACGTCGTGGAGCCAGTCCTCGGTCGTGAACAGGTTGATGAACCCGGGGCCGGCGATCTCGACACGATCCACGAACGGCGCCTCCGGAAGCGCCGCCACGATGGCGGCGGCGACCTCGCGGGGCGGGCGACCCGCGCGGCCGGCGAGCGCCAAGGCGACGTTCGTGGCGAAGTCGCCGTGCTCCTTCTGCCTCGTGGCCGTCAGCTCGGGCGCCGGCAACGCGTCGGGGTCCAGCCCGAGGTCCGGCGCGGCCGTCCGCAGGCCGACGCCCAGCCAGTCGGCGAGCTGGGCTTCGATCACGCGGGCGACCCGATCCGCGCTCGCACGAGGCCGACGAGCTCCTGCGGATCGAACGGCTTGCCCAGGACGGCGACGCCCGGGGCGGCGAACCGCGGGTCGTCGGTGGTCCGGCCCGTGAGGAACACGACCGGCAGCTCCGCGAGATCCGGATCGTCGCGGATCGCGCGGACGACCTCGTGACCGTCCATGCCGGGCAGCATCACGTCGAGGACCAGCGCGTCGGGGGTGCGCGTGCGGACGGCGTCGACGGCCTCCTCGCCCCGCGAGGCCGTGGCCGTCTCGAACCCTTCCAGGCGGAAGTTCACCTCGAGCAGGCGGAGCATCGCGGGGTCGTCGTCCACGAGCAACACGCGCGGCATGGCCGGATACTACCGGCGCCCTCGCCCGCCACCGGGGCCGCGGAGGGCGTCCGATACACTCGGTGATCGCGCCCCCGTAGCTCAGGGGATAGAGCACCGGCCTCCGGAGCCGGGTGCGCAGGTTCGAATCCTGCCGGGGGCACCGACGATCGCGAGGCCCACGAGATGACGGCGTTCTCCCACCCCGACCGCCCGCTCGAGCGCGATGACCTGCTCGCGGACCCGATCGCCCAGACCGCCCGCTGGCTCGCCGACGCCGAGGCCGCGGACATCCCCCTGGCGAACGCGATCGCCTTGGCCACCGCCGACGCCGACGGCGCCCCGGCCGCCCGCCACGTCCTGCTCCGCACCGTCGACGAGCGGGGGTTCGTCTTCTACACGAACAGGGAGAGCCGCAAGGGCCGCCACCTCGCCGCGAACCCGCAGGTCGCCTTCACCGTGCTCTGGCGCGAGCTCGACCGGCAGATCGGGGTCACGGGGACGGCCGTGCCGGTCGAGGACGACGCGTCCGACGCCTACTTCGCGACCCGCCCGCGCGAGGCCAAGATCGGCGCGTGGGCGTCGGCCCAGAGCGCGGTGCTGCCCGATCGCGCCACGCTCGAGCGCCAGGTCGAGACGGCGACCGCCCGGTTCGGCGACGGCGAGATCCCGCGGCCGCCGTACTGGGGCGGGTACCTCGTGGTCCCCGACACGATCGAGTTCTGGCAGGGCCGCGACTTCCGCCTGCACGACCGGTTCCGCTACACACGTGACGCCGGCGAGCCGAGCGGCTGGCGGGTGGAGCGGCTCTCCCCCTAGCCGGCGCGCACCGGTCGGCTAGCATCGGCCGCCATGGACATCGACACGCTCCGCGACCGGATCCAGGCCGACATGCCCCGGGTGATCGACGAGCTGTCGC
>DASQKC010000134.1:0-24885 GCA_035630755.1 Actinomycetota bacterium | reverse complement strand
TCGACGGCATCGATGCCGCGCTGGCGCGCGACGGCGTCGCCCGGGTCACCGCCGAGCTGGACCGGCTGGTGGCCGACGTGCAGTCCGCCGCCGACGAGCTGGGCGTCTGCTTCCTGGGGTCCGACGTCGATGCCGACGGCGGCAAGCTGATCTTGACCGCCGGGGTGCCACGCGCCGTCGGCGAGGACGAGGAGCGGCTGCTGCTGGCCCTCCGCCAGGTCATCGACGCCGGTGGCCGCATCCCGGTGCGGATCGGCGTCAACCACGGCCCCGTCTTCGCCGGCGACATCGGGCCCGCGTTCCGACGCACGTTCACGGTGATGGGCGACACGGTGAACCTCGCGGCCCGGCTCATGGCCAACGCGCCGCCGGCGGAGATCTACGCGACCGGATCGATCCTCGAACGATCGGCGACGCGGTTCGAGATCGTGGAGCTCGAACCGTTCTCGGTGAAGGGAAAGTCCCGCCCGGTGCACGCGTGGTCGGTCGGACCCTCGATCGGTCGGCCGAAGCGGACCGCGGCCGAGGAGTTCGAGCTCCTGGGTCGCGAGGCGGAGATCGACCTGGTGCGGCAGGTCGTGGCCGAGGTCGACGCTGGCGCGCGCTGCACGATCGTGCTCGACGGCGACCCCGGCATCGGCAAGACCCGTCTGCTCGACGAGATCACCGCCGCGTGCCGCGGCTACCGCTCGCTCGGCGCCACGGGCGAGACGTTCACCTCGACCACCCCGTACGTCGCCTGGCGCGACGTGCTCCGCGACCGCGGCGGTCTGGCGTGGGAGGCCACGTCGGAGCAGGTGGTCGAACGGCTCCGCGAGCTGGTGCTCCAGTTCGACGCGTCGCTGCTGCCGTGGCTGCCGCTCATCGCGATCGCGGCCGACGCTGAGATGGCGTCCACCCCCGAGGTGGACGCCGTCGGCCCCGAGTTCCGCCGGGCGAAGGTCAACGAGTCGGTCATCGGGTTCCTGCGCGCGGTGTGTCCCGGCCCGACGCTGTTCGCATTCGAGGACGCCCACCTCATGGACGAGGCGTCCGCCGACCTCCTGGCCGCGCTCGTCGCCGACGACCGTACGGATCGTCCCTGGCTCGTGGCGGTCCTCCGCCAGCCGGGGACGGCGGGGTTCGCGGCGCCCTCCGACGCCGCCGTCGAGACGATCGAGGTCGGCCCCCTCTCGGACGAGGCGGCCACCAGGCTCGTCCACGTGGCCAGCGACGAGGATCCCCTCGCCGAGCATCAGGTCGAACGGATCGTCGCGCGCGCGCAAGGGAACCCCCAGCTCGTGCTCGACCTCATCCACGCTGTCCGTTCGGGCGACGACGAGCTGCCCGAGTCGGTCGAGGCGGCGGCGACCGTGCGGATCGACCGTCTGACGCCGAACGACCGCGCGCTCGTCCGGCGGCTGTCGGTGTTCGGGCTCGCCTTCCACCCGCGGTTCCTCGACGATGTCCTGGCGCCCGGTGAGCCGCATCCGGACGACGTCACGTGGGAGCGTCTGTCGGACTTCTTCGAGCCCGAGGCCAGCGGGTACCTCCGGTTCCGGCGCGCGGTGGTCCGCGACGTGGCCTACGCGGGCCTGCCGTACCGCACGCGCAAACGCCTGCACCTGGCCGTCGGGCTCCACTGGGAGCGGGAGTCGTCCGAGCCCGACGAGTCCGCCGGCCTGCTCTCGCTCCACTTCTCGCGGGCGGGCGAACACGACAAGGCCTGGCGATACGCGCGGATCGCCGGCGATCACGCGTTCGGCATCTTCGCGAACGCCGAGGCGACCAGCCTCTACGAACGGGCGCTGGATGCCGGCCGCAAGCTGCAGGTGGAGGCCCCGACGCTGCGCGCGGTCTACGAGCAGCTCGGCCTCTCGCAGCAGCGGACCGGCGCGTTCGCGGATGCGCGCAGGTCCTTCGCCGAGGCCCATCGCCTCGCGACCGAGCCCCTCGACCGGGTCACGATGATGATGCGCCGCTCCTACGTCGAGGAGTCGGTCGGGAGCTACCCGCGGGCGCTGCGCTGGCTCACGCGCGCGCGCCGCGAGCTCGACGGCGTCGCCGGGGATGACGCGCGGCGGATCCGGGTCGAGCTCGACTACCGCTACGCGGCGATCCTGCTGAACCAGGGCAAGGTGGAGGAGGCCGCCCGGCGCTCGGAGCGCGCGATCGCGGACGCCGAGGCCGCCGGGGCGACCGACATCCTCGGGCACGCCGCCAACATCCTCGGGAACGCGCTCGCGTGGCTCGGCCGGCCGGGGGCCGACGACGAGCTCTGCCGGGCCCTCGAGATCTACCGGGAGCAGGGGTTCCTGCAGGGGCAGGCGATGGTCCAGCTGAACCGGGGGGCAGGCGCGTATTGGGAGGGCCGCTGGGCCGACGCCGCCGACCTCTACATGGAGGCGCTCAACCTGCACGAGCGGACGGGGAACCCGGTCGAGGCGGCGTTCGCCCGGATCAACCTGGCCGAGATCTACCTCGAGCAGGGCCGGCTCGACGACGCGGAGCAGGCGCTGCTCGGCGCCTCACGCACGATGCGGGCCTCGGGCGACCTGACCGGCCTCGCCGCCTCGCTCGGCTTCCTCGGACGGGTGTGCGTCCGCACGGGCCGGTTCGACGAGGCCGCCCAGCGCTACGCCGGGGCCCGCGCGGCGTACGAGCAGCTGGGGACGCGATCGGGCGTGTTCGAGGTGGATGCCTTGGCAGCCGAGCTGGACATGGTCCGAGGGGCGGCGGACGACGCCCTGGCCGAGACCGACGCGATCCTGGCCCACCGCGACGAGGACGTCGGCATCGAGCTGCTCGAACCGCTCCTGGAGCGCACGCGTGGCTACACGCTCCTGCAGCTCGACCGCCGCGACGAGGCCGGCGACGCGCTGCGGCGGAGCCTGTCCCTCGCGACGGCGCGAGGGGCGACGTTCGACGCCGCGCTCGCGATGCTTGGGCTCCTGCGGTCGGATCCGGGTGCCGAGGACGCGCCGACGTGGCGCCGAGAGAGCGACGCAACGCTCCGCCAGCTCCACGTGGTGGCGGTGCCGTCGTTCCCCATGACCGCGGCGCCGGCGTCAGCCGGCGCCGCGGTCGTTGGGTCCTTGGCTTAGGTGCTCGGGCGCGTCCGGATCACCGGGTCGCCGAGCCCGTACAGCACGCTGCGGATCGTGACCTCGCCCGGTGAGGCCGCGTCGGCCGCACCGTCGTACCCGTAGAGCAGCTGCTGGTCGGCGATGCACCACGACACGTTGTCGGGGTTCGCGGCCCCGGTCGGCAGGACCGCGCCCGTGACCACGAGCTGCGCGTTCCGCTGCACGCTCTGGCAGAGCGGCACGGGGACGTAGGTGCCGTTGATCGTCGGCGCGATCTCGGTCGTGTATCCGTTCGCCGTGTTCGGCGTGAACTGCAGCCCCGAGGCGATCTCGTTCGTGATGTCGCGCACCACGTTCTGCGTGATCAGGAACTGCGCGAATGGCTGATCCTCGAGATCCTTGGTGAAGATGAAGCCGCCCTCGGGGTTCTCCTCGAAGACGTAGGGGATCTTGATGCACGGCGAGCCGTCGGCGTTCACCAGCCGGATGCCCGAGAGCGCCACGTCCGGAGCGTTGGGCCCGGTCACGTCGATCTGGTTGTCCTCCGACGTGCAGCCGAGGATCCCCTCGGCGTTGCCGAAGACGAGCTGCGACGTCTCGCCGGGCTCCGTGTCGGTGGCCGGGACCGTGATGCAGGCGTCACCACCCGGGGTGGTGTTCAGCCAGCCGGCCGTGCCACCGAGCCGGTCGTCCGTCTCGCACACCTCGTAGGCCTGGTTGGCGTCGACCGAGAACGAGGTCGTCCCGTTGGCGCCGGTGCTCTGGACGACGGGGGCGTCACCCCCGGTCAGGGTGAACTCCCACCCTTCGAGCGTTCCCTCGCTGCCGGTCTGCTCGCCGTCCAGGTTGGGGTCCTTGAATTTCGTGACGGTGACCGTGGCCGAGCAGGCGCCGATCTGCGAGCTCAGGTCGGACATCCCGGTCTGCAACGCGAACGTGTCGCCGTTGAACGAGTTCCCGACGAACGCTTGGGCACCCCACTCGATCGTCGCGCCGTCGCAGCCGATGTTCGTCCCGCTGACCTGCAGCGTGAAGATCTGGCTCCGACCGGGTCGGATCGACGTGATGCCGCTGATCTTGACCTGGATGTCACCGTTGCTCAGCGTGGTGATCGCGAAGGCCCCCGGCGACGCACTGGTGATCGTGAAATCGTCAGGAAGCGGTGCCTTCGCCGTGATGATGAGCGAGTTGATGTTCGCGTTCCCGCCGCTCGTGGCGTTCGAGATCGTGACGGGGATCGACGTGGCCCCCGGCTGGATGTCAGCGACCGACACGGCGAACCGTTTCGGTGGGGTGACGGCGCTCGCGATCGCGGCGCCCACGAGCATCACGACGAACGCGATCACGACGATCGGCAAGCGTCGACGAAGAAGCATCGAGGGTTCCCTCCCTATGGGTTGTGCCCAGGGCATACTGCGCCGGGGGACGTTGGCACGGGACGCTAAGGGCAGCAACGCCTGCCGTCAACCCCGACATCCGTCGGGGTCAGAGGATCGGGAGGTATCGCTCGAGCTCGTACGGGGAGACGTTGGCCTGGAACGCGTCCCACTCATCGCGCTTGGCCCGGATCAGGAACTCGTGGACGTGGTCGCCGAGGGCGGCGCGAAGGAGCTCGGACCGCTCGGCCAGGCCGATCGCGTCGTGCAAGTCCTGGGGGAGGGAGGCGATGCCGACGGCCTCGCGCTCGGCGGCGCTCATCTCGTAGATGTTGTTCGACGCCTCGGGCGGCAGATCGTAGTCGGCCTCGATCCCCGCGAGGCCGGCCGCGAGCATCGCGGAGAACGCCAGGTAGGGGTTGCAGGCCGGGTCGGGGGAGCGGAACTCGATCCGGGTCGCCTCCTCCTGTCCCGGCTTGTACTGGGGGACGCGGACCAGGGCGCTGCGGTTGCGGCGTGCCCAGCACACGTAGACCGGCGCCTCGAACCCCGGGACCAGGCGCTTGTAGGAGTTGACCCACTGGTTCGTGACGAGCGTGATCTCCGGGGCGTGGCGGAGCAGGCCCGCGATGTAGGAACGGGCGGTGGCCGACAGGTGCACCGGGTCGCCCGCGTCGAAGAAGGCGTTGCGGTCCCCGGTGAACAGCGACTGGTGCGTGTGCATCCCGTTCCCGTTGACGCCGGCGATCGGTTTCGGCATGAACGTCGCGTGGATGCCCGAGGCCGTGGCGACCTCCTTCACGGTGAGCCGGTACGTCATCACGTTGTCGGCCATCGTGAGCGCGTCGGTGTACCGCAGATCGATCTCGTGCTGGCTCGGCGCGACCTCGTGGTGGACGTACTCCACCGGGATGCCCATCGCCTCGAGGTAGCGCACCGTGCGCGTCCGACGGTCGGTCGCCACGTCCAGGGGCGTCTCGTCGAAGTAGCCGCCGCGGTCGAGGGGGCTCGGGTCCTCGGGCGAGCGGCAGTAGAAGAACTCCAACTCGGGGCCCACGTAGAACGTGAAGCCGAGGTCCGCGGCGCGGGCGAGCTGGCGCTTGAGCACGCCACGCGGGTCGCCGCCGAACGGCGTGCCATCCGGCTCGTAGATGTCGCAGAACATCCGCGCGACCGGGTCCTCGGTCGTCCAGGGGATCAGCTGGAAGGTCGAGGGGTCCGGCACCGCGATCATGTCCGACTCCTGGATGCGGCTGAAGCCGTCGATCGAAGAGCCGTCGAAGCCCATCCCCTCGCTCAGCGCGCCCTCCAGCTCCTGCGACGTGATCGTGAACGACTTCAGGAACCCGAGGACGTCGGTGAACCACAGGCGGATGAACCGGATCCCCCGCTCCTCGGTCGTGCGCAGGACGTACGCGGCCTCGTCGGTCAGCATGCGTCGAGGGTAGGTGTCACGTGGCGCCGCCCGGTTACGTCGCGGTTACGGTTCACCACATGGCCCGCTACGCTGCGGCGATGGAGCGCCGCCGCATCCCGTCGGGCTCGCCGTTCGAGCCGGTCATCGGCTTCTCGCGCGCCGTCGCGGTCGGCGATCGGATCCTCGTCAGCGGCACCGCGCCGATCATGCCCGGCGACGCCGACCCGCCCACCGATGCGGGCGACCAGGCCCGGCGATGCCTCGAGATCGTCCTCGAGGCGCTCGCGGCGGCCGGCGCCGGCCCCGACGATGTGGTGCGCACGCGGACCTACCTCGTGGACGCGGCCGACTGGGAGGCGGTCGGGCGCGCGCACGGAGAGGTGTTCGGCGACGTGCGTCCCACGAGCACGATGGTGGTCGTCGCCGGTCTGCTCGATCCGCGGTGGCGGGTGGAGTTCGAGGCCGAGGCGATCCTCGGAGGGAACGGAGGCCGGCGTGACGGACATCGGTGACGGGATCCATCTCTCGACGGCCGCGACCCGGTCGTGGGAGCCCGACCTCGACGTGGGTGGCCAGGGTCACCTCGTCCTCGACGACGGCGTGACGACGGCGGGCCTCTGGCGCGCGGAGCGCGGCGTCCCGCCGGCGCCCGCGGCGCCCGTCACGATCCCGCAGCGGGAGACGATCTACGTGGTGTCGGGCCGCGTGCGGATCGGCGTCGACGACCGCGACACGTTCGACCTCGGCCCGGGCGACATGATCTCGATCCCCGCGGGCGCGGCGGTGGGCTGGGACGCCACCGCCGACTGCGAGGTCTTCTGGGTCTACGCCTAGCGGGGCCGGTCAGGCCGCGCTCGCGCGGTCGATCGCCCGCCGCGTCGCGGACCCGTTCAGCTTCAGCGCCAGCAGGATCAGCGTGAAGCTCACGACCAGCAGGACCGTCGCGATCGCGTTCACGACCGGGGTGAGCCCGAAGCGGATGCGCGTGTAGACCCTGATCGGGAAGGTCAGCGACTCCGGCCCCGCCGTGAAGAAGGCGATGATGAACTCGTCGAAGGAAAGCGTGAACGCGACGAGGGCGCCGGCGGCGACGCCGGGGGCGATGAGCGGGAGCGTGACGCGGACGAAGGTCGACGCGCGGTTCGCGCCGAGGTCGTGCGAGGCCTCCTCGACGGACGCGTCGAAGAACCCCAGCCGCGTGCGAACGATCGCGGCGACGAAGATCATGTCGAAGACGACGTGGGACGCGATCACGGTGATGCGGCCCAGCTCCATCCCCACCAGGGTGAAGAACGACAGCAGCCCGATCGCGAGCACCAGGTCGGGCACGACCGCCGGCAGGAAGAGCAGGCCGTCCAGCGCCGTGCTCCGGACGTGCCGGGCGAGCCCGATCGCGAGCATCGTGCCGAGCGCGGTGGCGATCACCGTCGTCGCGGTGGCGATGATGACGGTGTTCTTGAACCCGTCGATCAGGTCGTCGGCCTCCAACATCTCCCCGTACCACTGGGTGGAGAAGCCGCCCCACGTGGTCGACTGACCGGACCCGTTGAAGGAGAGGACGACGAGCACCACGATCGGGACGTACAGGAACACGTAGACGAGGATCGCCACCGCGCCGAGCGTCCGGTCACGGACCGCGGTCTCGCTACGCGCCACGGCCCGACATCCTCCCCTCGCGTCGCAGCATCAGGGCCTGGAACACGAGCAGGATCATCGTGATCGCGATCACCCACATCGCCAGCGCCGCGCCGAACGGCCAGTCCCTCGCCTGGAAGAACTGCTGCTGGATCAGGTTGCCGATCATCGACTTCAGCCCGCCCCCCAGCAGGTCGGGCACGATGAAGTTCGCGAGGCTCGGGACGAACACGAAGATGCACCCGGCGAGCACGCCCGGGAGCGTCATCGGGAACGTGACCCGCCGGAACACCGAGGTGGGCGAACCACCCAGGTCGGCGCCGGCCTCGCGCAGCCGAGGTCCGAGACGTTCGATCGAGGCGTACAGCGGCAGCACCATGAGCGGGAGGAACGCGTAGAGCAAGCCCACGACGATCGAGAACTGGTTGTTCAGCAGGGGCAGGGACGAATCGATGATGCCGAGCCCTCGCAGCCCTTTGTTGATGAGCCCCTCGTTGTTGAGCAGGGCGATCCACGCGTACGTGCGGATCAGCAGGTTCGTCCAGAAGGGCAGGACGACGAGAACGAGGAGCGGGAGCCGGTACCGCACGGGCCGGGTGGCGATGAAGTAGGCGGTCGCGTACCCGAGGACGAGGGCGATCGCCGTCGTGATGAGCGCCGTGCGGATCGAGAACAGGAAGACCTTGACGAACAGCGGCTCGGTCGCGCGGACGTAGTTGTCGAGCGTGAACGTGTACTCGATGCCGCCGATCGAGGTCCGTCGGAAGAAGCTGTAGACCAGGATCAACCCGACGGGGACGAGGAACAACGCGAGCCAATACACCAGGCCCGGTCCCAGGAACAGGGCCCCCTGGGCCCTGTTCCCGGTCCCGGCGTCGTCGCGTCGGGCCACCCCCGTGGCCCGCTACGAGGCCTTGATCTCGGCGACCGCCTGCGACCAGGCCGTCTGCGCGTCACCCAGGTCGAGCTCGGTCTCGAAGGCGAGCAGCTCCTCGGGCGTGATCCCCAGGTTGGGGTACGCCTTCACGATTTCGGGGTCGAGCAGCTCCATCGCGGGGCCGTTGGGCACCTTGTAGAGGACCAGCTCGGCGACCTTGACGTGGTTCTCGGGCTCGAGCACGAAGTTGATGAACGCGTGCGCCGCTTCCTTGTTCTCGGAGGCCTCGGTGATGACCATCGTGTCCGAGAACACGTCGCTGCCCTCGCTCGGGACCACGAACTCGACGTTCTCGTTCACCGCGTAGTTGCACCAGCCGTCCCACGCGTGGACCATCGACGCCTCACCGGAGTCCAGCTTCTCGTAGAACACGGTGTCGTCGAACGCCAGCAGGTGCTGTTTGGCCGCGATCGTCAGCTCCTTCGCCTCATCGATCTGCGCCGCGTCCTGCGTGTTGATCGAGTAGCCGAGGCTCAGCAGCGCCGGCTGCAGGAGCCAGCGCTCCGTCCCGAGCATCGTGATCTTCCCCTCCAGCGAGGGGTCGGGCGCCAACAGGTCCAGCCACGAGTCGATCTCGGTGTCGACGAGATCGGTCCGGTAGCACAGGCCCGTCGTGCCCCAGGTGTAGGGCACCGAGTAGACGTTGCCGGGGTCGTACGCCAGCTCCGTGGCCTCGGGGTACAGGTTCGCGAGGTTCGGGATCTGGCTGTGGTCGAGCTCGCCGATCCAGCCGTTGTCGAGCAGCGTCTTGACGTAGGGCCCGGAGATGAACACGACGTCGCGCCCGACGCCGTCCGAGGCCTGCAGCTTGCCGACCACGTCCTCGTTGTTGACGTGGTCCTCCAGCAGCGTGACCTCGACGCCGGTCTCCTTCTCGAAGTCCTCGACCAGCCCCTCGGGCGTGTACGCGGCCCAGTTCGAGACCACGAGCTCCTGGTCCTCGAGCGGCACGGCCGACGTCGGCGCGGCGCTGGGTTCGGACGTATCCGACGCGCACGCCGCCGCGATCACGGAGATCGTCGCCACGGTGACGGCGATCCTCGTCCAAGCTATCGGTCGCATGGTGCCCCCTTCGGGTCCTCTTCGGTGGCGGGGACCGTACGCTCGGCCCGACGCCCGGTCAACGCAACGTCTCCCGGCGGGACTCAGGCCCGCCTCGCCACCTCCTGCAGGACATCGGCGCCGCGAACGTGCCCCGGCCGCTCGCGGATGACCTCGGCGTTCGTCCGCATCCGCGCGCGCAGGTCGTCGTCGACGAGCAACCGGTCGACCGTCCCCACCAGCTCGTCCACGGTCCAGTCGTACGTGGGGAGCCGCTCGCCGAACCCGGTCTCACGCAGCCGCTGCGCGTTGTCGTACTGATCCCAGAACAGCGGGAGGCCGATCATGGGCAGGCCGAAGTGGAAGCCCTCGCACATCGTGTTGTTCCCGCCGTGCGTGATGAGCAGATCGCACTGCGGCAGGATCGACGGTTGCGGCAGGAACTGGTCGCCGTACATGTGGGGGCCGAGGGTCATCTGATCCTTGAGCGGGCCCATGGAGACGACCGCGCGATGTTCGGTCGTCGCGAGCGCGTCGATGAGGCGCTGCATCAGCCCCACGTCCATGCATCCGAGCGACCCCAACGAGAGGTAGATCACCTTCCCCCGGCCGGGGACCTGCGCCGCGACGTCGAACGGCGCCTCGCTCATGCGGACGGTCGAGTCCAACCGGTGCCACGTGCCGTCGAGCGGGACCGACCGACCGTAGTCCGCGATCTCGGGGAACAGGTACAGGTTCGCCCACGGCGACGTCGTGTTGAACTCGCCGGGCGGACATGCGGCGACGCCCACCGACCGACGGAACTCGTTGTGCTCGGCCAGCAGGTCCTCGTGCTGGCGGTGGTACTCCTCGGCGAACGCCCGCCACTCGGTCCGATCGGCGACGGGGAGCCCGGACAGGACGGGCGGCAGGTCGGGGTCCCGCATCTCGAGGGGGTTCGCCGACACGAAGCGCACCCACGGCGCGCCCGCGAGCTCCACCGACGGGTAGCCGGTGACGTTGTCCGTGCAGACCACGTCGGGACGGACGTCGTCCCAGATCTCCATGATCCGTTCGTGCGAGTACCGCTCGCCGGCGACGAGCGCCTCCCAGATCGGTTTCGTCACGGTCTCGACCTGCTCGATGGTCGGCTTGCGGAACTCGGGCGCCGTGACGCGGATGAACTCGGCCCACGGGTCCGCGTTCGGATCGGCCGCTTCCTCGGGCGGCGTCATCCGCATGACCCGCTCCTCGAACCCCCGGCGTTCCAGCTCGCCGCGGAACGACTCGTCCACCACGAAGACGACGCGCTGGCCCCGGTCGCGCAGGACGTTCGCGATCGCGACGCAATTGTTGGTCGGGCCCCAGGCGCCGGGCTCGGGGAAGAAGGCGAAGGTCTGCACGTCGTCGCTCACGGACCGATCTCCTCACGCTCGGGGACGATCACGTTCTACCGTCCCCGCTCGCAGCCAGCAACGCGGGCTCCGCGGATACGTGGTGGAGCATCGCCGTTGGTCGAAGGATTCCGCAGCCTCAGGCCTAGCACGCTGCGCATCGTGTCCCTGCGACCGGATGCTGTCAAGGTATTCCGCAACCGACGGGGGAAGGGGTATGGTCGGGACGATGCGAGCGTCGGACGCGGACGAGCGAGCCAGCGTGCGCCTGGGCGCCGGGGTCCCCCCGTCGCCGGTCGAGCTCGATGCCGTCGACAAGCAGATCGTGGCCATCCTGCAAGCGGACGGTCGCCGGTCCTACGCGGCGATCGCGAAGCAGGTCGGGGTCAGCGAGGGCACCGCACGTTCGCGCGTGCAGCGGCTCATGGAATCGGAGCTCCTCCAGGTGGTGGGGATCGCCGATCCGCTGCGTCTGGGGTTCGGGACGATGGCGATGATCGGCATCCGCACGGCGCCCGGCCGAGCGAACGACGTCTGCCGTGCGCTCGTCGACATCCCCGAGACCAGCTACGTCGTGATGTCGACGGGTCGTTTCGACGTCTTCGCCGAGCTCGTGTGCCGAGACCTCGACACGCTGCGCGCGCTCCTGACGGAGCGGATCCAGACGATCGACGGGATCACGTCGGCCGAGTCGTTCGTCCTGCTCGAGCTCCACAAGCTCGCCTACGGCTGGGGCGTCGGCGAGGTGGACCTCCCGCCCGAGGTCTGAGGCTCAGAAGGGAACGGCCCGCAGGGCCTCGGCGACGAAGGCCACGATCCGGCGCGCATCGCGCACCTCCTGGTCGAGATCGGGGTTGAAGGTGGTGATCGTCCACCCGCGGCACCGCGGTTGGGCGAGCCCCGCGGCAACGATCACTCGGAGGTCGTCCCACCGCAGGCCCCCCGCCCGCGGGAACCGCACCGCCCGGATCTGGTCGTTGGCGAGCACGTCCACGTCGAGGTGCAGCCAGAACCCGCCGGCCGCGTCCGCCGCGCGTCCGATCGCGAGCGCCGCCGCACCGTGCGGGTCGGCGCGGACCGCGGCGTCGTCGAGGAGCAGGCATCGGTCGGCGATGCTCGCGACCCCGTCTCGGTCGAGGTCGGGTCGGTCGCGCGGGCCGACCACGGCGAGGTGGGCGAGGTCGGTCCGCGGCGTGCCGGCCGGTTCCCCCGGCATCACCGCGAGACCGGACGCGAACGCGATCTCGCAATCGGCCGCCGACCCGGTGGGCGACCGCGACGGTGGATAGGCGTCTTCGTGGCCGTCGACGTGCACGAGCCCCGTCGCGCCGACGCCGCCGACGGCGCCGAGCAGCACGGGGCAGTCGCCGCCGACGACCACGGGGAGCCACCCATCCGCGGGGGAGGCCGACACGGCGGTGCCCACGGCGCGGACCATCGACGCGAGCCCGGCCGGGTCGATGAGCCCCGACGCCTGGTCGCGATCCGTCCGCCGTGGGCCGAGGTGGAGGTCGCCCGCGTCAGCGACATCGTGCCCGGCATCCTCGAGCGCCTCGACCAGCCCGGCCGACCGGAGCGCCGTGATCCCGCGCGCGACGCCGTCGGTGCGGCCGTTCGCCGCCCACGGGACGCCGAGGAGCCGCACCCGCGTCATCGGCGGAGCATCGCACGCGGCGCTCGCGGGGGCCGGGGTCGACCGACCTATCATCGCGAGGTGGCCGTCGACCTCGAACGCGCGATCGGCGACGCGCCGGATCCCGCGTTGGCCCGGGTGGCGGTCGGGCGCGTCGCCGACGCCGGCGCCGAGGTGACCGATCCGGCCCTGGTCCGGCTGCTCGGGTTCTCGATCGCGTCCGCCGATCTGCTCGTGCGCCACCCCGAGGAGGCGGCCGCCGTGGCGGATCCGACGCCCCGCAACCGCGCCGGGCTGATCGCCGAGCTCGAACGCGACCTGGCGGACCTGGGGCCGGAGGCAGGGCTCCGGCGTTTCCGCCGCCGCGCGACCCTGCGGATCGCCGCGCGGGACCTCGCGGGCGCGGCGGTCGACGACATCGTTGCCGAGATCAGCGACGTCGCCGACGCGCTGCTCGCGGCAACGATCCGCGTCGCGCGGGCGGACGCGATCGGCGTGATCGCCCTGGGGAAGTGGGGGGGTCGGGAGCTGAACTACGCCAGCGACGTCGACCTGCTGTTCGTCCACGGCGACCCGGGACACGACGCGCAGGCCGCCGCCGAGCGTGACGCCGCCGAGGTGGTCCGGCTCCTCGCCGAGCCGACGGCCGACGGCGTCGCGCTCCGCGTGGACGCCGCGCTGCGGCCCGGCGGACGCGCCGGTGCCCTCAGCCGCTCCCTCGAGGCGACCCTCGCCTACTACGGCGGGCAGGCCGCCACGTGGGAGCGTCAGGCGATGATCAAGGCCCGCGCGGCGGCGGGCGACGCGGCGCTCGGCGCCGGGTTCGTCGACGGGGTGGCGCCGTTCGTCTACCCGGCCCACCTCGAGCCCGCGGCGATCGACGACGTCCGCCGGACGAAGGTCCGGCTCGAGGAATACATCCGCGCACGCGGCAAGGAGCTCACCGAGGTGAAGCGCGGCCGGGGCGGGATCCGCGACGTCGAGTTCGCGGTCCAGCTGCTGCAGATCGTCCACGGCCGCTCGAACGAACGCCTGCGGAGCCCCGGCACGCTCCCCGCCCTCGCGGCCCTCGCCGACGAGGGCTACGTGGCGCGCGAGGACGCCGTGGCGCTCGCGGACGCCTACCGGTTCCTGCGGCGGCTCGAGCACCGGCTCCAGATGGTCCGCGACCTGCAGACCCACGACCTGCCGGAGGACGAACGGGCGCGGACGACGGTGGCGCGGTCCCTCGGGCTCGCGGACGCCGGCGTCCTGCGGGACGGATACGACCGCACCACGGGGCTCGTCCGCCAGATCCACGAACGCCTCTTCTACCGGCCGCTCCTGGAGGCCTTCGCCGGACCCGTGTCACCGACCGTCGGGCGGGACCGTGCCGCGACCGAGGAGCTCCTGGAGGGTCTGGGGTTCGCGCACCCGGCCCGCGGCTACGACCTGCTGCGCACGCTCACCGAGCCCACGCGGCGGATCGGCACCGTGCTCGGTTCGATGGTCCCGGTGATCGCGCCGGCCCTCGCGCTGGCCCCCGATCCGGATGCCGCGCTCATCCGGCTCGGCCGGATCGCCGACGCGATCGGGGACGCCACCGGGCCGGCGGACGCCCTCGCGCGCGATCCGGCCGGCGTACGTCGGCTCGTCCACGCCGCCGGCGCGAGCGGGGTCGCCACCGACCTCCTCGTGCGCGAGCCCTCCCGCGTGGCCGCGCTCACGGGCGCCCCTCCGGCCGCCGACCCTGACGCGGCGCTCGTGCGCGCGATCGCCGAGCACGCCGCGCGGGACGCGTCCTCCCGCGCCACCGGGGAGGCGCTGGCGGCGATCGCCGACGGCGTGATCGCCGCCGCGGTGGACCACGCGGCGCCCGATCTGCCGTTCGCCGTCATCGGTCTCGGCAAGCTCGGCGCGCGCGAGCCCACGTTCGCGAGCGACCTCGACGTCGTCTTCGTCTACGAGGGGGAAGGCGCCGAGGACCAGCGACGGGCCAACGCGGTCGCCGAGGCGGTGATGCGCGAGGTCCGTGACCGCGGGTGGGAGATCGACGCCGACCTGCGTCCCGAGGGCCGCAACGGACCGCTCGCCCGCTCGTTCGCAGGTTTCCTCGAGTACTGGCAGCGCTACGCCGAGCCGTGGGAGTCGCAGGTGCTGCTGCGGGCGCGCGCGGTGGCGGGCGACGATGGGCTCGGCCGCCGCTTCGTCTCGGCCGCCGGCGACATGGCCTACCCGCCGGACGGGATCTCCCTGGACCGGATCCTCGAGATGCGACGGATGCGCGAGCGCATCGAGCGCGAGCGCGTGCGCCCCCCCGAGGCGGCGCGGTTCCACCTGAAGCTCGGCCAGGGCTCGCTCGCGGACGTGCAGTTCGCCGTGGAGATGCTCCTGCAGCGCCACGGCGGTCCCACGCCCGGCGTCCGCACGACGAGCACCCTCGACGCGATCGAGCGCCTGGCCGCGGAGCGCTTCGTCGAGCGGAGCGTCGCCCGCGACCTCGGCGAGGCGTTCGTCTTCCTCACCGACGTGAAGGACGCGCTCGAGATCGACCGGCGCGTGCACGCCGAGGCGGTGCCCCCCGGTCCCGCCGAGCAGGAGGCGCTGGCCCGGCGGCTCGGTTACGAGGAGTATCCGCGGCAGACGTTCGTCGACGACTACCTGCGGATCACGCGCCGCTGCCGTCGCGCGATGGAGCGCGTGTTCGTCGAAGCGGTGGCGTGAGTCGGCCGCCGTCGGTCGCGATTGCGTCAGCGGCGAGCGCCTGCGTACGGTGACCGTCCGTGCCGGAAAGGGGCTCGTCCATGCTCAAGGAGTTCCGGGAGTTCGCCCTGAAGGGCAACCTGCTCGAGATCGCCGTCGCGTTGGTCCTCGCGCTCGCGTTCGTGGCGGTCGTCAACGCGCTCGTCAACGGGATCATCATGCCGCTGATCGCCGCGATCGTGGGCGAGCCGAGCTTCGACGCGATCGTGTGGACGATCGGCGACACGCCGATCCTGATCGGGACGTTCATCACCGCGGTGATCGACTTCCTGCTGATCGCGTTCGTGCTGTTACTGATCGTCAAGGCGGCCAACCGCTTCCAGCGGAAGGCCGAGGGCGACGCGGGTCCGACCGAGATCGACCTCCTCGTGCAGATCCGGGACGAGCTCGCGCGCCGCTAGGTGCCGAGTGCCGGATGGTCAACCTGGTTGACCATCCGGCTGTATCGGCTCAGACGTCGTAGTACAACTGGAACTCGTGCGGGTGGGGCCGTAGCCGCACCGCGTCCCGCTCCTCGAGCCGCTTGTACTCGATCCACGTGTCGATCACGTCCTGGGTGAACACGCCGCCCTCCAGCAGCCACTGGTGGTCGGCCTCCAGCGCGTCGAGGACCTCGTTGAGGTCGCCCGGGACCTGCTTGACGTTCGCCTTCTCCTCGGGCGGCAGGTCGTAGAGGTCCTTGTCGATCGGCTCGGGCGGCTCGGTCTTGTTCTTGATCCCGTCGATGCCCGCCATCAGCATCGCGCTGAAGGCGAGGTAGGGGTTCGACGAGGGGTCCGGGGTCCGGAACTCGATCCGCTTCGCCTTCGGGGCCGACCCGCCGACGGGGATCCGCACGCACGCGCTCCGGTTCCGCTGCGAGTAGACGAGCATGATCGGCGCCTCGTACCCGGGCACCAGCCGGCGGTAGGAGTTGGTGGTGGGGTTCGTGAACGCGAGCAGCGACGGCGCGTGCTGGATCAACCCGCCGATGTACCAGCGTGCGAGGTCGCTGATCCCGCCGTAGTTGACCTCGTCCCAGAACAGGGGCTCGCCGCCGGTCCACAGGCTCTGGTGGGTGTGCATCCCCGAGCCGTTGTCCATGAACAGCGGCTTCGGCATGAACGTCACCGTTTTGCCCGCCTGGTACGCCGTGTTCTTGACGACGTACTTGTACTTCATGACGTTGTCCGCGGTCGTGAGCAGCGTGTCGTACCGCATGTCGATCTCGGCCTGGCCCGCCGTGCCGACCTCGTGGTGGTGGACCTCGATCGTGAGCCCAACCTTCTCCAGGTTCAGGACCATGTCGGTCCGCAGGTCCTGGTACTTGTCCATCGGCGGCAGCGCGAAGTACCCGCCCTTGTAGCGCGGCTTGTAGCCGAGGTTGCCGCCCTCCTCGACGGAGCCCGTCTTCCAGGCGCCCGCCACCGAATCGATGTGGTAGAAGCCCTCGAACTCGTTCTGGTCGTAGCGGATCGAGTCGAAGATGTAGAACTCGGCCTCGGGCCCGAAGAACGCCGTGTCGGCGATGCCGGTCTGCCGCAGGTAGAGCTCGGCCTTGCGCGCGATCTGGCGCGGGTCGCGGCTGTAGTCCTCGCCGGTGATCGGGTCCTTCACGAAGCAGGTGATGTTGAGCGTCGGGTGCTTCGTGAACGGGTCCATGTACGCCGTCGAGGGATCGAGGTCCAGGAGCATGTCCGACTCCTGGATCTCCTGGAACCCGCGGACCGACGAGCCGTCGAACGGCTGGCCGTCGGCGAACTTGTCTTCGGTCAGCTCGTGGATCGGTAACGACAGGTGCTGCACCTGACCCGGCAGGTCGGTGAAGCGCAGGTCCACGATCAGCGCCCCGGCCTCCTTGGCCATGGCGATGACGTCCTTGGGCGTCTTCAGGCTCGCCACGATGGTGTCCTCCCCCTTACCTCGACGATGCGCGCAAGCCTAGAGGGCGGCTGCGACGGGTCTGTTTCCGCGCGGTTAACTCTGCGTTACGGGCCGCGCTTCGTGCACCCCGGACGTGGTGCGGCCCCCGCTCCGGGAGCGGGGGCCGCACCGACCGGACGAGACCGAAGATCAGCGTTTCCGAGGGGGGGATGGGTTCTCGCTCCGGGGGGAGCGGACGCTGATCCTCGGCGCCGTCGTCCTTGCCGAGGTCATCGGCGCGATGGCCCTCGCCGGCGCACGGCCCGCTCGGATGATCTTCGCCGTGGCCCCCACGTGCTAGGTCGCCCGGCACCCGTCGAACGGTCCCTCGTCGGGGCCGGACGGCCTCAGTCGGGGTCGGCCGCCCGGTAGCCCACGCCCCGGACCGTCTCGATCAGATGCTCGTGTTCGGGGCCGAGCTTGGCCCGCAGCCGCCGGATGTGGACGTCCACGGTCCGGGTGCCGCCGTAGAAGTCGTAGCCCCAGACCTCGCGGAGCAACCCGGGCCTCGTGGCGACCCGGCCCGGGTGCGTCGCGAGATAGCGCAGGAGCTCGAACTCCTTGAACGTCAGGTCCAACGGCACGCCGTCGGCGGCGACGCGGTAGGTGTCGGTGTCGATCGCGAGGGGACCGAGCCGCACGACGGCGCCCTGACCGGCGCCGGAGCGGCGGCGGAGCATCGCCAGCCGGAGGCGGAGCTCGGCCTCCGGCGCCCCCGGATAGAAGACCTCCTCGGCGACGCGGTGCCACGGGAACCGCTCGAGATGGTCCCGGTCGACCACCACGACCGACGGCGCCCGCAGATCGATCTCGGCGGCCGACGTCAGCACGGACCAGGCCTGCCCGGGGTTCTCGACCGCGTCGACCAGGACGGCGGCCGGCTCGAGGGCCCGCAGGTGCGGGAGCGAGGTGACGGAGAGCGGCTCGTGTTTGAGGTCCGGGTACAGGTCGACGAGGGCGGGCAGCACGCGGAGAGGATCGCGATCCGAGAGCAGCACGAGCAGGGTCATATCCTCGCCTCCACCTTAGCCGGTCGGCATCCACGCCGATAGGCTTGACCTGCGATGACGGTGCACGTGCGGCTCTTCGCGGCCCTGCGGGAACTCGCGGGCTCGGGCCAGGTGACCGGTGCGGGACGCACGGTCGGCGAGGTCGCCGACGGGCTGTCCGCCGACCACGGCGAGCGCTTCGCGGCGATCGCCGCCGTCTCGACCTTCGTGGTGAACGGCGAACGCGCCTCGCGTGCGACCGTGGTCGCCGACGGCGACGAGGTCGCGATCCTCCCGCCGGTCAGCGGCGGCTGACGCTCACCACCACGTGGGCTTGGAGATCATCAGCACGACGATCACGACCGTGAGGAGCGTCACGACGACGCCCCACCGCTGGGAGCGCCCGGCTACCTCGCGGTACTCGCCCTCGACCGCCTCGCCGGCCGCCAGGCGGTCCGCCAGCTCGCTCTGCCGCCGGTGGGCGGGGCCGAACGCCGTCATGGCCAGCACGGTGACCGCCACGTAGATCACGAGCGAGATCGCGAGCCAGCTCTCCCGCAGCAGCGACCAGTCGATCAGGGAGACGAGGATCAGCCCCGTCACCACCTGGGCGATGTAGGCCGGGGTGGTGAACCTGCGGTCCACCCAGGAGATCGTGCGCAGCGTGAACGACCGCTCGGCGGGCCCGGTGACCTCACCGCGGGCGGTCCACAGCCCGTACGTGAGGGAGAACCCCAGGGCGACCACGGCGCCGAGGATGTGCAGAACCAGGACGAAGGTCCTCATCCGCGCAGCGTAGCCCGGCCGACCGGTTCGCGCGAGATCGGCCGGGCTGGGATACTGCCCGCGTGCGATTCCACCGCGTCCTCCTGGTCGTGAACCCGGTCGCCAGGACGGTCTCCACCCCCACGCTCGCCGTCATCGAGAAGGCGCTGTCCGCGGACTTCGCTCTCGAGGTGGCCGAGACCAAGGACAAAGGCCACGCGAACGAGCTCGCGGCGCAAGCCGTGAGCGACGGCGTCGACCTCGTCGTGGTGTTCAGCGGCGACGGGACGATCAACGAGGTCGTCAACGCGCTCGCCGGGACCGACGTGGCGATGGGGGTCCTCCCGGGCGGCGCCACGAACGTGCTGGTCCGCGCGCTGGGGTTGCCGACCGACCCCGTCGAGTGCACCGGGATGCTGATCCCGAAGGCGCTCGACGACGACGCCTTCAAGCTGAACCTCGGGCGCGCCGACGGCCGCTACTTCGCGGTGAACTGCGGGGCGGGGATCGACGCGGCGGCGATGCTCCGTCTCGACAAATCGTTCCCCCCGACCCAGTCGCGGTACGAGCGAGCGGCCTTCCGGGCGGTGGCGCGCGAGCTGCTCGTGGGTTACGCGGGCAAGCGCCCCGACCTCGATCTCCGGATCGACGGCGGCGAGCCCACGCCCGCCCTCTCGGTGATGGTCGGGCGGACCGACCCGTACACGTTCTACAAGGGGTACGGCCTGCGGATGACGCCCGAGGCCTCGCTCGAGACGGGGCTGGACGTCCTCGCGATCCGGAAGCTCCGCCGCCGGCAGGTCCCACGGATCGCGTGGCAGGTGTTCGGCTCGGCCCGCCACGTGCACGGCCGAGACATCGACTACACGCACGACGCGTCGCACGTCCTCGTCGAGGCCGACGACCCGTTCCCCGTGCAGGTCGACGGGGACTCGCTCGGCGACCACCGGCGGCTCGAGGTCGACCTCGCCGTCGAGGCGCTCTGGGTCGTCGCGTAGGGCCGTCCCGTATCCTGACCTGCGTCTCCCCGAGGGAAAGGCCCTGACACCCATGTCCACGGACACGAATCCGATCGCGCCGCACGGCGGCACCCTGGTCGACCTGCTCGTCACCGGCGACGCCGCCGGCGCCCTGCGCGCCGAGGCGGCCAACCTGCCGCGCCTGGTCCCGAACGAGCGCGAGCTCTCCGACCTCGAGATGCTCGCGGTCGGCGCGCTCAGCCCGCTCACCGGTTTCCAGGGCGAAGCCGATTACCACGCCGTCCTCGACGGCATGCACCTGACGAACGGTCTGGCCTGGGCCATCCCCGTCGTGCTCGGCGTCGACGAGGCCGACGCGCACCGCCTCGGGTCGGGGGGCGCGGTCGCGATCGCGCCGGCCGAGGGCGCCGAGCCCATCGCCGTCCTGCGCGTGACCGAGACCTTCAAGCGCGACAAGGCGAAGGAGGCCGTCGCCGTCTACCGGACCGATGACGAGGCGCACCCGGGCGTCAAGGCCGTCGTCGACTCGGGGGACTACTGCGTCGCCGGGACGCTCGAGGTGCTGGCGCTCCCGGCCCACGACGACTTCCTCGACTACCGGCTGACGCCGGCGCAGACGCGCGCCGAGTTCGCCCGCCGCGGCTGGCGGACCGTCGTCGGGTTCCAGACCCGCAACCCCATCCACCGCGCGCACGAGTACATCCAGAAGTGCGCCCTCGAGATCGTCGACGGCCTACTGGTCCACCCGCTCGTCGGTGCGACGAAGGCCGACGACGTGCCGCCGGACGTGCGGATGCGGTGCTACGAGGCGCTGTTCGAGGGCTACTACCCGAAGGACCGGGCGATGGTGAGCGTCTTCCCGGCGGCCATGCGCTACGCGGGTCCGCGCGAGGCGATCTGGCACGCGATCTGCCGCAAGAACTACGGATGCACCCACTTCATCGTGGGGCGGGACCACGCCGGCGTCGGGTCCTACTACGGCACCTACGACGCCCAGCAGATCTTCGAGGAGTTCGAGCCGGGCGAGCTGGGCATCACCACGCTGAACTTCGAGCACTCGTTCTGGTGCAACGCATGCGAAGGCATGGCCTCGCCCAAGACGTGTCCGCACGGCGAGGAGACCCGGGTGTCGCTCTCGGGCACCAAGGTCCGCGAGATGCTCGCCGCCGGGGATCGTCCGCCGCAGGAGTTCTCGCGGCCCGAGGTCGCAGACATCTTGATCGCGGCGATGCACGCCGAGGCATGACGGGAGCAGGCGCAGTGTAGGATCGCGCCCGTGACCGAGGACCACCCCAACGCCCGGCGCATCGACCGCGTCCTCGATCCCGCCTTCGTGGCCGGGATCGCCGACCTCCCGCTCGATGACCTGCGGGCGCGCCGTGACGACGCCCTGTCCGAGCGGGAGTACCTGTCGTTGCTCCGCCGCCTGCTGCAGGGGCGCGCCGAGATCCTCAAGGCGGAGGCCGAGGGGCGCGCCGCGGGGGAGGTCGTCCCGCTCGTGGATCGCCTGACGTCGATCCTGGCCGCCGACGACCATTCGGCCTCGCGCGGTGAGGCCGTCCGGGTCACCGTCCCCGAGGACGAGATGCTGATGGCGCGACGACGGGTCGAGCGACTCGCCGCGGACGCGGGCATCTCGGACCCCACCACGCTCGACGACGCGGCCTTGGCGGCCGCGATCGACGCGCTCGTCACCGAGGAGGCCGACGTGTCGGCCTCGCGCCGGCGCGTGCTCGACGTGGTGGACGCGCTGCAGGACGAGCTGAAGCGGCGCTACAAGGACGACCCCTCGCTCGCGCTCACCTGAGGCGTGCGGCCCGCACCCCTGGCCCGCGTCGTCCGGAGCGGCCTGGAGGAGGCCGTCCACCTCGGTCACGTCGCGGTCTGCGACGCACACGGCCGCCTGCTCGCGTGGGCCGGCGACCCCACCACACCCACGTTCATCCGGTCGTGCGCCAAGCCGGTGCAGGCGGCCGTCTCGCTGTCGGCGATCGACGACCCGACGCTCACCGACGGCGACGTCGCGCTCATGTGCGCCTCCCACAACGGCGAGGCGGTCCACGTCCGCGTGGTCCGTTCCCTCCTGCGCCGCGCCGGCTGCACGTCGGAGGACCTCCGGACGCCACGGGCGCGCCCCCTCGATCCCGACGCCGCCGCACGGGTCCGTGCGCCCGGCTCGGTCTTCCACAACTGCTCGGGCAAACACGCGGGGATGCTGCTCGCCTGCACGCGGGCGGGCTGGCGCCGCGACCGGTACCCGTCGCCCGGACATCCGGTGCAGCGCCGGGTGTTCGCGGCGATCCGCGAGCTCACCGGTGAGGAACCGGTGGCCGGCGTGGACGGCTGCGGGCTCCCGGTGCACGGCGTCGCGCTGCGGTCGATCGCCACGATGTACGCGCGCCTGGCCGAGCCGTCCCGCCAGGGGGACCTCGCGCCGCACGTGGCCCGCGCGCTGTCGGCGATGCGCGCGGCGCCCTACCTGGTGGGCGGGCGGGGGCGCGACGACACGGCGGTCATGCAGGCCGCGCCGGAGATCGTCATGAAGCAGGGCGCCGAGGCGCTGGATTGTGCGGTCGCGCCGACGGCCGGGATCGGGGTCGCCGTGAAGGTGGCCGACGGCGGCTTCCGTGCCGCCGGGCCGGCGATGATCGCGGTCCTCGCGGAGCTCGGGCTCATCACACCGTCCGCCCACCGCCGGCTCGGCGCCACGGCCCGCCCCCCCGTGCACGGCGGGGGGGCCGTCGTCGGCGTCCTCGAGCCCGTCGTCCGGTTGCGGACGCGCTGAGGGCGGGCGCAGCTGCGTTCGACGACATCCGCCGTACCATCGGTGCAGGGCTCCGGACGGACCGGGGACCGTGTGGGGAGGCCCGTTCTGGTGGAACCGAGCGCACCGCGCGTCGCCGTCATGTCGGTGCACACGTCCCCCGTCGACCAGCCCGGCGTCGGCGATTCGGGCGGCATGAACGTGTACATCCGAGCGGTCGCCCAGCGCCTCGCCGACCGGGGGGTCGCGGTCGACCTGTTCACGCGGTGCCGTGGCGGCATCGACCACGAGGACAAGCACCTCGCGTCGGGCATCCGGGTGATCGCCGTGAAGGCCGGACCCTGCGCCCCCATCCCCAAGGAGGACCTGCCGCGGTTCCTCCCCGAGTTCCTCGGCGGGGTGATCCGGTACGCGCGGAGCGACCGGCGTGGGTACGACATCGTGCACAGCCACTACTGGTTGTCCGGCTGGGTGGGCCGCGCGGCCAAGGAGGTCTGGGGGGCGCCGCTCGTCGCCTCGTTCCACACCTTGGGGAAGGTGAAGAACTACGCGCTGGCGCGCGGCGAGCCCGCCGAGGGGCCCCTGCGCCTGGAGGGCGAGCAGCGGGTGATCGACATCGCCGACCGGATCCTCGCTCCGACGCCGAGCGAGGCGGGGCAGCTGGTCGGGCTCTACCGCGCCGATCCGGACCGGATCCGGCTCGTCCCGCCGGGGGTGGATCACCGGATCTTCACCCCCCGGGACCGGTTCGCCGCCCGCACGCGGCTGCACCTGACCGGGCTGCGGCTCGCCCTGTACGTCGGGCGGCTGCAGCCGCACAAGGGGCCCGACGTGGCGGTCCGCACGCTCGCCGAGATGGTGGCCCGCGACCCCGTCACGGCCGAGCACCTGCAGCTCGCGATCGTGGGCGGCCCCAGCGGCGGCGACGCCGAGGTGGCCCGCCTGATGGAGCTCGCCACCGCGCTCGGCGTGCACGACCGGTTGATCTTCTTCGCGCCGCAGCCGCAGGAGCGTCTCGCCGACTTCTACGCGGCCGCGGACGTGGTGCTCGTCCCGTCGCGATCCGAGTCTTTCGGGCTGGTCGCGCTCGAGGCGGGCGCCTGCGGTACCCCCGTCGTGGCCGCCGCGGTCGGCGGGCTGCGTCACGTGGTGACCGAGGGCCGCACGGGCCTGCTCATCGAGGGGCACGATCCGGGCGAGCACGCGGACGCCGCGCTCCGCATCCTGCGATCGCCGGGCCTGCAGTCGGCGATCGGACGCGACGCCGCGCACGCCGCGCTCCGCTTCACGTGGGACGTGACGACCGACGAGGTCGCGTCGGTCTACGGCGAGCTCATGGCGACGGCGCGACGGCGCTGACCTGCGTCACGCCGCACGTTCACCGCTGCGTTGACTTTGTCACTCTTTCTCCCGCATCCGTGACCTGCGCGTATGTCATCTGACCTGCAGCAACGTCGGCTTGACCCCCCCTGGGGCCGCCGATACATTCCGCTTCGCTTCGAGCGGTTCGAGTGACCGAGACGAAGAGACCGGACGAGCAGCACCGGTCGGGGAGCGAGGCGGCAACGCCGGACGAACCGGCCCCGCGATCGGACGGGTGGCCGCGAGGTCATCCGAACGAAGGCGGATGGTGCTACCGGGGGGAACGACAGCCGGAAGGCCGCGAGGTCATCCGGTCGGAGGAACCCCGGCGTCGGAGGAGGCTGCGAGGCCCGATCCGGCGACCCGGATGCGAGGCGGGCCGCGAGGTCCGAGGAGCATCCCGGGGGTCCGTCGCCCGAGGGGCGGGGAAGGGCCGCGAGGCCCGGAACCGCGTCTCCCGGCAACGGCCGGCGGCAACGTCGGACGGATGACCCGGAAGGGGCGGCGAAGGCGGGACCGACGGGCCGCGAGGCCAGGAGGAACCGCCGGCGGTCCGGAAGCTCACGTCTCATGGACGCGAGGATCGCTCGGAGCGCCACAGGGCCCGAGGGGCTGACGGGGGCCGAACGCTTCGGCGGGAGGTGGACCGGAGGTCTCTCGGGCCTTGTGTCGTCCGGAGCCGGGTCGCTCGGGGTACCGTCTGCCCGATGACCGAGGCCAAGCCGCGACGCGCCGACGCCGCCGAACGCCGCGCCACGATCGCGGACGTGGCGATGCGCCACTTCGCCGAACACGGCTACCGCGGCACGCGGATCGAGGACATCGCCCGCGAGGTCGGGGTCGCGAAGGGCACCGTGTTCCTCGATTTCGGTTCGAAGGAGGGGTTGTTCCTCGCGGCGTTCCA
>DASQKC010000133.1:0-14924 GCA_035630755.1 Actinomycetota bacterium | reverse complement strand
TGGACCGCGATCCGCACCTCGCGGATCACGTCAGCCCCCACTCCTCGAACGTGGCGACGTCGGTCACCGCCAGGGCCGCGGCTCGGACGATCGGGACGGCCACGAGCGCGCCACTCCCTTCGCCCAGGCGGAGGTCGAGCTCCAACAGCGGCGTCATCCCGAGCGCGGTCAGGAGGCGGCGGTGGCCGGGCTCGGCGGACCGGTGCGAGGCGAGCCCGTGTTCCAGTGCGCCCGGCGCCGCCACGGCGAGCGGCGCGATCGCGGCCCCCACGACGAACCCGTCGAACAGGACGGGCAGCGACCGCCGTCGGGCCCGCGCCACCGCGGCCGCCATCGTCACGAGCTCGGCACCGCCGACCTGCCGCAGGACCTCGGCGGGATCGGTCGTGCCACCGATCCGGTCGGTCGCCGCCGTCACGGCGGCGTGCTTGCGCGCGAGGCCCGCGTCGTCGATGCCCGTTCCCCGCCCGGTCCAGTCGGCCGGATCGCCGCCGAACAGCGCGCGGCAGACCGCCGCCGCGGGCGTGGTGTTCCCGATGCCCATCTCACCCACGACGAGCAGATCGGCCCCGTCGTCGGCGGCCCGGTCGGTGGCAGCCACCCCGGCCGCGACGCATCCCCCGAACCGCTCCGGGTCGAGGGCGGGCTCGACACGGATGTCGCCGGTCGGCGCGCCGACACCCACGTCGATCGCCTCGAACCGCGCGCCGACGCCGCGCGCCAGCACCGCCGAGGTCGCCACCCGCTCCTCGAGCGCGGCGAGCATCGCCTTCGTGACCTCGGCGGGATACGCGCTCACCCCCGCGGCGGCGACGCCGTGATCCGCCGCGAAGATCGTGACGGCCGGTCGCGCCACGGTCGGGCGCGCCGTGCGCTGCCATCCGGCGAGCCAGACGGCCACCTCATCGAGCCGCGCGAACGCCCCTGCCGGGCGGAGGACGTTCGCGGCCCGCTCCCGGACCGCCGCCCGGGACGCCTCGTCGGGGCCGGGAAGGTCATCCAGCAACGCGGTCAGCGGGTCCGCGGCGGTCACGGCGCCTCCAGGGGGAGCGCACGGCCCGCCACCACCAGCAGGACACGCTCGGCGACATCGGCGAACGCACGGTTCACGCGACCGAGCGTCTCGCGGTAGGCGCGGGCCAGGTCGTTGGTGGGGACGATCCCCCACCCCACCTCGTTCGTCACGACCACGACGGGCGCGGCCCTGTCCCGGGCCGCGGCGACGGCCCTCTCGGTCGCCGCCGCGAGGTCGCGGTCGGCGAGGAGCAGGTTCGTCACCCACAGGGTCAGGCAGTCCACGATCACCAGCGCGTCCGGATCGGCGCCGGCGATCGCGCCGGGCAGGTCGAGCGGCTCCTCGACCACGGTCCATGACGCCGGACGGTCCTCGCGGTGGCGTGCGATCCGCACACGCATCTCCTCGTCGCCCGCCTCGGCGGTGGCGACCACCGTCACGGGACCGCCGTGCTCGGTCCCCATCCGGACCGCGAGCGAGGACTTGCCGCTCGCGACGGGCCCGGTCAGCAGCGTGACGCCCACCTAGAGGTCGATCCCTCGCTTCGCCGCGATGCCCGCGTCGAACGCGTGCTTCACGTTGGTCATCTCGGTCACGGTGTCGGCCACGTCGATCAGGGCGGCCGGCGCGTCGCGACCGGTCGCGATCACGCTCACCGACGCCGGCCGGTCCGCGATCGCGGCCACCACCTCGGCGGTGTCGATCCATCCCCAGGTCATCGGGTAGGTGACCTCATCGAGGATCACGAGGTCGTGCGTCGCGGCGGCGATATCGTCGCGCGCACCCGCCCACGCCGCGGCCGCGAGCTCGGCGCTCCGCTCCAGGTCGTCCGTGTCCCAGGTGAAGCCGTCGCCGCCGGTCCACCAGGTCGCGCCGAGCCCGCCGAGCACGGCCTGCTCGCCCGCGCGCCAGTCGCCGGACTTGAGGAACTGCACCACCAGGACGGTCCACCCGCGCGCGAGCGCCCGAACCGCGATCCCCATCGCGGCCGACGTCTCCCCTTCCCGTCGCCGGTGTGGACGAGCACGAGTGAGGGGACGTGGCGCTGCTCGTCGGTCGCCGGCCCCTCCCGCGGCGGCTCGGCGGCCATCACCAGGCGGCCCGGCGGTCGCGGGCCACCCGCCGGACCGGGATCAGCACGTCGTCGCCGTCGACGTTCACCATCCGCACCTCCGCGCCGTAGAACTCGCGGACGACCTCTTCGGTCAAGACCTCGGACGGCGAGCCCACCGCGACCGCGACGCCTTCGTGCAGCAGCAGCAGGTCCTCGGCGAACTGGCCGGCGAGCGACAGGTCGTGCAGCGCCGACACCACCGTGACCCCGCGTTCGCGGCGCAGGTGCTCCACCAGTTCGAGCACGTCCTGCTGGCGCCCGACGTCGAGCGAGGTGGTCGGCTCGTCCAGCAGCAGCACCGTGGGCTCCTGCGCGAGCGCCCGGGCGACGTACACGCGCTGGGCCTCGCCCCCCGACAGGGTCGTCAGCCGCCGCGACGCGGCGCCGGTCAGGTCGAGCGCCGCGAGGACCTCGCCCACCACCGCGAGGTCATCGAACCCGGACGACCCGAAGTAGGAGATGTGCGGCGTGCGACCGAGCAGCACGTAGTCGGCCACGGTGATCCCGTCGGGGATCACCGGCTTCTGCGCGACGACCCCGATCCGGGTCGCCAGCTCCTTGCGGGACATCGTCGCGGTGTCGCGGCCGTCCAGCAGCACGCGGCCACCGTGCTCGACCAGGCCGGCGACGGCGCGCAACAACGTGGACTTCCCGGCGCCGTTGGGGCCGAGCACGCCCAGCCAGCCGCCGTCGGGGACGATGACGTCGACCGGTCCGACGATCGTGCAGCCGTCGATCGTGACCGCGACCCGTTCGAGCTCGAGCGTCACGTGACCCTCCCCGAACGCCGCAGCAGCAGGGCGAACGCCGGCGCCCCCACGAGGGCGGTGACCACGCCGATCGGGAGCTCGCCGGGCGAGACCGCGGTCCGTGCGACCACGTCGGCGAGGACGAGGAACGCGGCGCCGCCGATCGCCGAGAGCGGCACGACCCAGCGGTTCGACGTACCGACCACCAGCCGGACCGCGTGCGGGACGATGATCCCGACGAACCCGATCAACCCGGCCACCGCGACCGCCGCGGCGGTCGCGAGCGACGCCGCCGCGACGATGATCAGCCGCGTGCGCGCCGGCTTCATCCCCAGGCTCGCGGCCTCGTCGTCGCCGACCCCGAGCACGTCGAGCATCCGCCCGTGCAGCACGAGCAGCACGATCGCGATCACGGCGTACGGCAGGATCAGCACGACATCGCTCCACCCGGCGGTGGTCAGCCGCCCCAGGATCCACGTGTACACCTCGCGGAGCGAGTCGACGTTCCGCTGCTGGATGAAGGTCTGGATCGCCGTGAGGAACGACGCCACGGCGACCCCCGCGAGGACGAGCGCGACGGTGGTCCGTCCGCCCATCGAGCCCCCGATCGCGTAGGCGAGCGCCACCCCGGCGAGCGCACCCACGAACGACGCGATCGGCAGGATCGGTGTCCCGTCGGTGAACGTGGCGGCGCCGTAGATGATCACGAGGGTCGCGCCCAGGCCCGCGCCCGCGGCGGCGCCCAGCAGGTACGGGTCGGCGAGCGGGTTGCGGAACGCGCCCTGGTAGGACGCGCCCGAGATCGACAGGCAGGCGCCCACGATGCAGGCCAACACCACGCGGGGAGCGCGCAGCTGCCACAGGATCGTCGACTCCTGCGACGTGAGCGAGCCGTCGCCCACCCCCGGGACCCACCCGAAGAGCGCGTGGAGGATGCCGGAGGCCGACAGGTCGGCCGGTCCGACGAGCACCCCGATCAGCACGGCGAGCACGACGAACCCGAGGGCGACCGCGATCACCGCGATCCGCCGCCCGCGCGTCGTGCCCGCCGTGAGCATCGTTACGCGGCCCCCTGCTGCTGGACGCCGGCCGAGATCGCCTCGATGAACTCCACGATCCGCGGGCCCCACCGCGAGGCGACCGAATCGTCGACGGTGACCACGCCGCCGTCCTCGACCGCGTTCAGACCGTCCCATCCGTCGCGTGCGGCGACGGCCTCGGCGTCCTGGCCGCAACACACGGTGTCCGCCAGCACGATGAGGTCGGGGTCGGCCTCGACGATGTACTCCGCCGACAGCTGCGGGTAGCCGGTCGCCGCGCCGTTCGCCTCGTCGGCGATGTTCGTCATACCGAACAGCTCGTAGATCTGCCCGACGAACGTGTCGCTCGTGACGCTGTAGTAGGTGTCGTCGAGCTCGTGGTAGACGCTCATCCCGGCGCCGTCGGCGGCCGCGGCGAGCGCCGCGCCGATGTCGGTCTGCATCTGCGCCACCGCCGCGTCGGCCTCGCCGACGTGGCCGGTCGCCTGCCCGAGCTGGCGCATCTGATCGTACGAGTCGTCGATCGTCACCGCCGCCGGCAGGACGAGCACGGGCACGTCCAGGGCCTCCAGGCCCTTGACGACCCCGCCCGGATCGCCGCTGATGACGACGAGATCCGGCTCGTAGCCGGCGATCGCCTCGACGTTCGGCTCGAAGCCGGACAGGTCGGTGGTCGGCGCCTGTGGCGGGTAGTCGGAGAAGTCGTCGGCCGCGATCACCTGGTCGCCGGCGCCGACCGCGAAGAGCATCTCGGTCGCCGTGGGCGACAACGAGACGATCTGCGTGGGCTGCGCGTCGAGCGTGACGGGCCCGTCGGCCGTGTCGATCGTGACCGGGAACGCCGGCGCCGCCGACGTGGGCGCCGCCACCGAGGACGACGATGGATCCGAACATGCCGCCAGCGTCAGGACCACGCCGGCGGTGAGTGCGGACAGGAACCTCCGCATGCCACATCCCCCTTCCCGAGGGATGAAGATGAGCCGCCGGCGCGGGGCCGGACGGACCGCTCTTCACCGCGAGAACGATGCCGTCCGCACGGCCCAGGCGACCTGGCTCGTCCCCCTCGCGGGGGCATCACAGCTGCGCGACAGCGCGGGGATCACACCCGACTTCGCTGGTCACCGTGCGTCTCGGCGCACGTTCGCGCCGAGCAGGCGGACGATAACACAGGCGTTCGGGCCACCGTCTGCGAGGCTGGGGGTATGGCCCTCGCACCCGGTGACGCCGCCCCGCCGTTCAGCTTGACCGACCAGCACGGGGAGACGGTCAACCTCCAGGACTTCCGGGGGCGGACGCTCCTCGTCTACTTCTATCCGAAAGCCGACACGCCCGGGTGCACGACGCAGTCGTGCGACGTTCGCGACCACCTGCAGGAGCTCGGCGAGCTCGGGGTCGATGTGGTCGGCATCTCCCCCGACGATCCCAGGGACCAGCTCGCCTTCGACCGGAAGTTCTCGCTGGGCTTCCCGCTGCTCGCCGACACGGACCACGCCGTCGCCGACGCGTGGGGGACATGGGGCGAGAAGACGAACTACGGGAAGACGTACATGGGGATCATCCGCTCGTCGTTCCTGGTCGATGGCGACGGGACGATCACCCACGCCTGGTACAAGGTGCCGCCCGCGCAGACCGTGCCGAAGGCGACGGACGCGCTAGCCGGATGACCGGGCGCGCCGCCTCGCGGCGCCCCCCGCCCAGCCCGCGTCGAACACGACCGCGGTCCCGAGCCACAGGAAGTCGAGCCCCTGCACGCCGCCCGGCGCCACGATCACCCAGATGATCGTCGTGATGGGCAGGAAGATGATGCCGAGGATCGGCCAGATCCACGCGCCGTCGAAGGCGAGGTCCCACCGCCCCGGACGGAAGACCCAGAAGAGGATCGCGGCGACCCGCGGCATGAACCCGGCGAGGATCGCGAACAGGCAGCCCATGTTGCCCGCATCCTGTCAGGTCCGCGACGGAGCAGCCTGCGGCCGTGAAGAAGGCCGCGATGCCGGTCACACGCGGTTCGTCGTCCGCTCCTCCGATCGATGCACCGGAGTCGCAGGAGGCGGACGAGATGCCTCGTCGACCGGCTGTGGCCTCGCGCGGAACCATCCCCGAGGCGGGACACGACCCCGGAGGATCCCTCCCATGACGCGCCCGCCGACGCCGGCGATCTGATGCCGTGCGCTCTCCACCTCGTCCATCAGCGTACGCTCGGCGACGGCGACGACGATCACCCCATCGGCGAGCGCCACGAGCGACAAGGCCGCCGCAGACCGCGACAGGGCGGGGGTGTCCATCACGACGAAGTCGTAGGAGCGTCGGAGCTGCTCGACGACGTGGGCGAGGGCGTCGGGACCGGCGGGCTCGGTCGTCGCCGCGCTGACGGTCCCGCTCGCGATCACGTGCAGCGCCGGGACCATCGGCGACGCCGTGACAACGTCGGCGACGGTGGTCTCGCCGGTGAGGAGCTCCGCCATCCCCACCCCGTCCTCGACCCCGAGAGCGCGGTGCAGTGCCGGGGCGCGCGGATCGCTGGAGAGGGCAACCACCCGCTTCCCTCGCTCCGAGAGCGCGACCGCGAGGCCCACGGCCGATCGGGTCGTGTCACCGGGCTCGATCCCGGCGAGCGCGAAGACCGTATCGCCGTCGCGTCCCGCGAGGTGGAGCAGCGTGCCACACGCCACCCGATAGGACTCGTCGGCCGGCGCCCGCTCGAGCCGGAAGTCGCCGTCGTCCGGCTCGGGGCGCCGGCCGCGACCGGGCATGTCGGGGGCCTCGGCGAGGACGGGCGCGATGAGCGCGGCGGCGAACGTCAGCCGGTCGACCACGGGTTCCGCCAGACGCTCGCGGACCAACGCGATGCCCACGCCCAGCAGGAGGCCGAGCACGGCGGCCACCGCGAGGGTCGGCAGCGGGTCCCGGGACGGGCCCGGGAGGTCCGCAGGACTCGACACCGTCGCGGCGAACGGGTTCGGCGCGGGCAGGGAGAGCTTGGCGGCCTCCGCCTCCGACGCGACGAGGTTGAGCTGATCGATCTGTCCTCGGAGGATGCGTCGATCACCCGGCGACGCGGACGAGAGCGCCAGCTCGAGCTCGAGGATGCGCTCGTTCACGTCGGCGATCCTCCCGTCCGCGGCGTCGATCTCCGCCTCGACCAGGTCGCGGGCTTGTTCCACGCGATCCGCGACGTACGCTGCCGCGAACGCGCTCGCGCAGGCGCGCGCAGCTTCCGGCGTCGATCGAGAACACGAGATGTCGAGGTACGTGGTGTTCGATCGCACCGTCACCTCCACGCCCCGGATGGCGGCTTCGAGTTGCGAGGGATCGTCGGCATCGAGGCCGAGCTTCGAGGCCGCCCGCCCGGCGACCGTCCCCTGCGTCACGCGGGCGGCCTCCGTGTCCATGTTCACCACCGGGTCCACCGAGCCGGGCTGCAGCTGCACTTCGACCGTCAGCGAGAGCACCTCGACCTGGGCTCCGGATCTGTACCGGGGCGACGCCGCCAGCAGGTACGCGAGGGCCACCGCCACCACGATGCCGGCGACGACGGCGATCTGGACGGAGCGCCGACGCAGGACACCCAGGAAGCCGTGGAGATCGAGCGGCGGGACGGGCTGCGCAGATGCCATCACGACCGTCCATCGGGCACGGAGGGCTCCGGCGACCCCAGCCGGCTGGGGACGAACCCGGGGATGAGGGTCCCGAGGTGGCGGCCGATGTCCGCCCAATCCCGCCGTGCAGCCGCGTCGATGAGGAGGTCGATCTCCTCCATGGCGCCTTGATCCGCACCGGTGGCCTGGTTGACGACCACGATGTCGTCGTGCGCGGTGGCACGATGTCGCTCGGCCTCGGTGAACAGCTCCTCGTGCGTCTTCTCTCCGGGACGCGGACCCGTGAACTCGATGCGGACCCCGTCGTCCTGCGCGCCCGCGAGGCGGATCATGTCCCGCGCCAGATCGACGCTGGGCACCGGGGTCCCCATGTTCAGGACGTAGACATCGCCGTTCCCCCCGAGAGCGCCGGCCTGGATCACGAGTCGGCTCGCCTCCGGGATCGTCATGAAGTAGCGCGTCATCTCGGGGTCGGTCACCGTGACCGGACCCCCTTGGCTGATCTGTGCCTGGAAGGCCGGCACGACCGAGCCCCGGCTGCCGAGGACGTTCCCGAAACGAACGGAGACGAAGCTCTGCCCGGCGTCCGCGCGGGCCGCCGTCATCCGGACCACCTCTTCACCCAGCCACTTCGTCGCGCCGAGGACGGAGGTCGGGGACACGGCCTTGTCCGAGGACACGTTGACGAGGCTCAGCACCCCGGCGGCCAGGGAGGTCTCGACGAGGTTCTTCGTGCCCGCGACGTTGTTCAGGATGGCCTCGTCCGGATCGGCCTCCATCAACGGCACGTGTTTGTGCGCTGCGGCATGCAAGACGATCGCCGGTCGGTGGCCGTCCAGCACGTACGCCATCTTGGTGCGATCCCGCACGTCGGCGACCACGATCGTCGCGTGCAGGCGAGGGTGCGACCGCTGGAGCTCCCGCCCGATCGTGTACAGCGCGTTCTCGCCGTGACCCAACAGGACGACCGCCGCCGGGTCGAGATCGGCGACCTGACGGACCAGTTCGGACCCGATCGAACCGCCGGCGCCCGTGACGAGCACGGTGCGACCCTCGATGTACGACGGGGGGATCCGTAGCTCGATCGGCGCCCGCCGCAGGAGGTCCTCGACCTGCACCGCGCGCACGCCCGACAGCGCGACGTTCCCCGCGAGCACCTGGGTGATCCCCGGGAGGATCCGGCACGGCACACCCGCGTGTGCCGCGCTCGCCACGATCGGTGCGATCACGCTGCCCGGAGCCGACGGCATCGTGATGAGGATCTGATCGACACCGTGCTCGGCGACGACACGCGGGAGGTCGTCGATCCCCCCGAGCACCTTCAGCCTCGCGAACTTGAGGGGCGCCTTGGTCCCGTCATCGTCCAGGAACCCGACCGCTTCGAGGCCGGATGCGGCACCACGCCGGCGGATCTCGTCCGCGATGAGCGTGCCCGCCTCCCCTGCCCCGAGCAGGAGCACACGCCGAGGACGTCCCACCGACGCGCCGTGCTGCCGGCGCCAATCGCGCTCCTTCAACGCTCGCGTGGCGACGCGGGCCGCCGCCATACCGCAGAAGGCGAGGAATCCCTGGATGAGGGGGACCGTCCTCGGGAACCCGACAGACGGCGCCAACCAGAACAGGCCGGCCGACGACCAGACCGACCCGATCACGAACAGGCAGCCCGACCCGGTGCCCACCGCCGCGGCGAGGCGAGGTACATCGTCGACGGCGAATCGGCGCCACGAGGTGCGGTGGAGCCGGAAGGCCACGACGCTGAAGAGCACGACGGGGAGGCTGATCAGCGTGTACCGGCTGATGACCGACCCCAGCTGCCGCCAGTCGTCGGGCACGCGGAGGACGAAGGCCAGGAAGCCGCACCCCAGCCACACGAGCAGGTCCGCCGTCACCTTCGCGCGAAGGCGACTCCGACTCTGTCGCTCATCCTCGATGTCCACGGGGGGATCCTCAGGAGTCCTGCCGGGGAACGGGCATGCCGCTACGTTCCCGCGCGACGCATCCCCGCAAACGTAGGTCGCTCGCAGGAGGAGGCTCCGTAGGGCGCTAGGGGGAGGGCGACCCCGCCGCGGGGGCGTCCCCCGCCGCGACAGGACGGACGGGGCGAGGCCCGGCCGTACCGCGAGCGAGGTCGACGAGCCCTGCGATGTACCCGGCCATCTTGGCGAGATCGACGAACGCCATCAGGGCCGGCAACGCGATGGTGACGCGGCCCCGGTCCAGGGTGGTCGACGCCCACTCCCGAGCCCGGATCAGGGGTCGGCGCGCGTGCACGGCGCCGGCGCCGAGCGCGACCGCGAGCGGCAGCGGCCTCCGCGATCGCGCCACGCCGACGAGGATCGCGTAGGTGGCGAAACGGATCAGATGACGCTCCGGATACATGCCGGCCTGCGCATCGCCACGCGCGTAGCGGAAGTACTGGTTCCAGGTCTGGGCCAGGGTGGGCCTGGGACGCCACCGGGCGATGGCGTCGGCGACGAACCGCATCTCGATGCCTCGCTCACGCCACCGCAACCCCACCCACCGGTCCTCCCCGATGGGCAACCATTCGGGGAACCCGCCGATCATCTCGATCGCATCACGACGGAACGCGACCGAACGGGCGCTGGGGAGGAACGTCCCCTCGTCGATCTCCTCGACCGAGGCGCCGATCCCGATCGACGATGTGCAGGCGTCCAGCCACGACGAGCCCATGATCGGCTCGTACCAGCCCATCGCGACGGCGGCGCCGTTCTGCATCGGGGCGAGGAGCCGCTCCAGCCAGACGGGGTCGTAGACGCAGTCCGCGTCGGCGACGGCGATGACGTCGTGGGTCGCGTGCGCGATCGCGACGTTGCGGCCGCGAGGGATGTTCGCTCCGGGCTCCACCAGCGTGACGATGTCCGTCGCCGCCCGGAGGTGCTCCACGGTGCCGTCCGTCGACCCTCCGTCCACGACCACGATCTCGTCCGGCGGGCGCGTCTGCGCGCGGACCGACTCGATGAACGCGGGCACGTGGTCGGCGGCGTTCAAGACCGTCGCGATGAGGCTGACCTTCATCGCCTTCCCCTTCCCCAACGCGTGCATCGCCACGCCTCCCAGCGATCCCGGGACGAGGAACCTCGCGTTTCCCCTTGCGCTGCAAGGATGGATTGCGTCCCCTCCGACCGGGGAAGGTGTTCCGCCAGGCCCGGATCCAGCGGTCGGACGGACGACGCCCCCGACCGGCAGCGAGCGAGCGATCGCTGCGGGATCCCCTCGCCGACATCGCTCGGATGGGTGTTGCACGGTTGGGTGCACGCGAGACGTTGAGGGGCGAGGCTGCCGGGCCTGAGGGGTGGCCGCTGCGATGGGGGCTGGGGCGGCGGTTCCTCGGTGGGGCGACCTGGCTGCTGGTGGGCGCGGGCATCGGACGGGCGATCAACCTCGCCGGCACGATCTGGGTGACGCGCGAGCTGACGGGACCCGCCTTCGGGCGGCTGACCTACCTGCAGACGGTCGTCGCGTTCATCGTGGCCATCGCGGTGCTCGGCCTGAACGTCGCCGTCACGAAGGCGGCCGCGCTAGCCCGTGCGGAAGACCCCGCCCGGGTCGGGCAGCTCATCGGTCTGACGACCCGCGTGGTGCTCGTGGGAAGCGCCGTGCTCGCGATCGCGATGACGGCCGCCCGCACCCCGCTCGCTCGCCTCCTCGAGAGCCCCGAGCTCGCCGATCAGGTCGTCCTCGCGTCGCTCGCGATCATCGCGGGCGCCGCCACCGCCGCCATCACCGGCGCGCTCGTCGGTCTCGAGGCGTTCAGGACGATCGCGTTCGTCTCGACGACGCGCGGGGTGCTCGCCGCCGCGCTGACGGTCGTGGGAGCTGTGGCGTCGGGCCTCGAGGGAGCGATCGCGGGGTGGGCGGCAGCGGAGTGCCTCGCGGCCGTGATCGGCTTCGTCGCACTCGCGCGCGCCTGCCGAGGGGCGGGTGTCGTGCTCTCGACCGAACGACCTCGCCGGAGTTGGGCGTCGCTGCATCCGGTCGCGATCCCCGCCCTGGCGTCGACCATCGCGGTGGGGTTCGCCTTGGTGTTCGGCCAGCGCTACCTGGCCGACCGGCCGACGGGGTTCCAGGAGGTGGCGGAGTTCAACCTCGCCTACCGTTGGAGCCTCGCGGTCCTCTTCGTCCCGTCGACGATCGCCCCCGTCCTGCTGCCGATCCTGACGAACCTCCGGGCGACGGGTGCGTCGGGGACGTTCCTCCGACTCCTCCGCTCGAACCTGTGGCTGACCGCTGCGCTCACCGCCCTCCCGGCGACCGCGCTCATCCTCCTTCGTGAACCCATCCTGGGCCTGAGCGGCGGCGCCTACGAGACGGGCGCGGTCACCTTCAGCATCCTGATGGTGGCCACCATCCCGACGGCGCTCAACGGCACGCTGTCACAGACGGCGTTGAGCCTGGATGCGGTGCGCGCGTGGTTGCTGAGCGATCTGGCGCTCGCGGCGACCGTGATCATCAGCGCATGGGTCCTCATCCCCCGCGCCGGCAGCGTCGGTCTCGCCGCGGCCTACGGGCTCGGCTACGCGCTGTCGTGCCTGCTCCTCATCGTCCCCGTGGCGCGTCGCGCGGGCGAGTTCAAGGTCGACCAGCCGGAGGTGGACGGATGAAGCTGGCGGTCGTCGGCGGCATCTTCGGGTTCCCGGAGGGCTACCGGGATGCCGTGCGATGGACGACGGAAACGATCCTCGTCGATGAGATGCGGCGGCGGGGTCATCATGTGGATGCCCTCGGGCACTCGCCCCGGCTCGACATGTCCGCGTACGACATCGTCCACGTGCACCACCTCTCGTGGGGCTCGGTCGCGGCATCGACGGACCGCGGTACCACGCCCTTCACGTTCACCCTCCATGCCACCCGGCCGGCGTACCCGCGGGCCGCCCCGTTCGTCATGGCACGCGCGGACGGCATCGTCGCGCTGTGGCCGGGTCAGGCGGACGCGTTCGCCCGCACCTACCGGACATGCGGCGCGGCGCTCACGGTGATCCCGAACGGGGTGGATCCGAACACGTTCCGCTACCGTCCCCGCCGCCCGCCCGGCTCGGGGCCGTGGCGGCTGCTGTACGTCGGACAGCTCATCCCTGCCAAGGGCGTCGATCTGCTCGTCCGGACGCTGCCGGAGCTCCGACGACGGCACCGCATCCGGCTCGATCTCGCCTACCACGTCGCGATCGACGAGGATCGGCTGCGAGCGCTCGTCGCCGACCTCGGGGTCGACGACATGGTCCGCTTCGTGGGCCGAACGTCCCAAGCGGAGCTCGGGAGCCTGTATCAGGACGCGCACATCGTGGTGCTCCCGTCCACCGGCCAGCACGAAGCGCTCCCGAGCGTGCTCACCGAGGCGATGTTCGCGGGGGCACTCCCGGTCGCGACGGACATCGGTGGGATCGCTGATCAGATTTCGCCGTTCGGCATCGTCGTGCCGCCGGGAGAACGCGGGGCCCTGGAAGCGGGCATCGAAGACGCCATCCAGACGTACGGCGACCACTGCGCCCGAGCGCAGGAGATGAGCGCGGCGGCGATGCGGCGTTTCTCGATCGCCAGCATGGTCGACGCGCACGAGCGGCACTACGAGGCGCTCGTCGCGGAAGAAGGGGGCCCTCGGCGTCGGGCCCCATCCCGGCGGCTCGGCACCCTCGTGGGAGGGCCGGCGCTCACGGTGCGACGGTGGGTGAAACCGCCCAGGGAACCGGCGGTGGAGTGAGCCATGACGACGGTGATGGCGGGCGCTCACCGGTCTCCGACCGCTCGGTCGACCACGCTCCCGCTGTGGCCCGGCGCCGTCGTGGCGCTCGGGCTCTTCCTCTACCTCATCGCACCCGGAACGGCGACGCTGTTCCCCGCGAACGTGGCGGCGCTCATCGCCTTCGGGGCGATGCTCTCGTTGCTGCCGGCGGTGCGCCCCCGCTCGATCTCGCCGCTGGGGTGGGCGCTGCTGCTGTTCGGGTTGACGATGGTGGTCTGCCCGATCCTCATCGCGTTCTTCGGCCCGGCCCTTTCGGTCCTGCCCCGGCTCCCCGACGCCGGATCGATGCGGGCCGCGCTCGCGGTCACGACGCTCGCGTTCCTCTGTTTCTGCGTCGCGGCGAACTGGGGTCTGCACCGGTTCCGGATCACCGCGCAGCCGACCCGGAGCGCGTGGTTCCGGACGAACCTCCCGCGCTGGGTCACGACGACGTTCTTCGTCCTCGGCGCGCTCGGTCTCGTCGCCTCGTTCGGAGGTCCCGGCGGGATCCTGGCGTCGTTGACGCCCGCCAGCGCCCGGGAGGCGCGGCTCGAGGAGGCGACCATCGTGACCGCCGCTGGCCTGTTGTTGCGGCCGTTCCTCGCGTTCGGGATCGTCATGACCTGGTGCCGGTGGTCCGACCGCGTGGAGGGGACGCGTCGACACGTCCGCAGCACCCTTGCCCTCACGATGCTCGGCACGCTCGCGGCCTCCCTCACCTTCGGTTTCAACCGAGCCTCCGTCGTCTATCCGCTCGTGGCCCTCCTCGCCACGTACGCACGGCGGGTCCGTCCGATCAAGGCTGCCGGCGCGCTGGGCATCGCGGCCACGATCGTCCTCCTCGTCCTCGCGATCGGGTCGTACCGGGCCAGCGACGCGACGCTGGGGGAGCTCACCGGGACCTCCGATCCAACCCCGGTCCCGTACGAGTTCGACCTGAACGAGCAGGTCCAGATCTACGGCGCGGCTCCCCAGTTCCTCGGCTTCGTGATGACGGAGGCCGATCGGGTGCCGACCGGGCTCGGACGGACCCTCGTCTCCGGCCTCGTCGCACCCCTGCCGATCCTCGGTGAACCCTTCCGCAGCTCCGCGGGGACGGGGCTGTACAACCGATGGATCTACGGCCCGGGCGAGGTCCGGGATCAGGTCATCCCGTTCGCCGGGGAGATGTTCCTCGATCTTCGCCTGCTCGGCGTCGTCCTCGGATCGATCGTGATCGGGGTCCTCGTCGCGCGCCTGCAGGCCGCGTTCGAGCGCGCTCGGAGCTCCACCGGCGTGTTCATCGCGATGTACGTGGGGATGTGGCTCGCCTTCCCCATCATCGGCAGCGCCGAGGTGGTCAGTCAGACCTTCATCTACGGCATGTGGCCCGTCTACGCAGCGATCGGCTACGCGATCGTGCGCGACCGGGGTCGACGGACGTGGGATCCCTCCCGATCGGCGGGCTTCCCGACGGGCGGTTCCGGGTAGAGCGGGGTGCAACCGATGTCCATCCACCATCCGGGGGCACCCGTGCTGACCGATATGGCGCCATCGGTGGAGATGCGTCGCCCTTCGGCGCCGCGCCTCCTCGTCGTCGCCACGACCGCCGCGACGCTCGACGGGTTCCTGCTCCCGTTCGGTCGGTACTTCCGCCGGCGCGGCTGGACGGTCGATGCGGCGGCGGCGGG
>DASQKC010000132.1:0-9823 GCA_035630755.1 Actinomycetota bacterium | reverse complement strand
CCTCGCGACCGGCATCGTCGAGCTAGCGCTCGCGATCGTGCTGTTCTTCGTTGCGTCGGGGATCATGCGGGGGAGCAAGGGCTACCGCACGTTCGTCGCGATCGTGGAGATCATCCGCGCCGGCACGGCGCTGTTCTTCATGCTCTTCCACCACGGTGGGGCGTACGTCGACAACGGGCTCGTCACGATGCTCGTCGCGCTGTTCGTGATCTGGGCGCTGTACCACGAGCGTTCCGAGGAGTGGTTCGAGAGCATCGGCTGATCGGCCGAGGAACGACGCGCGGGCGGGGCTCCGGCCCCGCCCTCGTCGCGTCTCACGCGTCGGCGACGTCGGCGAGTGGCGCGTCCGCGTGCTGGGGCACCGCCAGCCGCTCGACCTGTTCGGCCAGCATCGCGATCATGCCCGCCAGGACCCGTTCGTGGTCCGCCCCCTCGGGGTAGTTGCCGTTCGCGAGGCGATCCGCGGTCTCCTTGACCTTGCGGATCTCGGCGATCGCTCCATCTGCGGTGCGCACGTCCATATGGAACCTCCTCGACCGCAGCGTGCCCGCCGACCCGTCCCGGCAAACGCGACGCGCATCGCGTCCATCTCCTGGGCGTCCCAGACGCCGGGGGGCGCGCGCGTTGGACGATGTCCGACATGTAGATGCCCCGCTCGCTCGGATCGCTGAGCGATCCGGTAACGTCGCGGGATGCCGCTGCCGATCGAGGACTACGCCCTGCTCGGGGACACCCATACCGCCGCCCTGGTGGGCCGCGACGGTTCCGTCGACTGGCTCTGCCTGCCGCGGTTCGACTCAGGCGCGTGTTTCGCGGCGCTCCTGGGCGATCCCTCCCACGGCCGCTGGCTCCTCGCCCCCTCGGGCCCCTTCCGCACCCGCCGCGCCTACCGCGAGGACACCCTCGTCCTAGAGACCGAGCACGAGACCGACACCGGCGCCGTCCGCGTGACCGAGTTCATGACGCCGCGGCGCGGCCAGGCGCGCGTGATCCGGCTCGTGGAGGGCGTGCGCGGGCAGGTCGCCATGCACATGGAGCTGGCCCTCCGGTTCGACTACGGCAACGCGGTCCCGTGGCTGCAGCCCACGCGCCGCGGCGTGGCCGCCGTGGCGGGACCCGACGCGGTCGAGCTGCGGACGGGTGTGCCGGTGGAGGTCACGCGCGGCCTGGTCGAAGCCGACTTCACGGTGGCCGCCGGCCAGCGCGTGGCCTTCGCGATGGTCTGGTACCCCTCGCACCAGGAGCCCCCTCCGCAGATCGATCCGTGGGACGCCGCCAAGGGCACGACGCGGTTCTGGCGCGAGTGGATCGGACGGTGCACCTACGACGGCGAGTGGCACGACGCGGTCACGCGGTCCCTCATCACGCTCAAGGCGATGACCTACCGGCCGACCGGCGGCATCGTGGCCGCGGTGACGACGTCCCTGCCCGAGCAGATCGGCGGGGTGCGCAATTGGGACTACCGGTTCTGCTGGCTCCGCGACGCCACGTTCACGCTCTACAGCCTGCTGATGGCGGGCTACGAGCGCGAGGCGGAGGCCTGGCGCGAATGGCTCCTGCGCGCGGCCGCCGGCGACCCCCGCGACCTGCGGATCATGTACGGCATCTCCGGGGAGCGCCGGATGCACGAGGTCGAGCTCGAGTGGCTCCCCGGGTACGAGGATTCGCGGCCCGTGCGTGTCGGCAACGACGCCTCGCACCAGTTCCAGCTGGACGTCTACGGCGAGGTCCTGGACCTCATGCACCAGGCCGCGCGCGAGGGCCTCCCGCACGAGGCCGCGTCCTGGGAGGTGGAGCTGCGCCTCATCGACGTGCTCGAGTCGCGCTGGCGCGAGCCCGACGAAGGCATCTGGGAGGTGCGCGGCGGGACGCGGCACTTCACGCACTCGAAGGTGATGGCGTGGGTGGGGGTCGACCGGGTCGTGCGCGACGTCGAACTCTTCGGGTTCGAGGGCCCGGTGGACCGATGGCGGGCGCTCCGCGACGAGATCCACGCCGAGGTCTGCCGGGAGGGGTTCGACCCCGAGGTCGGGGCATTCATGCAGTCGTACGGGGGCGCCGACCTCGACGCGTCGTCCCTGCTCATCCCGCTCGTGGGGTTCCTGCCGGCCGACGACCCCCGCGTCGTGGGGACCGTGGCCGCCGTGCAGGGCCGGCTGATGGTCGACGGGTTCGTGCGTCGTTACGACACGCGCGCGGGGGTCGACGGGCTCCCCGGGGGCGAGGGCGCCTTCCTCGCGTGTTCGAACTGGCTCGCCGACTGCCTCGCGTTGCAGGGGCGCTACGGGGAGGCCCGCGAGCTGTTCGAGCGGGTGCTCGGCGTGCGGAACGACGTGGGGCTGTTGTCGGAGGAGTACGACCCCGTCGCCCGACGGCTGGTCGGGAACTTCCCCCAGGCGTTCAGCCACGTGTCCCTCATCAGCACGGCCCGCAACCTCTCGCGCGGCACCGTCGGTCCGGCGGAGCGCCGCCGCGTGGGCCGGCGCGTGCGCACCGGGAACCGGCGGTGAGCCTGGACCGGATCCGCGACCGCCTCGCCGGCGCCGCGATCGTCCTGGACTTCGACGGCACGCTCGCGCCCATCGTGCCCGATCCCGCGACGGCGGCGCCGCTCCCCGGCGCCCACGCCGCCCTCGCGGCCCTCGCCCCCCGTGTCCTGCGGCTCGCGATCGTCACCGGCCGGCCCGCGGCCTTCGTCCGCGCGCGCCTGCCCGTGGACGGGCTCGAGGTGGTGGGCCTCTACGGGCTGGAGGGCGCGACGCCGGTCGACCCCGGGGTCCGCGCGGCCCTCGCCGACGCGGTGGCGGCCGAGCCGGGAGCCCACCTGGAGGACAAGGGGGCCTCGCTCGCCGTGCACGTCCGCCGCGCCGCCGACCCCGAGGGCGCGGAGGCACGGCTCAGACCCGTCGTCGCCGCCATCGCGGACGGCGCCGGGCTCGTGGTGCGGGAGGGCAAGCGAGTCCTGGAGCTGACGCCGCCCGGCGCCGGCAAGGGGGCGGCGATCCCCGCCCTGTGCGCCGGCGCTGCCGCGGCCCTGCTGGCGGGCGACGACCTCGCCGACGCGGAGGCCTTCCGCGCCGCCGAGGACCTAGGCGTGCCCCTGCTCCGCGTCGTGGTCATGGGTCCGGAAACCCCCGACGAGCTCGTCGGCGTGGCCGACGTCATGGTCGAGGGGCCCGAAGGGCTGCTCGATCTGCTGCGCTCGCTCTGACGCCATCCCGGCTCCGAGGCCCTTCGCGACGTCGAGATCGCGGAGCTGCGCGGTGAGCCACCGGGCCGGGTTGCTCGTGAGGACGGCACGCACCAGCCCGCGTGCGCGCCGGATCCGCTCGTCCTCGGGCATCTCGAGCGCCGCCGCGATCGCCTCGGCCGTCTCGGCGACGTCGAACGGGTTCACGCCGATGGCGTGGCGGCCGAGGCGTCCGTACGCCCCGGCGTTCACCGACAACACGAGGGCCCCGTGGCGCCGGTTCACGAGCGGGCCCTCCATGGCGACCAGGTTCATGCCGTCGAAGATGGGGTTGACGACGAGCGCGTCGTACAGGCCGTAGGCAGCGACCGCCTGCGGGTAGTCCTCCTCGGTCCGGATCTCCAGCGGCGTCCAGCCGTCGCCGCCGTGGCGCTTGTTGACCTCGTCGGCCGCTTCGAGGCAGCGGTCGGCGTACGCGATGTACTCGGGGATCTCGGTCCGCGAGCGAGGCAGCAGCGAGAGGAACCGGACGTTCCCGCGCCACGCGGGGTTGTCGCTGAGGAAGGCGTCGAACGCGTGGTAGCCGCGGACGATGTTCTTGGACAGCTCGAGCCGGTCGACGCGCAGCAGGAGCTTCGCGTCGCCGCGCCACTCGCCGAGCTCCCGCCGGAGCTGCTTCACCTCGGGCGAGGCGGCGGACCGTCGCAGCGGCCCGGGGTCCAGGGCGATGGGGTAGGACCGCACGAGCACGAGGCGTCCGTCGATCTCGATCCGACGTCGCCGCACGTCGACGCGGACGCCGTCGAGCGTCTCGCGGACGCAGAGCAGGAAGTTCTCGGCCCAGCGGTCGGCCTGGAAGCCCAGCACGTCGGCCCCGAGCATCCCGCGCAGGATCTCCTCGCGCATCCGCTCGGGCAACAGGCGCACGTAGGTCGGGCCGGCGAACGGTGTGTGCGTGAAGTGTGCGATCCGCGCGTCGGGCTCGCGCTCGCGCAGGTAGCCCGGCACGAGCGCGAGCTGGTAGTCCTGGATCAGGTAGACGGGGTGGCGGTCTGCCTCGCCGGCGAGCGCGTCGGCGAACGTCCGGTTCACCGACCGGTAGTCCTCCCAGATCCGCCGCGTCTCCGAGTCCCACGCCGGCAGGTAGGCGAGGTCGAACAGGTAGTGGTGCAGGAGCCACAGGACCCGGTTCGAGATGCCGTTGTAGTAGCCCTCGTACCGATCCTTGTCGATGTCGACGAACGCGGCGTGGCCGGCCGGCTCGACCTCGATCGGGTGCCCACCCTCCGCGATGTGGCGGTCCTCGTCGGTCATCGCCGCCGCGAGCCACGTGGCGTCGGACTCGAACAGCACGCCCGCGAGCGCCGTGACGAGCCCGCCTGATCCGCGTTCGGGCACGAGCAGGTCGTCGTCACCGCGCTGGAACGCGACCGGGCCGCGGTTGGACGCGACGACGAGCGGTGACTCGAACGCCGTGGCCGCGACCGCCTGCATACCGATACCCCACCCTATCCCGCACCGCCCCGTCGCGCGCCGGCAGGACCTTGCGACGGGTAGCGTGCGCGCATGCGCCAGCTGATCGGCCACCTCGGCCCGCCGCTGCGGGCGCTGCGCGGCGTGCTCGGCAACGGTCCCCTCACGCGGATGCAGGTGGCGTTCCTGCTGTTCAACGTCGCCGAGCCGGCCACCTGGGTCGCGATGCTGGTGTTCGCGTTCGACGTCGGGGGGACGGGCGCGGTGGGCTTGGTGTCGATCCTGCTGCTGATCCCCGCCGGCGTGCTGGCGCCGGTGGCCGCCTCGCTCGGCGATCGGTTCCCGCGCCAGCGCCTGGTCCGCGTGGGCTACGTCGCGCAGGCGATCACCACCGTCGCGGTCGGCGCCGCCATGGCCGCCGACCTGTCGCCCGGCATCGTGTACGCGATCGCGTTCGTGTGGTCGTTGACGTTCTCGACGAGCCGTCCCGGTCACCACGCGTTGCTGCCCTCGCTCGCGCGGAGCCCCGAGGAGGTGGCGGCGGGCAACTCGGTGTCGTCGCTCACCGAGGGGCTGGGCGGCGCGATCGGCGCGCTCCTGTCGGCGGCGGTCCTGGCCGCGAGCGGTCCGGGCGCCGTCTTCGGCGTGTCGGCGGTGATCTTGGCGGGCGCCGCGGCATGCACCTTGGGCGTGCGTCCGCCCTCGCTCGACGAGCCCTCGGCCGAGCGGTTCCGACCGTGGTCGCTGGCGCGCGATGCGATCGACGGGCTCCTCATCCTCGCGCGGTCGCGCGGACCGCGGCTGCTGGTGCTGCTGGCCGCCGTGCTGGCCCTCGCCACCGGCGTGGTCGGCGTCCTCACGGTGCCGCTCGCGATCGAGTCGCTCGGCCTGGGCGATCCGGGCGTCGGGTTCATCAGCACGGCGTGGAGCATCGGGTCGTTCGTGGGCGCCGGCGCGTCGGTGGCCTTCGTCACCCGCCGCCGGCTGGCGTGGCCGATCGTGGGAGGGGCGATCGCGTTCGCGATCGCCGCGGTCGTGTTCGGGATGGCCGCCGCGGCGCTCGCCGCGGCGGCCGCCGCCGTCCTCGTGGGGACCGCGATCACGCTGCTGGACGTCCTGGGTCGCACGTTGCTCCAACGCACGGCCGACGACGCCGTCCTGACCCGCGTGTTCGGCGCCGTCGAGGCCCTGTGGCTGCTCGGGTACGGCGCCGGCTCCGCGCTCGCACCGCCGCTCGAGGAGGCGATCGGCATCCGGGCCGGGTTCTTCCTCGGCGGCGCGATCATGCTCGTGACGGCCGCCGCCGTCCTCCCCGGGCTGCGTCGCATCGATCGCGCGGCGGTGGTGCCCGAGCGCCAGCTCGGGCTGCTCACCCGGATCGGCATGTTCGCGCCGCTCCCGCGGACCGACCTGGAGCGCCTCGCCTCCCAGCTGGACCGGATCGACGTGGCGGCTGGCGCCGAGATCATCCGGCAGGGCGACGTCGGCGACCGCTTCTACGTCGTGGACGCGGGGCGGTTCGAGGTCCTCGTCGACCGCGAACCGATCGCCGCCGCGGGGGAGGGCGACTTCTTCGGCGAGATCGCGCTGCTCCACGACGTCCCCCGAACCGCGACGGTCCGCGCGGTGGAGGACGGGGCCGTCTGGGCGCTCGACCAGGAGGAGTTCCTCGCCACGGTCACCGGTGTGCCGCAGGCGCACTCGGCCGCCCACGAGGTCTCCGCCGAGCGGACCCGGACCGGCCAGAGCAGCTGAGGTCAGCCCGGGACGAGCGCGTAGGCGTCGCCGTCGCGCGCGACGCGCCCGCTGACCGGCATGTGGCACGCGGCCAGCGTCAGGTCGTCCTCGGCCGCGCGCGCCAGCAGCGCACGCCGCGTGGCCTCGTTCGTCGGCCCGTCCATGTCGGCGGCGCTCACCCATCCCGGGTGCGGCACGTTGAGCATCCCGACGAACGCATCGCCCGCCCACAGCAGGTCCTCGCCGACCACGACGGCCAGGTGGCCCGGCGTGTGGCCGGGGGCGGCGATCGCCCGCACGCCCGGGACGATCTCGTTGTCACCCTCGATCCGCTCCAGCAGCCCGGCGTTCAGCAGGGCCACCAGGGCGGCGAGCGCCGGCTCGCCCGCGTCGTCGGGCAGGGCGCCCGCCTCGTCGGACGCCCAGAAGTCGGCTTCGACCGAGTGCCAGACGTGTCGAGCGTCGGCGAACACCGGGCGCCCTTGCGGGTCGAGGATCCCGCCCACGTGGTCGGCGTGCCCGTGCGTGATGAGCACGGTGTCGACGTCCCAGGGCCGGACGTCGACCGCCGCGAGCTGGTCGAGAACGTGGCCGGCGCCCACCGAGGCCCCGTACAGACCCATCCCCGTGTCGACGAGCACCAGGTGCGCCTCGGTCTCGACCAGGAGCGCCGCCAGCCGTCCCTCGAGGAGGCCGTCCTCCCCGAGGTAGGGCTGGACGAAGGGCCCCTGGACCTCGTCCGAGTAGCCCTTGAACACGAACCGCGGTGAGACGCGGCGGACCCCGTCGATCACCACCCGCGCCCGCAGGCCGGGCGCGTCGAACACGTCGCCCGACCCGGTCGCCTCGCGCACCCGCGGAGCCTACGGGATGACGCGGTACGTGAAGTCGAACTCGGCGGGGTCGTCCCGGAACTCCAGGCGCATCGTGCCGCGCGCGTTCGCGAAGATGCCCGTTCCCCCCGTGATCGCGAACGTGGTCGCGTGGTGATCGCTGAACGACCCTTCGACCGTCAGCGCCCCCTGGCCGTCGAGCCAGGCGATCCACCGGCACTCCCACGTGCCGTGCACCGGGGAGATCCGGACGCACACGCCCTGATCGGTGCCCACCCGGTCGGTGTTGGTCGCATCGAACAGGACGTTGTGGAACGTGAGCAGGTCGCCGGTCGAATCGCCGGTCCGGCCCACGTCCACGACCTTGTCCGTCGTCGCGTGTTCCACGACCGCGATCGTCATCGGCGCGGCGATCCTCGCCTGGTTCGCGACGGCGACCGCGACCACACCGGCGACGAACGCGGCCGCGATCGCGGCCACCACGATGCCCTTGCGCATGACGCTTCCCTCCCAGCGGCCCTCGGAGGACCGCACGGGATCGAACCTAGCCGGTCCGATGGGTTCCCGCCGCGCGCGTGGGTTGACACCCCGGAGCGTGGCCCCCACACTGACACGACTATGCCGACCACCGCTGTGACCGGACGCAGCAGCCTCGTACTTATCACGTAGGCGCGGCCGGGCCCTCGAGGCCCGCGGTCCGCGCCGGATGCCCCTCGCGACGCGAGGGGTTTTTTGTACCCCGGAGCCATGTGAACGGACCTCGACCGCCCGGCGGCGGGGACCGGAGGAAGGAGTAGGAGATGCGGTACGAGTTCGAACGGGACGGCACCGTCGTCGCGAGCGTGTTGTGGGAGGGCCCCGCCCAGGTCACGGTCGATGCCGTCGACCACACCACGCGCGCCACGGTGGATCGCTACCTGTCCTCGGAGGTCGTCTACATGGGCGGCGGGTTCGACGTCGACGAGACGCAGGTCGCCGACGTCCTGCAGACGCGGCGCCGCGACTGGACCCCATGGGAGTTCGAGCGCGCCTGCCGGAACCTGGCGCACCGCCTGCAGGCGACCGTGCGCCGGGTCGTGACCGGGCCCGTGGACGGGTGGCCGGCCGGAGAGGTCGCCGCCGGATGACCACGATGAAGGGGGCGGACGCCGTCCTCAAGGCGCTGGAGCAGGAGGGGGTCGAGGTCATCTTCGGCATCCCGGGCGGCGCCAGCATGCCGATCTACGACCCCCTCGTGGACCGGTCGCCGATCCGCCACGTGTTGTGCCGCCACGAGCAGGGCGCCGGACACGCCGCCGAGGGCTATGCCTGGGCCACGGGCAAGGTCGGGGTCTGCATGGCCACGAGCGGCCCGGGCGCCACGAACCTCGTCACGCCCCTCGCCGACGCGAAGATGGACTCGGTCCCGATCGTGGCGATCACGGGCCAGGTCCCGACCCCGGTCGTCGGCAACGACGCCTTCCAGGAGGCCGACATCACCGGCATCACGATGCCGATCACGAAGCACAACTTCCTGGTGAAGGACCCGGCCGAGATCGTCGAGACCGTGCGCGAAGCCTTCCACATCGCCGCCACGGGGCGCCCGGGACCCGTCGTGATCGACCTGCCGAAAGATGTGCTGAACGCGGACGTCGACTACGTCTGGCCCGAGCGCGTCAAGCTCCCCGGGTACAAGCCCACCACGAAGGGCAACAACCGCCAGATCGTCGAGGCCGTGAAGTTGATCCTCGCGGCCGAGCGCCCGGTCCTCTACGTCGGCGGCGGCGTCGTGAAGGCCGACGCGACGGCCGAGCTGGCCCAGCTGGCCACGACCGGCCGGCTGCCGGTCGTGACGACTTTGATGGCGCGCGGCGCGTTCCCGGACTCGCACGAGCTCTGCCTGGGGATGCCCGGGATGCACGGCAACTACACGGCCGTGACCTCGATGCAGCGGGCCGACCTGCTCGTCGCACTCGGCGCCCGGTTCGACGACCGCGTCACCGGCAAGCTCGCCGCGTTCGCGCCGCACGCGAAGATCGTGCACGTCGACATCGACCCCGCCGAGATCGGGAAGAACCGCGTGGCCGACGTCCCGATCGTGGGGGATTGCCGCGACGTGATCGGCAAGATGGCGGCCGAGCTCGCGCGACGCCAGGAGGAGGGCGGTGCCCCGGACCGGTCGGCGTGGCTCGCGCAGCTGGACGAGTGGCGGACGCGCTACCCCTACCGCTACCAGCAGGAGCAGGACGGGCCGATCAAGCCCCAGTACGCGGTCGAGCGGCTGCGGCACTTCGCTGACGACGACACGATCCTCGTGGCCGGCGTGGGACAGCACCAGATGTACGCGTCGCAGTGGTGGCGGTTCGAGCGGCCACGTCACTGGATCAATTCGGGGGGCCTCGGGACCATGGGGTTCGCCGTGCCCGCCGCGATGGGCGCCAAGGTCGGACGACCCGACGCCCGCGTCGTGGCGATCGATGGGGACGGCTGCTTCCAGATGACCGCGCAGGAGCTCGCGACGAGCTCGACCGAGGACATCCCGTTCATCACGGCGATCCTCAACAACGGCTACCTGGGGATGGTGCGCCAGTGGCAGGAGCTGTTCTTCGAG